>NZ_CAWUGC010000005.1:0-127866 GCF_963921665.1 Saezia sanguinis
CGCCGCCAAATTTCTGCGACAGCACGGAGGCAATCGCTGCTGTCAGCGTGGTCTTGCCGTGGTCTACGTGCCCAATCGTGCCCACGTTCACGTGGGGCTTCGTACGCTCAAACTTGCCTTTCGCCATTTGTCAGAACTCCTGATTCGACTGATCGATGCTAACGATACAACGGTTTAAAATGGTGCCCATGGCGCGGATCGAACGCGCGACCTCTCCCTTACCAAGGGAGTGCTCTACCACTGAGCCACATGGGCATCAACACAGATTTGAACGCTCGAACATCGAAACCAGAACGCTCAAATCAGTATTGACCTTTGACTTTGTCCCCACACCCCGCAGAGCCAAAATCCAAAAATGCCTTGCGAAAAGCTGGAGCGGGTGAAGTTCATTGCATGCAACCTGCATCCCATTGAAATCCCGTGGATTTTTAGTATACAAAAGCTACTATGTACCCTTTTGTGTACCAATTCCCGTAAGAGGGAAGATGTTATCAACAATAAGCTGGCTTGTCAAATGCCATCCTATAAAAGGATAGCTAAAAGCACAAAAAGGGAATAAGGGAAAGGAATTGTAAGGGCTAAGAGGAACCATTCCTTGCGGAATGGTTCTTTATCTTTAAAAGGCCCTCAAAAGGCCTAGGGGTGTATATGCATTCAGTTGGGGGCGATGCACCCATTCCCCTCATAATTTGTGTAGAGCATCTGCCCTTGCTCAAACACAAAGACGGTCTTGCAATGGGTTTGCTCCTGCCTCCAGCGCTCGGGCTGCACAATCCGGTGGTGAACATTCCTGCCATCAAAGTAAGGCTCGTAAATAGCTGGAGACACCATGACGTTACGCATTCCAGTGCTGGTGTATACCAAGCGTACCTGTCCATCTTCTTCTTGCCTGCTTTGAGGCGTTCCCCAAGCCTGTAGCAGTTCCTTTTCAGTCATCTCCCAATACTGGCCCAGGTAGTCATCATAGCTCATCGCTGTGGCACATGAGGCCAGGGTAAATGCCATCAACAGTGTGAGGACTATTGTGGCAAGTGTTCTTGTCTGCCGTTGCGGTATGGGTGATATTGGCCTGCTCATGGTTTCCTGCCTTGTTGGTTTCTTCTTTTCTCAGTTTATTTCTGTGCTGCCTAGAAGGAAAAGTTAAGGTTAAAGCCGGATGTGAATTTGGATGTTTCAAATCCTCCGGGTTTATGCAGCGGTGTTCCCACAAATGCATCATAACTGAAATAACCCTGGTTTTTGATGTTAAAACCTCCTCTGAGTCCAATCACGGCTCCTGTGAGGTTTTGTCCAACCTGGTATTTCGTTGCTGGCCCTGATACTCTGCCAAAATCGATGCCTGCATAGAGTTCATGGCTGGTGTTGGGTATAACCCAGCCAATGTCGTTTCTCCACAGGAGTCCCCTGTCTCCCATCAGGGTGTTTTTTCCATCAAATCCCCTGACGGTATAGCGTCCTCCTATGGAGAACTGATCCTGTGGAATGAGTGGGGTATCATTCCATTGTCCTCGAATAGTACCGTAATATCTGAAGTTCTGGTTTCCGATTCTCCAGGGGATGCTCAGGGAGGCGTTGAGGTTGACGATTTTCATGCGGGAAGTACCTTCGCCATAGTTTTCTTCTGGTGCACGTAATGAACGGTTGGCTCCTGTTCCACGTTTATAGGAGAGGGTGGTGTTAAGAATGGCATTACCTATAAACTGTCGGTAATCGGCTCCCAGTTCCCATCCTGCCGTCTGGCGGCGCTGGACTTCGATTTGCACATCATCAATGTAGTTGTGGGATTTTCTTGTCCAGCCTCTGGTGTATCCATTTAATCGGATGCTGCTGTTGCGGTAGATGAGGCGGCTGAGTGTGATGTCGGCATTTTGGGAACTGCCTGAATAGGCATAGTTCTGGTTGATGCCAGCAATTTGCTGTTCGTATTTGTAATAGCTGCCGTTAAGGCTGATGAGCCAGTTGCTATAGATGGGGACAGAGTAATGCAGACTGTAACCTCTGGAGTTACCACCCATACTGTCCGCCAGATGGTGGTTAAGGCTGACATAGAATAAGTCGTTTAAGGTGAGCCAGTTATCGTAGGATAAGGTCACTGCTCCTTGGTAGCGTCCGGTGCTGCGGCTGCCGCCATCATCAATGGAGAGGTTGAGGCGAAACGGGAATTTTTGCTGCCAGTAAAGGACAAGGTCGCTTTGCCCCGGCGTTTCTGTTGGTTCAATCTCGATGTTGGCGTCAGCCGTGGGTACGCGCTTGAAGACTTCGAGTGCCTGCTCGATGTCGCGCAGGTTGAGGATGTCGCCTTCGCGCATGGGAAGGGCTGTACGCCAACTGGTTCGGATTTGGGAGCCTTCACCCCAGCGGATGGCGCGTATTTGCCCAGGGATGACAGTCAGTGCCAAAGTGCCTGTGGTGAGATCCTGTTCGGCGGCAAGTATTCGGGTGGTGACATAGCCTTTGGTGATGATGGCGTTCTGTATTCGACCCATCACGATGCTGATGCCAGCAGTACCAAGGCAACGGCCTGTGGCGGAGTCTTGCCCATCAGGGCCATCATCTGTGGCAGATAGGGCAAACTGGAATTTATCAGCCAGTTCACCAACAAGAACGATGTTATCAATGGGAAAGCATGGCGTTTCTTCTGGTATGGCCAACCGGGCTGGCTGCACCTGTTCGAGTTCGGGAATTCGCACATTGGATGTACTGTCCATCTGCTCGCGCAGTTCCCGCTCTCGCTGCTGTTGCAGGATGAGTTCCTGGGCTGGGTTGTTGGGTAGTGGTAGGGGCTGGGTGTAGCTCTGGAAGCTATAGAGGGCTATGGCTATGATTAATAAAAGATTTTTTATTGTTCTCATATTTATAATTATGCAAAAATTCTATTACCACCATTTTGGATATTCTATAAATTGATTTCTAATCATCAAAAATACTTCTTCTGAAATAATATTTGAAAATTCGATTTTTATATTACTGCCATCAATACTTTTTTTAGAAAATTCCCATAAAAATTTAAACCTATTTTGTAAAAATATAATTTCAAGATTAAATTGTTTATTCATATCTGTAAGTATTGCATTATTTTCTTTTTTTTTCAATTGGAATATAAACTCATCAAAAATAGAGTATTCAATATATATTTCTCCTTTGCAATCGATGATAGACGAAAACTGCTTTGCAGTTGCTTCAAATTGAAAATTAATCGATGGATAGTTTTCATCTATAAAGTTTTCAGTTAACTGGATCTGTATTGGTTCAAGTATTTGTATACTCATAATTTTTCTAGGATCAATAATCGTTTTAACTTCTGAATACTTTAACATTGAGTTCTTGGATAAATTTTGTCTTTTGCAATTTCTACAAGAGAAAATAATTCATCTACAGAATAACTATCTTTATTTCCCAGCAAATGGGCATCATCATAAATTATTCGGCCCAATTTTTTAACTAATATATAAGCGATTATGGTAGCAAAATATTGATTTTCTTCACCCCGTGTTTGTGTTCCTACTACATATGGCAAATCTTTCTCGCTTTCTTCTCTCAAGTCTAATTCGAAATAACTAAAAGTAATCCAGCAAAAAAATTCCTTAGCACCATGCTGCTGGACATAAACCATTGATTTTATTAAATCAGTACTCATGGTAGTAGGAACACCAACAATAACTCGGTAAGGCTCTACATCAAGATTATTAAGACCTTCTGTAATAATACTTAGCAGCTCATCAAATGTCGGTAACACTCCCGTTGGGAATAATAATTTATTTGCCATTTATTTTGTCCCTCTTGAAATCATGCCCGAAGTTACATTTGTTTAACCTCATAACGATTATTAACTATTATTTATCTTTTGGTTCAATGACAAAATCTGTCTGAAAACACACAATCACATTTTCTTTGCCTAAATAAACCGCACTGCCTAGGATAGTTAGTTCATATCTTGTCAGAGTTTTCCCAGTTGCTTGCAAGCTAAATCATCAAAAAATGCGGCACTTCTTGTAACCCCTATTTATTGAAAGCCTGTTTCTTATTTCTTAGATAATCATTCTAAAAGCTATATAATCTTTGAATATTTTCTTCGAAGCTATATTGGCGTGGATTATAATCTTTTGGTGACATATATCTGACAAATGATTCAATTTCTTCAGGATAATCAAAATCTGCATAAACCATTTCCACTTCCTCGAATGGATCCTTATATTTTTCTCTATTATTAAATATATACAATAAAATTATATACAGCCATTTATCAGTATTGTAGTCACTTAAAGAGCCTGCAACTTTTTTTAATAACTCATATATCGATTGATGCTCTGCATCATCTTTTATTGCCAAGCTTGTTATTAATCCGTGCTCATCTTTTTCGTGGATATGATTACATGCATAACTAATAATATCTTTTTCATTCAATAGTTTTTTTCATATCCCCACAGAATATCTTTCCACGTCAAATTAACTTCATTTTGTATATCAGCAAAATTTAACGAAAAATTATTATGTATCTCATTCATCAGCGAACTCCTCTCTGATTAGGAACACCATTAATTGTTCCACCTCGAATATCAACCTTCATCAAAAGTAGAATACTTCCATGGCTAAAGTCATGATATTTTGCTTTAACAATAAATATATAGGGCGACAGTCAATCTTCTACTGTTGGAGAAAGAGGAGAAAATATTGTATCTTTCTTTTTTGTTATCTTTCCTCTAATTAAGACATAAACATCAAATTCATTATATGCATTGGGATTCTCATCATTCTCATCATTCCAAAAATACATTTGCCCATAAGAACCTTTCGCAAGGTTTGCTATCATTTCAAGCAAACCAAATAAGGCTTTGATTCTATCATTGAAATGATTCGCTCCCCCGCTTAATAAGAGATGCCAACCACCATTTGCAGAATGTATTCTAGCAAGATACGAAATTTCATTTAGTTTGTTTTTCGATATATACTTTTCAATAGTTGTAAGTAATTTTTTCTCATTCACTGGGTCGCAGTCCTCTGCATATTCTCTTATATCTATCCAACCAAAATATTTAATCATTTCTTTAATCTCACAACTGAACTTCAAAAAGGATTGGTATCAATAACGACTCGAACGCCATACCTCTGACTATATTCATTTAATTTATCAATAACGTCTTGAGCAGGAAGGCCATTAAAATGATAATACACACTTCTATCAGTGGCTTTTGCAGCTTCAAAAGTCGCTCTCATTTGATTCCTAAGGTTACTTCCAAGCTGGATGCCTCCAGGCTTTGCTTGCCCGATATATTGACTACTTATTGCATCAAATTCTCTTGTATCATTAGCAAACCTTACGCTTGGATCTCCTCCAATACGTTCTGCGAGTTTAATTGCATCAGGATCATTTACATTAACTCTTACTAAATCTCCAGAATACCTTTCTACATTACTTATCCCTTGCCCTCCAGAAATCCCTCCCCCTGTAGTATTATTTGGCACATCAACTTTATTCCCAGTGGAAGCCAAATCCTCGGTACGGTTAATTCCTTTGGCCGCATCACCTACAGCATCAGCTATATCAGCTCCTTTCCTTATTCCGGAAACCAGATCCCCCAAAGGCCCTGCAACTGCGCCCACAATGATAATCGACCTCTCACCCCAGCCAGCCTCCGGATCAAACGCTGTGGTTACATCTTCTGCTGTTATAGGTAAAATAACTTCGCGCGCACCCCCTATAACCTCCCCAACAAGCGTTGGACTCGTATCATAATGCGGTGCAAGCCCCGCCTGCCGTCTAAGCGTTTCCCTCTCTTCTGCTGTACACCCACCTTGGGCATAACACTGTTGTTCCACACCCACTTCAGCAGAAATAATCGGTTGCATGGCACTGGGAGAATAGCCCATAAAGCTACCTCCCCCAAACTGGTTATTCTCAGTTTCAATGGTAGCTGCCGCGCTCGCCACAGCACTGTCGCCCCCTGCTAGTTCTGTCACCCCCGCAATAATCGTATTAATCAAGTTGATGCGCTCGTTCTTCTGGCTTTCAGTCAGGTTCGGATCATTCAAGCCGTCAATCAGGTTGTTGAGGACGACACTGCCCGCCGCCCCCAGCGCACCGGAACCGCAATCCGCACTTTGTGCTGCTGCTCCAGCACATGCCGTTATGGCATGTAAAGCCGCCCTTAACCCGTCATTACCCGGCGCGTAGGCATTGATGAAGTCTTTGATTTCACTGGCAGCAAGCCCCTGTAGCACATTGATCGCCGAGTCTCTTAAGAGGTCTGCACTGCTTCCGCTCACGTTTCCGCTAAGAGCGGCATTAATGGCAGTGAGCCCCAGACGCCCTATACCACCAACTTCCCACATTTGGTTACTGTCCAGGAAGTTTTGAAGCTCCTGGCGCTTTTGCGGATCAGTTTCAGTTTTGAGGGCTTCCCTTGCCGCATCCAGTTCTGTGGATTTGGTTGCGGCAAATGTGCCCAGTTCCCGGTTGAAGGCCTCGCCAATTTCCATATTGGCCTTCATCTCATCGACCAGCTCCCGGGTATCCCAGTTCTGTGCGAGGCCATTGCTGTCCTGCCCGGTGAGCACATCCCTGTTGATCCCTTGGATGGCTTCCTCAGCCGTTTGTCCTGTCCTGTTTTGCTGTTCGGCTTCATTGGTGATGATAATCTGACCGCCACTGATGCCTGCCAGCGTTGTACTGCTGTCTGAACCGCTTTCTTTGCCGTTCATGGCAGTTGGCATTGAGGGTGTGATGCTGCCGCCACCAATACTGATGCCAGCCCCAATGGATGAACCTTTGGCGTCATAATCGCTGCGGTTGTGGATATCGCTTGTTGTCAGGCTGCCTGTGGTGAGCTGGTTGCGGTTGTTGTCTACAGCTTCCTGCGTAGAGGCGATGATGGCGCCCTTAAGATCTGTGTTGCCTGCAACCGTGATGTCAAAGCCGCCGTCTCCAGCCATGATACCCGCATAGTCGTTCACACTCGCATATGTGCCATTCGCATGGACTTTGCTGGAATTGAAGGAGCCTGTGACTGGCCCTCCGATGGTGATGCCAATGCTGCCGCTGGAGCTTTTGCTGTCACTGTGGCCGATACTGGTGTCTTGCAGACTCTGGATGTTGAGGTCGCCCCCGATATTGGCAATGACGGTATTTCCTGCCACCTGGGAGCCAATGATATTGGTATCTCCGCCACTGATGATGGTTGTGGTATTGCCTGCATTGATATGGCTGCCTGTCCAGGTCCGGTCTTGGCCATTGCTGCTGCCGCGCGATTTGCTTGCGCTGGCATTGATACCTATCCCCGCACCAATGCTCACCCCCAATGAGCCTGATGAACTTTTGTCGCTGCTGGTGCTGAAACTGGTATTGCTTGCTGCGAGGATATTGACTGCATCATTGGCAACCAGGGTGACATTGTTTTGGGCCGTGACATTGCTGCCCTGTATGGTGATGTTACCACCTGTATAGGTGGGTTTTTCTTCATTGTTAGCAGTTGGATTGGGCCTGCCGGTAGCCACCAGGTTGATATTTCCTCCCGCACTGAGGCTTGACCCCATGGTACTGTCGCTGACGTCTTCACTGCGGCTGCTGGCTTTGGAGCTTCCAATGCTCACGCTCAGGCTGAATCCGGCGTCTGCCGGGGATTGTCCTGACGCGAGTGCGTCAACAGAACCAAGGATTGCATCTTTGTTGTTGTATACGTTCAATGCAGCCGCGCCTGCTGCCAGCGCGTCCATTCTGGAATTACTGGTTCTGTCCGAGGCGTCTTGCATCTGCTGGGCAGTCTGTATGGCACCAATCAGGGGCGAACTCACGCCTATGGTCAGGCCGCTTTGTTTGAATTCATAAGTAGAGGTATTCTGCTGGGTTTCCCTGGCCTCCTGGATGGTGATGTCCTGCGCCACCACATTGATATCCCCCTGTAAGGCCAGTACATCGGAGCCTGTCTGGGTATAGGTGCCGTTTTGAGCCAGTATGTTGACATTGCCCTCAAGGGAACCGACGCTTGACCCTTGCGCATAGGTGGCATCCATCGTTTCGGTCGTGGTGGTTTTCTGGTTCCCGATGGTCACAGCCATCCCGCTTGAGAACAGACCAGAGCGGCGTGTACGCTCATAGCTTTCACTGTGAGTGGAGCCTGTGCCGCTTTGGATAGTGACGTTACCTTCTGTGGAGACGAGGTTCACATCATTGGTCGCCACCACATTGCTGGCGGTGATGTTCATGTCCTCGTTGCTGTGCAGGTTGATTTGCTCGGCACTTAAATTCGAGCCTAGCAGTCCTTCCTGGCTGTTGGCATAACGCCGCTCATAGCTTTTTGAGCCCAGAGTGCCCGAGAAGCTGCCGTAAAAGCTGCTGGAGTTGCTGGTAGAAGCGTCTCCGGCTTCAATGTTGATGGTGTTGGCATTGGCATTGATCGCCCCCTGTGCGCTTTCCAGGTCTGAGGCGCGAATGGTGAGGTCGTTTTGAGCAACCAGATTGATATCGCCTGTGCTGCTGATCTGCGAGCCTGTTTCCGTTATGGCGCTTTGACTTGCACTGTTTTTGGCATCAAACTGGGCATGGTGGCTTTGGCTGGTGGTAACCGTGCCGATATGGATGTTACCTCCTGCAACCAGTGTGGTGCTGCCAGACTGGGAATTCGTTGAAGCAGTATTTGACACTGCCGTGCTTGTGTTACCCGCACCATCTGTGTTTTGCTGTCCTTCGCCTTTATTTTCAGGTAGCGCTGCAATCTGCGCATTATTGATGATGTTGGCCGCATGGAGATTGATGTCGCGCCCTGCCTGCATGCGGATTTGTCCATCAGCAGAGTGACTATCCGTACCTTCACTTTGGCGGGTATAGGGTGTTTGTGGGTCAGGGTCTGTGGCCGGTTGTTGGGTTTGAGACTGCCCACTCAGGTAAACAACGCCTGTGTTGCCGATGTTGTTGCGCTGTCCTGAATTGTCATAGCCTTCTGCGACAGTGGAGGAAATGTTGATATCTCTGGCTGCCACAAGGGTGATGCTGTTGTCTGCCGAGATGACGCCGCCCACATTGTCGATGTCGGTGGCACTTTGCAGCAGGAGGTCGTTGGCGTGCATTTGTCCTGTGGTGATGTTCTGGATATGACCAACGTCTGCAATGAGGTTTTGTCTTGCAGATATTGTTGCACGGTTGGTCAGGTTCGAAGCTTGGCCTTCCTGACCTGTGATGTATACATTATTGGCGCTCAGCAGCGCCCCGTCCGTGGTGATGAGGCTGGTGCCTGCACGGGTATAGACTTGTGGGACCAGAACACTTTGAATGCTGCCATCGGGCAAGGTGACGTCTTGCGTTACCATCCACACGATATCGCTGGTGAGCTGTTGCATTTGTTCAGCGGTGAGCGCGATGCCTGGCGAGAGGTTGTATTCTTGAGCAAACTCTACGCCTGCATTCATCAGGGCTTTGTATTGTTCTTCATCACTGGTGTATCCTGCGAGATAACGGTATCCAGTGAGCTGGCCGATTTGTTCACGGATCAGTTGCTGCTCATAAAAACCGTCTCCCAGTCGTTTTTGGGTACGCGCAGGGTCAAGTCCAAGTGCTTCAAGCATGTAGTCCGAAGTGAGCCAGGTGCCGTAGTTGGCAAACCGGGGATCGGTTTCTATGAGATAGTTACCATTCGCATTCGGGTTGATCTGGTAAAGGCTGCTGGTAGGCAACTGGATAGCGCCTATGGCGTGACCCCCGCCACTGGGGCGTGAAGTGATCTGCGTGCCTGTACCCGTGGGGGTGGTGTTTTGGTCAAATGCACTGACACCCAGGCTGAACTGGGTTGCTCCATCGCGCTGGTTGAATGGCAGTGCAGCAGACCAGTCCCTGCCGCTGGCGGTACGGATGGTGTTGATTTCTGTGCCGTTGCGCACCAGATAGTCCTGTCCCTGGGCTGCATTGTTGGTGAGGTTGCCCTGGGTTTGCAGGGTCTGGCCCGCAATGATGCGGCTTTTGTCGTTGAGTGTATTGCCTGTGAGCAGAATATTGCCGCCCGCCAGTATCTGCCCGGGGTTGGATGCGATGACTTCGGTGCGGTAATGGTCCTGCGTGTATTCACGCAGGGTTTCCATGCTGACTTTGCGGCTGTCAAGGTCAAGGTTAAAGCGGCTAATCTCGGTATTAAGTGCCTGGTAATTGGCCAGATTGTTGGTTCTCCAGGTGGTGTACTGGGTATATTCAGGGCTTGATGAGCCACAGTAATTCACGCCATCACAGGTATTGCCCTGGCTGTCCGTGGGGATAGGGTCAGGTGCATTCACTCCCAGTATCTGCCAGACCCGGTGATCCGGCGCATAGGTCGCGGTGTCGGGTTGTCTAAATACATTAAAGGCCGGTTTAGGAATTCCGCCCAAAGCATAGATTTGCAGACACTGGCTTTCTGTGTAGTTTTGGGAGGGCAGCAGCATGAAATAGTGCGAACTCTCACCCAGCGCCCTGCGCGCCTCATTGATACTGCTGACCCGGAAATACCGCTCTACAGTATAGCTTTGGCTACCCCGCTCTTTAAAGTAATAGACGCCTTCATTATCAACGATGGTGCCATTGGGCAAGATGTGCACGAATTTTTGTTCACTGTCCTGTAAAACGTCATGTGCCTGATAGCTGCTATTAAGGTTGTGGATGTCTGTGGCTGTAATGGAGATGCTGTTTGTGGCTTCGATGGTCGCACCATCGTTTTGCACCAATGTCGCGCTTCCCTGCGCCAAAGGTGTCCCATTAGCGTTGTTCTGAAGCTCGCCCCCGATAACAATATCCCCGCCACTGTAGATGATGGCGTTGTGGTTGTTGTAAAGGGCCTGCACGCCCATGTCCAGCCGCTCTCTGGCTGCAATGGTGCCTGCGCGGGTTTGGCTGTTTACTGTTTCAGCGGTGTTGGTGACGGTATCTGCTCCTATAGCCAAATGGTCGCCATAGATGCGCCCGGTGCCCAGGTTGGTGAGGTTTTGCGCCTGGATATAGGTGAGTGCTCCGTCAATCAGCCCACGGTTGGTGAGGTTGGTTGCATCAATTTGGGTTGTTGCCGCTGCGATCTGAGCATCTTTTTGGTTGTCCAGGGTCTGCGTCTGGATGTTGAGTTGTTGTCCTGCAATAAGGTCGCTGTTATTGGTGATCTGTCCACTCGCGCTCAGGTTCAGGTTACCCGTATTGTTCAGTGTACCGTCCGCGTTCAGTCCTGCCGCAGTAAGCGCATTGGCTTCATTGGTAAAGGTCTGGCTGGTAATGGTTGCGTTGCCCTGTGCTGCCAGGAGATTGCGGTTGATGAGGTTCACGGCATTAACTTCAAGGTTGTTTGCCGCATAGACACTGCCGGTATTGGCTACATTTCCCTGGCTGTGTATTTGAAGATCGCCAAGGGCCTGCAATGATCCGGTATTGTGGATGTTTTGAGCAGCATTGGCCTGGAGGTTGTTGCCTGCAAGGAGTTGCCCGTCATTGGTGAGCTGTACCGCACCCAGGTTAAGGCTGCCTGTGTTATTGAGGCTGCCATCCGTATTGACTCCCGCGGCAATCAGGGCATTATTCTGGTTGGTAATGCTTTGCGCCTGAAGCGCGGTATTGCCCTGTGCAGCGATGGTGCTGTTGTTGGTAATATGCCCCTGACTTTGAAGGTTCACCTGGCCTGTGGTGTAGATGTTGCCCAGGTTGTTGATGTCGCCTGTGGTGGCTACCTGTATGCCTGCACTGTTGCCCGAACTGTTGATGGTTCCGCTGTTGATAAGCCGTCCATCGGCTGTGACCTGAACCTGCCCTGCGCTGGCTCCTATGTGGCCTGCGTTTCTTACACCTACACCATGCTCAGTGCCTATGAGCCTTATTTTTCCGGCGTACATCCCACCCAAAGCCGCCACATCAATGGCAAACAGGGGCTGGCCTGCCGCATCTTCTACAGTGAGCTGCATGGGATTGCCATCTGTTGCAAAGGTGCCTGTGCCTGCGGCCACTGTAAGGTCGTTGGCCCAGATACCGGAATTCACTTCAACGGCTCTGGCAATGATGCGGGTATAGTCGGCCCCACTGGTATCAAACCCTTGTCCTGCGATCTGGATGTTGCCTCCTCCTACACGGTAGGATTCGATTGAGCCATAAGTATTGAATTGGGGTGTGCCAGTCGTGAGCGTCACACCGCTGGCGTTGATGAAGCCCGCCCCATCTATACTGATGCCCGCCGGGTTGGCAATGATGACATCGGCCCGGTTTCCTCCGACTTCAATGTAACCACGCAACATGGATGGGTTGTTGCCCACGACTTCATTGAGGATGACACGCGCACCACCGTAAGGTAGATTGGGATTGCCCTGTATCCAGCCGCCAAGTTGGGTTTGGGCATTCCGTGTGCTGTTGTTGAGGATCAACCCCTGCTGCTGAACGTTGAACTGGTTGTAGGTGTTGTGACTCATCCCGGCAGCGTTGGGGGTGTTGATGTTGACGACCGGCACGCCATTACCTGCCTGGGTCATGCCGGGCTGGTGAGCTCCTCCAGGGACGGCCTGGGCGAAGACACCGCTTACCGGGGTAAGGGCAAGAGAGAATGACAAGAACAGGCAGCCCAATTGGCGCAAGACATGTTTTTGTGAATAGTTGGTTGGTTTGCCCGAATGCATTCTCATAATCACTTTCTTTTTTATTTATATGAGTAGACTGATTCCCCGGCCAGCAATATATGACCAGAAGAATAATGATTGAATTGGGTAACAGGGCAAACTGCTAACAGATATAATCATGGCTTTGCTGTTATTGCTCTATAGGAAAATATCCTGGTCGATTTTAAAGGAGCAGCTTTTTATTGGCTACGATTGTGTTGTTTTTATATGACCTTATTCATATAAGTGAGCAGGCAATATCAATCATTCCAAAATGAAGGTGCACGTACATCATGCACCCTGTGCTGTTATATTGTGCGTGTGCTCCCAAACGGGCAGCAGGATTTCTGCGGATTGTATAGTTGTTTTCATGGGGTGTACCTTTTTCCTTTGTCAAGATGTTTTAGCGGTACAACTTCATCCGCGTCCCAACCCTCGCTGGCTTGCTCTTCGCTCAAAAAGTGTTCTGTTTTTACGATCTTCTGAACCTGTCATTCAACTTTAACTTCTGCCCCGGTTGTCGTTTTGCTGTTTTTTCAGGATATCTTCTGTTTCATCCAGCAATTCACCCGGACGCATATTCAATGCTCTGGCGATCTTCATGATCTGCGGCAACAGCGGTGTATGTTCGCCCCGTTCTATGCGCCCCATATAGGCTCGCTCAATCGAAGCCAAATGAGCCAAGGATTCCTGTGATATTCCTTTCGCAATCCGGTTTATTCTGATGGTCTGGCCAAAGGCTTTTGACAATAAAGGATCATGTGTTTTTTGGCCTTTGGGTCTGCCTTTTGGCAATGTCTGCTCTGTATGCTTATCCATCCAATAAGCATTACAGAATCGCAGAAATCAAACCACGCTAACATTAACGCGATTATACATAAATAATAATTTAATTGCACTTATTAATCCATATTGTTTTTATGAAATGAACAAGAAAGCAGTTGGCAGTTTTATTCAAAGCGACAAAAGCACCTGAAATTTCACTGCGCCTGGGGCCTTTTGCCCCTTCCCCTTATTTCCCTTTTATATCTATCTATTTCTAACCGATAGATGAACTTATCAAGGGCCATGCCTGATAACAGTATTCATATAAACGCACTTGAAAAGCCGGAAATAAACCCTTAAGGATTGCAACAGTTCATCATACGTTTACACAATGCAGCACAATCACATTTTTCTGTACCAGCACTTTTATCATCCCAAACGGCTGAACCAGTCAATACCTGCACCAAAAACCATCCAGCATAAAAATGGATAAGGTTCATCATCTTTGATGATCATACTTTATAGAACATCATATCTTATAAAGTACGATAAAGCCTGGCAGAAATATTTCAGATTGATATTAAAAATGAAGAAACACACGAAAAGTGTGTAAACAAAAAGCCACAGATCAAAAAATATTTTTAGCTATTTTTTGAGTACTCCTGACAACTCCTGAGCATTTCTGGTAACTCCTGAGAACATCTACCCTACATGGTTTCAGGGGTTTGGCATGTTGCTTTTTATTTAAAGGAGCTATATCATGAAACCATGTATGGCGCTCGTAGAGTGCAACATCAGGGAAGCATGTTCATGGAGCTTCCGTTCAGGGCTTTTCAGTGCCTTGAATGAACAGGCAGACGGGGTTCTTGAAGTCTTGCATTCAGTGTCATCTGGATGAACCCAAACCCATGCCTTCCCTGAAATGTCCGTCTTGAAGGCACCTGTTACCCATACAGGAGGGCATTGATTATTTACTTAGACCGAGCAATCTCGAATTGCTGTCATATTGTTAGATGTAAACATTCTTTCATGCTTTTTAGGAAGAATGCGCTTTTTGTCGTATTCTTAATTAAGAATAACAGTCAGTTTGCCTTTGAGTTAAATTGGCAGGTTATTCTCAGGCGATAAGCCCCAGTGATTAAAACACTGAACAAGGCTTTGCCGTGTTCGTCAACATAAAACTCATCGGGTTTTATACATCTCACAGCATCATCCTTTTGGTGGCTGTTTTCATAAAAAATTCTTTTGCACTTTGGTGCAAGAGAAATCTTCATATTTCTGGTGCAGAAAAACCATAACGGGCAAAAACTGCTTCAGGTTCAGTAATGCCATTGTGATTTTATGACCTTCAGATTCATTTCTTAGATCATAAAATTTGCCGCAGTGTCTTTACTGCCTCATTCCTACCCATTCATATTGGGCGCTTAATCATATGCGTGCTGCTTTTTGAAATGAAGCAGCAAGCCTGCTCTGGCGTGCCATTTATCTAAAGCATCCACATGCTTCAATCGTCTACCCACGTCAATTTAAAGGCTTACCTTGAAATTGACGTGGGGCATAAATGCTCTGAACCCTTGACCTGATCACGCTTTGCGAGACTGGCTTGACAATTTCAGAGGCACTCTGTCCACTGTGAATCCATTTTTAACACAAAACAAATGGGCGCATCATTATTTTTACCTATTCAAATCCATGCACTCTTGGTTTGATTCATTTGTAAAGGAGAAACTTGACCGATACCAACGGCTGGTCACCGACCAGTGAGGATATTCCTGTCTGAGCTTGTCAGGCAGGGGGTGTACAAGATCGTACATCTTATAAACCTCCGAAACCTAAACATTTCGCATTCTGGGCACAGGTATCGACAAGGCTGATAGGAGATCAGCAAAAAAAAGCGCGCGCCAGAAAAGGAAGTGGCTTGTTCTGAAGAACAAACCGAATGCAAATGATTTAATTTTTGGAGGATATTCCATGAATATCAAAAAGTCTAAGAAAACCCTCAGAGCGCAGTTAAAAAATGCGGCTCACCTTGCCCATGGCAGTGGCAAGACACGAACCCAGCGGCAAAACCATATCGGGAAATTTGATCGGTTCCTTAAACAGAACAATATTCAAATTGCCCGCATTGAGCAAATACGAGAAAAGCATATCGTTCGCTATTTCGAGACAAGAGTTGCTCAGGGGATGAAACTGCGCTCTTTGCAAAACGAAGCCTCTGCCATCCGGCAGACGCTTCGAGCTTCAGGACGCTATAAACTGGCAGATTCACCCCGAATCAGCAACAAGGCTTTAAAACTCAATGGAGCCAGCCGTGCAGGAACCAAGGTGGCCATCTCTGATACCCAGTATCAGGCCATCCACCAAAAGGCACTGCAAAAGAATCCGGGGCTTGCCGCAGCGCTTGAACTTGCCAGAGTATTAGGACTAAGGGGAGAAGAAGCGGTACAGAGTTGCCAGTCTTTACCCCTTTGGTACAAGGCACTTCATGCCGGGGCAACTGAGCTTAAAGTAACCTATGGCACGAAAGGAGGTCGACCCAGATATACCCAGGTCATTAACAGGGAACGGGTAGTTGGTGCCGTAACAACAGCCTTAATCACTTCCTCAAGACAGAACGGCAAGCTGATTGATAAGCCCAACCTGAAAGAGGCCATGAGCTATTGGCGTACACAATGCAGCGCATTGGGACTGAAAGGGGAAATATCTCCGCATAGTTTGAGGTATGCATTTGCACAGGATGCCTTGCGGTACTTCCAGGAACAGGGACACAGCAGGAAGGAGGCATTGGCCTTGACGTCTATGAGCCTGGGGCATGGGGATGGACGGGGTGATTATATAAAGCAGGTGTATTGCCGGAATGGAGGGGAATATGCATAAATTCAGAAAAGAACCCATTCAGTTCAGCCTGTTTGATGCCAGTGATGCTGGTTCAGAAAATGGTGTGCAGATGTCTTCTCCTGTTTGTATTCTTCGCATCGAGGAGGTGGAGAAGAGAGTCGGTTTTAAACGCAGTTATATCTACCGGCTAATGAAGGGTGGCAAATTCCCCCAAAATGGACGTATTGGAATTAGAGCCGTAGGTTGGAGTTCACATGATATTGATCAGTGGATTGAGGCGCGGCTGCAATCCCCTCTTGGAAAGGAGCAGCCATGATCCCTGATTTGATAAATGAGTGTGTTCTTGGCATAGTGCTTCATGATATGCAAAACGGGAAGTGGCAACGTGCGTTTGAAATGGGATTTACAGAAGAACATCTGAGGCTGCTGAAAAACCCCGAAAATGTCCGTAAATTACGATATGCGCCTGTACGCTGGGTCAAGGTCATTGTATATACGGATTTGGTCGATGGGCTGCTGAAGCGGGCAGATGAAATCGAAAAGGAGAACCTGGAGATCGACCAGATGCTGACGCTGGGTGCCAGCGGTAAAATGATGGCGCAGGTTTTTGGCCTAAACAATCAGGAAATCGCATTCAGAAAGCGTCTGCTGCTGGTTCCGAAAAAGCAGGGGCGCTGGCCTGAGATCAGTGAAGAGCAAAATCATGTGCTGTGGCGCGAGTGGAAAGCGCTCATTGCACAGGATCAGCTTGATACCTGTAATCCAAGGGATATGGCAAGAGCCTGTATGAAACTTGCCCAAAGACACAAACTTCCCATGGCGATGATCTGGCAGGCGATGGAAGACTGGCTTGAAATTCCCTTGCCGGGATAGTTTCTCTCTGGCCTCTATACACTTTTTGGCGCTCTTCTTGGAGCGCCTTTTTTGTGTATATTAATGCGCAGATTAGTGGCAGATGATCAGTGCAGGCGTAGTGACGCCTTCTCATGCGTAGCCGATGCCGCGTCCCAATAACCTGGCACAGGAAATCCTGCTCCAGCAACAGCGGGAGCGCGAATTATGCGAACAGATGGCAGCGAGAAGTCGATCTCGATGCCCAGGGCTTCACGGTTGAAGTCATCAATCACGTTCAGCACACGAATGCTTCGTCTGTCAGCGAGTTGGTCATTCATGAAGTCCATTGACCACACCTGATTGGTGCCAGCAGGAACCGTCAGTGGCTCGGGTGCCTACCTGATCAACCGTTTGCTCGGCTTGATACTCAGCAATATCAATTATTGGTTAACTTTCTTTTCAGCTCTTTGGGAAGAAAAGCATCTATCTCATCATCAGAAAAAGTCATATCCTCAAGCTCTTTAAGAGCCTTTTGAGCTTCGACATAAGACTTGTAATTTGTACTAGGCGCTCCTGTGTAAACAGCATACAAGTCTTCAGCGAGTTGATTTCTTTGTGTGCGAATTTTATCGAGAGATTCCACATTTAAACGGAGATCTGTCAAAAGAGAAAGATACTTCTCGCGAATAATCCATAGCTCCGCCCCCGCTTGCCTATGTTTCTGCGCAATTTCCCCAAGATCATAGTCTTTTGTATAGGAATTAAGAGCGAGCAGCACAGTGGAAAGTACGGCCGCAACGAATGTTCCACATTTTTTGTATTCCGCTAGAGAGCTAAAATCAAAAAAAGTAGCCACCAACCCACCGGTTAATAGGGCAGACAGAATGATCTGCCAGAACTTTATACACTTGTGATGCTTAAGCAGTATGTCCGCACATTTTTCGTGCGTTTTATGAGAGTAAACGACTCGACCAAAGCATTCGCGTAGTTGTCCTTCGAGAATCTTATCGTTGTCAGTCATAGTCACTTCCATCCGCTATGATAGGAACATGAATCCTGTCTTTAGCAACCACGATCTCATTTTCGACGAGATAACACTCAACGATATGATCCCCTCGGAAGTTGCTGCTTTCCTCTTTTGTTCGCCAGCCGCCGTCGAGTGCAATTTGCCCACGAATACAATCACGACGGCGCGCTTCTTCGCCCCTATTTAGAACTTTCCAGTATATTTGAAAGGGGCCGTTAATCTGTGGCAATTCAGAAACCCAAAATTTCAGCTTCTTATCCGATCTCAGCGGAATCTTTTGTCCTAACATATGTCGGAGAAGGAATTTGCGAAATCCGCGCTGCATTACTTCGCAATCAATCTTGAGCTGATAACGGATATCGACCTGAAATTTATCCTCAATATATTCCTCAGTATTTCTCCAGGTTTGTGAAGCGCTGGCTTCGGCCAATTTTTCCTGTACAGCGGGAAATGGGCGGCCATATACTGCCTTCCATTTCTCGTTGTCGTTGTCTTTCCCCTCAGCCTCTATGGCGTTCAGACAGAGTTCGTAAGCCTTCTTGGCCCGTCGTTGGAATTTCTTTTTGACTTTTACACGCTGCCGACTACCCGGTGCGGCATACTCGCTTTGCTCTGGAAGCTCAGAGAGATACTTGAAAAAATCACGGCTTAGCCAATCATAGTAAAGGTAGCTCCTTTCATCATAATCCGAGGTTGAGTTAAGAAAATTATAAGCCAATGTGTCGATCAACAAGCCACCAATATTAATACCATGTTTGTTCTTCCAGGCGCGCACCATCTTGCACAAGCGACGTAGATTTGAATTCTTGGCTGCATCCAGATTAGCAATCGCATCCATTTCTTCTCTTGGCTTAGTAACTTTCCAGCTTCCGCCATTTTTCGTGTCAGGATACTTGTAGCTCTTGTCATCCTGCTCAAAAACAGGCTGCACTTCAACATGAAAGTTCGTGTAGGTCACCGTTACCACAAGGCGATCAACTCGAACTTTGGTCGATGGATAGCGGTTGAGAATTGCCTCTTTTGTGTCTTGCAGGATTTTAAGCTGCCCACCGTCCTTGTCATAATCATCCCATTTGGTCTTGGGCATGATGTAGAGCATGTCCAAGTCTGAGATGCCGTTGATGCCTGTTTTTCTACCAAATGAGCCAACCTGAAGCGTATTGGCCGTTTTTGATTCCGTATCGCGGAATTGCTTGTTGAGCGCAGCAGTCAACTCACCATAGCGCGTGCTGATAGTCTCCGTGTTGCTTATCGCCAGATTGTTAATGAACTCCGAAAACATTTCTGCTATGCTCATTTATTGTCCCATATGCTTCAAGAAGAAGTGACCCCGTGTAACTGGACAATAGGCTTTCTTAAATGAATCATCTATAGCCAGAGAAATATAGGTGAGAATCGCTATAAAATGACCAGATACGGTTACATTCCCATTAATTTGTTAATACATTGTGCAAATACTACTTTTTATTGAATGATAGTATTGTATCTGGTGTTAAATATTGTTGAATAGTGCGCCACGATTATTGTCTAAAAGTGCACCACTTTTAGACCTGTGTTTAAAGCGATAGGAATCATTACCTGTTTCAAAAATATCGCAGTAATGAAACGACGTATGGACTGCGTTATTGAGCATTACTGCCCTTGATAATCCCATGCTTGCCTGGCCTATTTTTGCACAATATTTAACTTAAAAAGGGGAAACAATGAACAATGAACAAACCGAAAGGCCTCAAAACCTTGATTTGCCATCAAAAGACTGGCTGAAAGAATGCCAAGAGGCAATTTTGTGGGTCAAAGAAAACAAGCATATTTTTCTTGCCATTGGAATTGTTCTGTCTCTTATTCAAATATATTGGTATGCCACACTATCTCAGTTCTCTCTAAACTTCTCCTTTTTGTCCATCATTTCTTCATTGCCAATGATCTTTGTACTTAATGTTGCGATTGAAATAATCTTTGCGATATTAATTATGGGGCCTGTGACCTTTTTATTTATGCCATTGAAAAAAGAAGAGCCTTCTTTGATGATGGAAGCTAAAAAGGAAAATGTTAGAAAATTGATGATTGCATGGTTTAGCAATACGCTTTTTATAGAGTTCTTATTTATTGTTGCGTTAGGCGCTGCTGTTTTTTTTCCGGCTAATAAAGTGGGATCCGACATCGGGGTATGGGTTGTTATTGCAGGGACTTTTGTCGTAGCCCCCATCATTCTCTTCAAGCTGGCAATTGTTCCAGTGAAGAAGAATTTTAAATTCAAAAATCTGTTACTTGACACATCTATAGACTTCAAGTGGTGGCTTCTTGCCTGTATTTATATTCAGTTGCTCATCACTATGTATATTGTGCAATATGTGTTTTTTTACTTTTCCTCTCAAGAGGGAAACGAGGCAGTGAAGATTGTCAAGGCAATTGGCGTAGTAACTTTGGGCGCTGCTGTTTTAGGGCTTATCCAATGTGCTGTTTCTGTTATCTTTTTAGAAATTTTTACATCTAAAAAAAATCCCATAAAGCTATCAATCATTGTCGCAACCATTCTCGTCGTACTCATTAATTATGTCCCTTCAACCAGCAATTTTTTTATGGCCCATTTGTTTCAAAATATGGCTTCAGGAGGACGTGCCTGTGTCCAGCTTCTTTGGAATCCCGATGTAGTATCAAATATAGCAGCATTAAAAGGAACGGATAGTACAAGAAGTCAACCAGTGAGAATCATGTTTCCTGCCGATGAGTTTTATCAGGTGCAACTTAATCAAGATGCGCAGAAGGGGATTTTAGGAAATACCTATTTTGTACCCCGGAATAATGTAATTGGATTGAGTAGTTGTCAAAAATAGAGAATGCTTGTCTGCAAGCCTTACCCAGACAGCTAATGGCCAAGTCTCGGACCAATCTTACATCTTCAGCACTAAATTCCAGTAGTTTGTGCTCGGGGTACCCAGACCGCAGATAACCTGCTATACGTTAAGCTGTAATAGCGCACATGTGATCAGCGGCGTACTGGCTGATGTGATGGTGCAGCCGAATATGCGGGCCGATAATGTGCATTTAACAGCGCAGGGATACCAAGCGATGGCGCAACGCATCGCCGATGAGATGAAGGTCATCGAGTTGGTGGAGTAGGCTGAGGCCAGACATGAACAAACGCCAGCATGTGCCGGCGTTTGTTATGAGGGTACGGGAACTTATTCAGTAGAAATTTTTTCCCATTCAATTACACGTTGCCGAATGGCTTGTTGTAATGATTCAACGGTTTTTCAATTGTCTCTTGATTAGCTTCAGCTCCTGCCCAATACTCAGGATTGTCGTGAGTGTATATTCATGTACAGGTTAATGGCAGATGGATGCTGATTTTATTGACGGCTTGGCATACTTTTACATAATATTTGACACGTAGGGCACGGGATGTGGTCCTCTCTATTTACTTGGATGTTGCTAGATTTATGCCGGGCACCGATAATAGCGAAGGCATGTTACGGTATTTTAAGTTTAACAAAGGTTTTCTTATCGAAAATGCTTCTGTCTTTAATATTAATGTGAAAGATGGTTTTAGTTCGATTGTTTTTAAAGGCAGTGTTTGATTTTTAACTACAACAAAACGGTAACGCTTAAGATTTTATAAAAAGATAAGCAAATGATTTTAGAGAGAAAATTAAAAAATGCTCTATTAGCAAAGTGGCTGAAAATAATATTCTGCCTTGTTGTAGTATTTGTTTTTTGGTTCTGTCTATATGATCAAGCGTTAACCGTAGCTCTATTTTTTTTAAGGAATGGTGTAAATGCAGGTTTATTGATTGTCGTTACTCATGCGGTGTCAGCAATTACTGCATTGATATTTTTATTTATTTATAACCAATTTTTGGGTGTTATACCTATTGGTAGTATCAAAAAATCTTTTAAAAAAGATAGCATCCTTTTATTTTTGTTAATTGTTGCAATTTACATTTTTTTCAGTTTAGTAACGCCAAAACAGTCATATACTCAGTTATTTTTTGCATATGATAAGTGGACAAATTTGTTGAGACTTTTGACCATAATATTTTTCGCTCCTATTGGAGAAGAATTGGTACTTCGTGGTTTTATGCTTGAAGCCTTCATATCGACTTTGGGTAAAAAGTGGGGCTGGATTATTGGTTCTTTGCTTGTATCGTTATTTTTTTCTTATATACATCATACACAGTATGATTTTATGACACTAGTAAGCCTTTTTCTCGTTTCCTTAGTATTTTGTTGGGGGCGATGGAAAAACGGAATAGTCTTATCTATCATGTTGCATAGTTTTGCTTCGTTGGTTGCTATTTCCATTTAGCATGGATATTTTTAACAAAATTGAAAAGGATAAATAGAAAATGATTGATTTATATTTTGAATCTCTTTCTGAGCTTTGCGAAAAGACAAAAAATTTTGAATATCCAGAAATTGAGTCTGTTCTCTTTATTGTGGGTTATAACATAGGGTATCGTTACAAATTTGATGAAGATGTTGAAAGTGTAATAAAAAATCTTAAAAAATTTGTTATTGAATTTATTCAAAAAAACTCGATAGAAGAAGGCTTTTTTATCAGATCATTGGTTCACGAGACAACAGATTTTTTAGTAAGTCGAAGATTTAACCAAGCTGAACCGATGGCAATATTTCTTTCTGTCCTTGAAGATCAAGAGAAAGAAAATATGCATGAAACAAGTAAAAAAGGACTTAAAAAATTTAAAGACCCAAAATATACAAGAGAGTTAGAAGATCAAACGGATTTATGGCATCAGATTATTGCAAATAAATTTACGTTGGCGAACAGAAGAGCCTTTTATGCGGAAAGAATGGCTAAAAATTATCGAAGTGTGATTAATGGCGATTAATTCTCCCATCGGGTCTTATGTCAAGTAAGTATGAGTTTTTTAACTGCTTTGCAGATCAATAATATATAGTTTGACTTATCAAATAAATTAAATTGATTTTCAAAATTTGCAATATGTCTCAGTATATTGTCATTAAACCCTAGCCATTTCATAGCGCACCGTCCTGTTGAACCGTTGGACATGGGCGTTTTGTTGCGCTTGCTCGGCTGGATATATACACGCTTGTGATTCCAGCCGTAGCCCCTGACGTTGCGCAAGTACAGGAAGCACAACCCGAACCTCCAGGTGCGGAGGTTGTCGGTCAACACAGCAGCCAATTGGCAATCTCCTCATTTTAGCGACATAGTGGTAACAGTTCCGGCTGGCCTTGAAGGCTGCGCAGGCCAGCCTAATCGATACGCCTCGGCCTTGCACAGCTCGTTGGGCCATCATCGAGGTATTCATACTGTAGAACTCCTCTATGAGAAAATTCTACTTCTGACTTCTATGCTTTTGCAGAGGGATTACCCCGCCACTGATCCAGCCTGTCAGCCCACTCCTGCATCATCTGCCTTCTTTGCTCCACATACCGTGCGTGGTTGTAGGTCGCGCTGATATGATCTTTATCTGAGTGGGACAGTTGAGCCTCTATCCACTGTTTGGGGTAATCCAGCTCGTTTAACGCTGTTGAAAGCGTTGCACGTATACCGTGTCCGGTCAAGCGGCCTGTGTAACCCAGTCGCTTCTGGATGGCAAAATTCAAGGTGTTTTCGCTGATGACCTTTGCAGGTCGGTAGGCGTGACGCAGTAAATAAGGCTGCCTGGGGTGGCGGTTCGCCAAAAGCTGCCTGATGATTTGTACCGCCTGTGTTGACAGCGGAACAATATAAGGCGGCATTTCTTTGGCAGTCGAACGTACCATCTTTTTAAGCTGCTTGACGTTTTCCGGGGGGATATTCCAGAGTTGTTTGTCCAGATCAAACTGTTCTGGTTTGGCGTATCGCAATTCTCCGGTTCTCACCCCTGTGAGCAGCAGCAGGTAAATACCCAGTTTGGTCTGTTCTTCTCCCCGGTAGTGATGAAGTCTTGCCAGAAACTCGGGTAACTCATCCATGGAGAGGTAAGGATTATGCAGCGTGGGCTTTTGGGGCAGTGCCAGTATGTCCATATCTGCCGCCGGGTTGCTCTCGATGATATCCTCGGCCATGGCGTGGCGGAAGATTTCATTGAGCCAGTTACGGCATTTCTGGGCAATGGATAGTGACCCACGCATTTCTATGTTGCGCTGGACTTTTAATACATCCCGCTTGCTGATGGTATTCATCGGAAGTTTACCTAATATGGGCAGGATGTCTTTTTGCAGATAACGCTCAATTTGCGAGTGGGTGCTTTGCCTGCGGTATTGTTTGTTGAGTCCGAGTTTTCTGAATTTGAAGGCTTTCCAGCGTTCGCAGAACTCGGCAAAGGTTTCTACCTGTGGTATATTGCATGTACTTTGGATCGTTGGCGTGCCAGAGGGCTCTTCTGTAATACTGGCAGTTTGCTGTTGCTCTTTCTTTTTAAGGTAGGGCATACCGTTCTTGATCAGAAAACGAGCATCTTCACAGCGCTCTCTGGCTTCTCGTAAAGAGACACTTGGATATTGTCCCAGTGAGACACGGTGACGCTTGCCTTGGGCTGTATAGCGGAAATGCCAGGATTTGTTTCCCGCAGGGGGTACATACAAGGAGAGTCCTTGTATGTCTTTGAGGGTGTAGGGCTTGTTTTGGGGTTTACTGTTTCTGACAGCGGTATCGGTCAGTGCCATAATCATTTCTCCTTGATTAACAAAATGTCAGGAGATTTCTATTATGGGAATGCAAAAGCAGTTGTCAGTCAAAAATGCGAATGTACCAATTTAGCATTTTTATGTACCACTTTGAGGTGGCTGCCGGTATATGGCTATACTATCCAGTACACAAAGAATTTAAAAAACTCTTTGTTTTTAAACGTATTTTTGACGCTCAGTGAACATCAGCGTTGCTCAGTACAAAAGATACTGGAGCGGGTGAAGGGAATCGAACCCTCGTCTTAAGCTTGGAAGGCTTCGGCTCTACCATTGAGCTACACCCGCCTGCATCTTTTACACTGGCTGAACTTGCCCAGCTGGCATTAACACCATCAAAACTCAACTCAAAATACTGGTGGAGGGGGCTGGATTCGAACCAGCGTAGGTTTCCCGGCAGATTTACAGTCTGCTGCCATTAACCACTCGGCCACCCCTCCAAAATAGAACTCGTAACTTTATCATAAGCATTCTGAAAACGCAAGTGAAGCTCTTTTTCGTCCAGAAAAAGCCCAAAACGCCTGCTTCACACTTATCAGCGTCTCACCTGTACCCCTTTACCTAGCGCCACAGGCGCTGCGCCTACAACTACAATGTTAAGATCAACCTATAATGAACGACTGATATTCAAGAAGGCCCCACAATGAATAACCGACTTTTTACCCGGATTCTTGCTGTTTTGGCGCTCAGCCTGGCTACATTGACCATCCAGGCACAAACAACGGCGGGAAATGACACGGCATCCAGAGTCAGTTTTCAGAATAACAATTCCAACGGGGTAACCGTTTCAGGTTTGCAAAGCGTTTCTACCAATAATAGATTGAATGTCCAGGCGCAATTGAGCAATACAACCGGCAACCACCGCCATGTATATTACCGGTTCCGCTGGCTGGACAGCCAGGGCGCCCAGCTTGGTGGAGGCAGTTCATGGAAACCCATTTTGTTGACGGGCAATCAGTCCCAAACCGTTAGAGAAGCCGCGCCCTCAGCCAATGCGGCAGATTTCCGCCTGGAAATCAATGTAGAGTAGCATGCCGCCTTAAAGGGTCATGTTTTGGACCAGACAAATTTGCCCCATCGCGCGTGCGTATGCACTGGATGATTTCGGGCACGCCTGCATACATCCTTTATAAAGCATCACCCTCCCGTTTATGTACTGGTCAAAGCAACAAAGACCAGTCCATTTCAGACACTGCAAAGGATTTACAGCGGCGTAAAAAACGCATCCCAACCCATTCCGATGCATCCCATCGTGGCACAATGACTGCCGCATCTTATTTACATAACTTAACATTGCACCATTGTTCGTTTACATTTCTTTTGTAAACTGCTGTTGAAACAAATTCATACTTCCTCGGCGTTATCACCTTATATTTGTGTTTACATGCAGCAACTGACAAGAACCTCTTTTCTTGTAAAACCGCTTACCGCCAAACAGTCATATTTTTGTAAATTGGCGTTTTTGCTGCTGGCAATGGCATTGCTTTGCGGTTGCACCCAACTTCGCAGCCACAACGAGTTGATGTCTCCCGTGATTTCAGCCCGAAACAATTACAACACACATGCGGCCCTTAAATATTTGCAATCGGCCCTTTCCAGCGCAGAACAGAACGAGCTGCTTTATGAATTGGAATTAGGGGAGCTGCTCAGGGAAAGCCAGCAATACGAAGCCAGCACCCAGATCTGGATGGAGGCCGACGAGCAGATCAGAGCATGGGAGCAAACCGCGATGTGGAGCCCACGCAAGCTGTGGGCCTACCTAGGTGCATCCACCGTCAGCGAACGCTTTAAGCCTTATGAAGGGCAGGACTATGAAAAAACCTGGCTGCTTACCCGCATTGCATTAAACCATCTGGCTATGGACGACTGGGAGTCTGTGCGGGTTGACATTAAGCGCATGCACGAGCGCGAAGAGGTGATTGCCAATTTCCGCGCAGCCGAACTGGCCGCTGTACGGCATGAAGCGCAAAAAAACGGCTGGAATCTCACCGATGAAGAGCTGGGTGGCTACCCGGTTGATTACGTCCATGCCCCTGAAGTGCTGGCGCTGCATAACAGCTACCAGAACGCGTTCAGCCACTATCTGGCAGGCTTTGTCTATGAAGCCTTGAATGAGCCCAGCCTTGCCGCCCCTGGGTATCGCAAAGCCATAGAACTCAGGCCAGACAGCCCTGTGCTGGAAGAAGGATTACGCGGACTGGAAGCACGGCTGAAGCTGGCACACAGCACTCAGGCACAGGAAACCGATGTGCTGTTTATCGTTGAGTCCGGCGATGCGCCGGTGCGCGTCCCTGTTGAAGTAACGATTCCCGTGCCGATAGAAGACAGCGACGGCTATATCCACACCATTTTGGTACCGATCGCCTTTCCAACTGTGCGCCCAGCCGCAGTTCCTGAAGCAGGCACGGTGCGCCTGGGCCGTCATCTGTTCATGACCTCACCTGTCGTTGACCTCAACGCCATGGCCCGCCGCGCGTTGTACGATGAAATGCCCGGTCTTCTTTTCCGGGGCATGACACGAGCAGCATCAAAAGGTGCATTACAGTACTATGCGCATGAATACGGGGGGGAACTGCTTGGCCTGTTCAGCGCCGTTTTCTCTGTGGCCACAGAAAAAGCAGATGACCGCATCTGGCGCACATTGCCGGGGGCAGTTGCTATCGGGCGCGGTTATCTGGCCCCCGGACAATATCCGCTGATTGTTAACGGAACCCACACAGGGCAAACAATTGATATTCAGGGACGGTATGCTGTGGTTCCCATTCGGATCAACCGCCGGCAGGTTCTGGTTGGCAAGGTTGCAACATATGGACTCCTGCCATCCTCTAATGCAACGCCATGACCATCATGAAACAGTCATACACTCAACCTAAGGAGATGATAATGAAACGGTTCTTAATTCTTCTGGCCTGTGTTGCCGCTGCAGCATTGACAGCCGTTGGCTGCGCCAAAGATGAGATCACACCCAAGCTGGCCTACCCCCAGACACACGGTGATAAAGGCGTGCGTGTAGTCAGCCTGCAGGCTTCACGCCAGGGCGATATTCTTACGGTACAGGCAGAACTGAAAAATACCAACAGCGCCAATGCGCGTGCATATTATCGTTTCCGCTGGCTGGATGGTGAAGGCACCGTGATTGGCAGCAATGCATTGTGGAAACCCGTGCTGATCTATGGCAACCAAAGCATCTTTGTCAAAGACTCGGCGCCATCACCCAATGCATCGGATTACCGGCTGGAACTGAATGTGGAATAATCATTTGAATTCAAGGAGTAACTTCATGTTGAGACCCTCTTTTACTCTGGCGCTTGCCGTTGCAACGGCCACCATGATCACGGCCTGCGGCAGCAATAATTCACCGGTGGTCGGGCGCGGCCATGTGGGCTATGGCGACCCCAAAGCGGTTGAAGTGGTTACCATCAACTTTGGTTCAACCGATCTGCAGATGATTTCGGAAAAAATGGTTTCCAGTCTGCTGACATCGGGCATCATGCATGACCGTCCCACCATCACGGTTTCAACGCTGCGCAACAAAACCAGCGAGTACATTGACATGGGCAGCATCATGAACAGCATTCAGGCGCAACTGATTCAGTCAGGTCAGGTCAGGTTTGTGCGCTCCACCCAAGAGATGCAGGCAGCGGTTGACGAATTGACCCGCCAGAATGAAAGCGGCTATTACGACCCGAACAAAAGCGCTCCTATTGGCCGCATGATTGGAGCCCGCTATATGCTTGAAGGCGAGCTGACGAGCATCAACAAGGTTGATCGTGGGCGCGGCTGGTTTGAACGCGATATTGAAGATGTTTATTACAAATTCACACTCAAGCTCATTGATACCGAACTGGGTACCATTGAGTGGATGGACGAACAGGAAATCCGCAAGACATCCTCACGCTAAACAACGCAGGTTTGTCTGTAAACTGTTTCATGGCCCCTGGAACTCCAACCTCCAGGGGACAGCATTTGCCTGAAATACCTATAGCGCCATTACCATGCAATTTCGCTGCACTGGTGTTGCGCTAAAAAAGCATTGGCTGCACTGAAATGGCCGCATCCGATAAAAGGTACTGGCGGTTTGGTTGCAGACAGCGGAGAAGGGTGGTTGGCCTGCAACACAATGTGTTGTGTGCCTGGTATTTTTGCCGCCTCTTCAATCAGTGGCCGTTTGGCCTGTGCATGAGCGCCCCACAACATGAATGCCACGGGCCGCTGTTGCCTAGCCACTGCTGCAATCAGTGCATCGGTTAACACCTCCCAGCCTTTTTTGGCATGGCTTGCGGCCTCGCCATTTTTCACTGTGAGCGTGGTGTTCAGCAACAGCACACCCTGCTTGGCCCAATGTACCAGCGATCCGCTTTGAGGTGGTGCAATATGCAGATCCCGCTGCAATTCTTTAAAAATATTGCGCAAAGAGGGCGGGAGTTTAACTCCCTCAGGCACTGAGAACGCCAGGCCTTCAGCCTGACCAGGGCCATGATACGGATCCTGCCCCAAAATCACCACCCGCACCTGCTCCAGTGGCGTTAAGGCCAAAGCGCGCAGCGGATTTGACGGGTAGACAATTTCTCCAGCTTCAACGTGTGCATCCACAAACTGCACCAGTTTTCCCCCTTGAGAGGACTGCAAAAAATTCTCCGTCACCTCCCGCCAGTCTCCGACAACTTCGTCAAAAACATCGCGCAAAGGTCGCCCCAAGGTGTTATTCGGTAGCATCACTGCGTTTACCCATTTCATTCAAACGATTATTCATTGACGCCATATGCGCACAGAACTGCCCATATGCCCGTTTGCACTTTATGCATTCCTGTCCAACACGTTGGTTTGATATTCACGCAGATACGCTGCCAACGCTACCCCCGGATCAGGCTCACGCATGAATGCTTCACCAATCAAAAAGCCATAAACCCCGCCAGTAGCCATCATACGGCACATATCCGAAGCATTCAGTATGCCAGACTCGGTAATCACCAGGCGGTTATCCGGAACCTGAGGCAACAGGTTCAATGTGGTTTCAAGAGAAACGTTGAAGCTGCGCAAGTCGCGGTTATTGATGCCAATGAGCGGCGTTTTAAGCTTCAATGCACGCTGCAATTCCTGTGCATCATGCACCTCCACCAAAACAGCCATTCCCAGCTCCATGGCACAGTTCTCCAAAACCTGGAGCTGTTCATCATCCAAACTGGCAACAATCAGCAAAATCGCATCGGCTTGCATCGCGCGCGCCTGATACACCTGATACACATCAAAAAGAAAGTCTTTGCGCAGCACAGGCAAGTCGCATGCTGCACGGGCCTGTTTCAAATACTCCGGTGAACCCTGAAAAAACTCCTGATCGGTCAGCACACTCAGACACGCCGCGCCATGTTGTGCATAGCTGGCTGCAATGGCCGCCGGATCAAAATCAGGGCGGATCACGCCTTTGCTGGGGCTTGCCTTTTTTACTTCGGCAATCACTGCCGGTTGTTTGTTTTCAATGCGCTGACGCAATGCGGCAACAAAGTCTCTCGGTTTCCCGGCCTGTTGCGCGGTATCACGCATCTGCTGCAATGAGCAAGCCGCTTTGGCCAAAGCAACTTCTTCGTGCTTGTGTGCCATGATTTTGCGCAAAATATCATCCATGCAACCACTCCTGTGAAAACACCATTATGCCGCTAAAGCCTGTGTTGTTTTAACAAACCGCTGCATTTGCTCATACGCTTTACCGCTCTCCAGCGTCTGGCGCGCCAGCACAATTCCCTGTGCAATATCACTGACCACATTGGCGGTGTACAAAGCAACACCGGCATTAAAAATCACGATATTGCGAGATACCGTCAGTTCTTCCACACGCTCGTTGGCCAAAATGGCCGTGAGCATTTCGCGTGACTCCTGTGCTGTGGCCACTTTCAATGAGCGGTTGCTTGCCATCGGCAAACCAAAATCCTCCGGGTGAATGTTGTACTCACGTACCACACCATCTTTCAGCTCACCCACCATCGTTGAAGCGCCCAAAGAGACCTCATCCATGCCATCCATGCCGTACACCACCATGGCATGCTCAGAGCCCAGGCGCTGCAATACCCGCGACAGAATCCCCACCAAATCCGGGTGAAACACACCCAGCACAATATTGGGCGCATCGGCCGGATTGGTCAGTGGCCCCAAAATATTGAACATGGTACGCACGCCCATTTCCTTGCGCACTGCCGCCACATTTTTCATAGCCGGATGATGATTGGGGGCATACATGAAGCCGATACCCACCTGCTCAATGCACTGCGCAATGGCCTGTGGCTTCAGGTCGAGCCGCGCGCCCAGTGTTTCGATGACATCCGCGCTGCCGGATTTGCTGGAAACACCACGCCCGCCATGTTTGCATATTCTGGCGCCTGCCGCCGCCGCAATGAACATGGAGCAGGTGGATATATTGAAAGTCTGGGCACCGTCTCCGCCCGTACCCACGATATCGACCAGATGCTGACGGTTTTCGACTTTAACCTTCAAAGCAAATTCACGCATGACCTCGGCCGCTGCGGTGATTTCGCCAACAGATTCTTTTTTGACCCGCAGCCCGGTAATCAGCGCGGCCATCATGACCGGAGACATTTCTCCTTGCATGATCTGGCGCATCAGTATCAGCATTTCATCATGAAATATTTCCCGATGTTCAATGGTTCGCTGCAGCGCTTCCTGTGCTGTAATCGTCATTTTTAAGCTCCTTGAATTGAATATGTATTGCGAATTTGCAGAAAATTTTTCAGCATGGCGTGACCATGTTCTGTCAAAACAGATTCGGGATGAAATTGCACCCCTTCCAGCGGCGCGTCTGCCGGCAATGACCGGTGTCGCACGCCCATGATTTCACCATCCTCTGATGTAGCTGTTACCGCCAGTTCTTCAGGCAGCGTGGCACGCTCAATCACTAACGAGTGATAACGTGTCACAGTGAACTGTTTGGGCAGTCGGGCAAACACACCTTGCTCATCCGTTGTAATCACGTCTGTCTTGCCATGCATCTGCTTTTGGGCCTGGATGATATTGCCGCCCAACGCAGCACCAATGCTCTGATGCCCTAGGCACACACCCAAAATAGGCAGTTGCCCCATGAAATGCCGGATGGCAGCGACAGAAATTCCCGCCTCTGCCGGGGAGCAGGGCCCTGGAGACACCACCAGATAATCCGGCTTTCTGGCTGCAATCTCCTGCAGTGTCACCTCATCGTTACGATACACTTCCACATTCTGGCCCAGCTCGCCAAAATACTGCACCAGGTTATAGGTAAACGAATCATAGTTATCGATCATCAACAACATAGAATGCCTCTTTTGTATGGGGCACATAGCGGATTAACCGCAACGGACCTGATCAATATCTGCCATAAACGCAGATTACAGGCTTAGCCCAAATTCAAACAACGGAAAGATAAAAGATGTGCCGGAAACGGCAACAGGAAGACATGACGCAGGCTTAACGCCAACGCCAAGAAGAGAAAAGGTCAAAAGAAGGCAAGTGTTTTACACGTAGCATGGGCACAATTATGCACATAATTGGCATGCAATGTAAAGCCCCTGGTTATTTGAGGGCATCTGTGCACCTTGCCAAATAGACAGCGCCGTAAATGATTTTAAATATGTGTAACCGCTGCGTATATGCTAAGCCAAACACACTGGCAACAATGCTCAGCACAGCGCGTAGCCGGCAATCTGCCTCACTCGCCACTCACACGCATGTGATTCAGCCTGGACAAGCCCGCCTGCACCGAACAAGCAGGGCGCTATCGCCAATGGCATTCATGAAAAATGAAGTGCCGCTTTTACCAATAACGATACGGCAGTAAACTGCCGTATCATCACGTTAGCCAACTCAAAAGATTTGTTTGCCAGGCCGTTAATTTGCACCGATTCCGATGGGTTCACCCTGTCCGTCAACAATCATGACACCATCCCCGGTACACCAGGTCTGTGCGGCCTGCAAAACCCGGGGTTGAGAAAAGTCGGACTCGACACCGTTAGGCGCAATACTTTGCAAACGCACATACAAAGCCTTACAACTGTAAGTAATGCCCAAAGGTATTTGCGTAGCCTGCGTTTCTTCAGAGAAAATCAGATTGGAAAAATCTATCTGGTCCGAGACCTGTACCCGATATGTTGCGTCTGGTGCGACATTGTCCCAGTACAGCACAATACCCTTGCCATCACCAGATCGCGCTTCTCCAGACAGGGGCACATCCAGCGCCTTGGATACCTCAAACATACTGACCAGGCTGAAACGCCCACGGGCCTCTTCTACATCAGAGGACGAATTGTCAAGCGATGCGGTACGCCAATAGTAAACACCTGTTTCAGACGGGGTAAAGCTGAACCGGCAATTTCCTCTGCTGATCTGCTCATCGACAATCTGAGTGAATTGCCTGTCGCGCGCAACCTGCAAAAAGTACCCATGCACCTGCGGCACATTGGTACACACCAGTTCCTGAGTGGATAAACGGATAACCTGATCGTTACCCGGCGACTGCACCAGCGGCGGAACCGGATGCAGTTTGATTTCGATATCATGCTGCGCAACCGCACCGGGAATAGCATCAGCGTCCAGCGAGCGCACATAGACGCGATAACGTGCATCGGTCAACGGTCCGATGGGTACAAGCTCGCCACGTGATTCAAATACCACATGGTTTGGTTCATTTTCAGGCGTTACCTGCACAATGTAGCCCGCATCAGCGGCACTGGCGACCAGCACCGGCGGTTGCCAGGATTCCTCATGCACATAACGGGGCCATGTGCTTAAATCCGGTGCAGGCATCAACGCACGGACATCCGGTGCCGTAACACCAGAGCGGACGACGGCACCTTCTCCGGCCTGAATCATGATTTCATATGACGGTGTACGGCTGCCAGCATTGCCATCTGAGGCAGAAACAGCAACTTTCCCTTCAATCACATCGTTCACCTGATGTTTTCCATCAGATGACACAGCAACCCCGAAACGGGTACCGCGCACACCTGTTACCGCAACTGGCGTGCTGACGCGAAAACGTGTATTTTCCGGCTGCGGCGTGACAGAAGACTCGACATAACCCTTTTCCAAAACAAAATCAACCAGCACCTTGTCCACATCCGGAACATACCGGAACTGCCCGATTTTTAAGCGAGAGTTTGCCGACAGCAATAGGCGGGAGCCATCCGGCAATACCATACTGACAAAGCCATCCGCCCCGGTTTCAATGATCTGTCCCTCTGACAGCATCATGTTGCGCACCAGCGGCTGCGCGGCGAGCTTCCCTTGTGAAACAGTAGCCTGCCCCCTGTGGTACGCCACCTGAATTTCTTTTCCTTCATGACGCAGTCGGTCTATCGGCACCCGAATAACCTGGCCCGGCTGCAGATGCCGCGGCTCTGTAATCTGCGCATCACGTGCCAGATCTATCCAGCCCGCTGTATCTTCCATATATTGCAATGAGATATCGTACAGGGTATCGCCAGGCTTAACCACATATGTCCATACCTCATCTTCTGCCGTTTGCGCCCAGGCGACGCCCATGCAGGAAACACAAACAGCAGCAACAATCATGCGCTGCAAAAGAGTCTTTGGCAAAAAACCGCTCATGACATCTTTTCTGCTATTTACCATCATCACCCTTTATCTTAAACATGCATTTTGCTCATATCTTACACATTTACAACTCTTACATTGTTAGCCGATATTTCAAAATGAACAGCCTTGTCTAGATATCCGGCAAAGCTTGAATACCTTTATGTTATTCGTGTTCTCTATTTTATCAGTTGGCGCTTTGCCTTTCACTACCAACTACCCACAAAATGAATTTTACTTCACAGTAACTTAATGTTATTAATTGGTCTTATTTGATTTATTAATGCAAAATAGTAAACAAAATCCACTTTCATTATAACGCCGTATGATATCGCACGGTAAAAAGGAATTTGTGCAAAAAATCTCTACGCACAGAAAAAGCAACTTCGCAACATCAACGGCTGCACAATTATCAATATGTATAACAGAAATTTAGTTTTTTATAAACATTTCTGCTATTTTAACCCGTCGAAGATATCCTTGCTATTTCACTGCAACCCTTTTTCAACCAATTCAGCCGCTCTTAATAAAGCTTTTGCTTTATTTTCTGTTTCCAGCCACTCTGATTCCGGCACCGAGTCAGCAACAATTCCCGCAGCGGCTTGCACATACAAGGTATTATTTTTAATAATACCTGTACGAATAGCAATCGCTAAATCCATATCTCCTGTGTAACTCAGGTAGCCGCAGGCACCACCATACAGCCCCCGTTTTGTCGGTTCAAAACGGTCAATCAGTTCCATGGCATGAACTTTCGGGGCACCGCTGAGCGTTCCAGCCGGGAAAGTCGCTTTCAGCACATCCAGATTGTCCATGCCATCCAGCAAAATGCCCTCTACATTACTAACCAGGTGCATTACATGGGAATAGCGTTCCACCACGAAAGACTCTGTGACTTTGACAGATCCGGTTTTTGCAATGCGGCCAATGTCATTTCGGGCCAGATCAATCAGCATCACATGCTCTGCCCGCTCTTTGGGGTCTGCAAGCAGTTCCTGCTCGAGCTGAAAATCCTGCTGCGGCGTTGCCCCGCGGGGACGGGTCCCAGCCAATGGGCGAATGGTGACTTTGCGCTCATGGTGGTCAGGCGTCCATTCCTGTCTGACCAGAATTTCAGGCGAGGAACCGACAACATGATGGTCGTCAAAGTGGTAATAATAAAGATAAGGGGACGGATTCAGCGACCTTAAGGCACGGTATAAAGACAAGGGAGACGCGTCATACGGTTTAGCCAAACGTTGACCGATCTGAACCTGCATCATATCGCCCTGGGCAATCAACTCCTTGGCCTGTAATACGGCACTAAGATAGTCAGCTTTAGCAAACTCCCGCTGAACAGGTGCTGACGCAATGACCGGTGTTTGGGGAATATGTACCGGCTGGCGCAACCGTTCGCGCAATTCTTTCATGCGGTCTTTTGCGCGCGACAAAGCATCCGGATGTTCAGGATTGGCAAAAATGATGAAATAAAGCTTCCCGGAAAGGTTATCAATAACCGCCAGTTCTTCACATTGCAAAAGGAGGATATCCGGACAGCCCAATGTATCAGGCGGGCAGGTATCTGCAAGCTTAGGTTCGATATAGCGCACCGTATCGTAGCCAAAATAGCCTGCCAAACCTCCGCAAAACCGTGGCATGCCGGCAACCATGGCCACCTTAAACCGCTGCTGATATGCAGCAATGAACTCTAGCGGGTTGCCCTGGTGCGTTTCCTTCACCTTCCCATCCACCAGGACTTCTACCTGCGCCTTGTCGCCAAACCCACTGGCTTTGATCATCGTATGCGCAGGCAAACCAATGAATGAATAGCGGCCAAAACGCTCGCCGCCAACAACCGACTCCAGCAAAAATGAATTTTTGCCCCCATTTTCCACAGCGGCAAGCTTCAGGTACAAAGATAGCGGGGTATCCAGATCTGCAAAAGCCTCTTCAACTAAGGCAATGCGGTTATATCCCTGGGCAACCAGACTCTTGAATTCCAACTCGGTCATGTTCGTGCGGCATCCGTTTGATTTGATCAGCCATCATTCTAATAGGATGAACTGAATCATTCCATCGATCATGTCTGCGTCCTTGTTTCTGCCGCATAATATAAGCCATCATGCACCGTAGCCCCTTATTTACTCAGATCATGGATAAGATGGTGCTCAAAGCATGATGCCTTTTATTGAGTACGTGCCTTTTTATGCCAGCTTCGATAAGATAGTGCGTTTTTTTGCATGTGCATGCCGATACCTTTGAGTTTAAATGTCGAATACGCTTAATCTGGCCCAGTCTGAAGCTGTTGAATACCTGAGTGGCCCCTGCCTGGTTCTGGCAGGAGCAGGCTCCGGCAAAACACGAGTCATCACTTACAAAATTGCCCGCCTGATCCGTGCCGGTCTGGAGCCGGCCCAGATTGCCGCAATCACATTCACCAATAAAGCCGCAGCCGAAATGCGGGAGCGTGCACGCCAACTGGTCGGATCTGCCGCCAGGGAGCTGGTTATCTGCACCTTTCACGCCCTGGGTGTGCGCATGCTGCGCAAAGACGGTGCGTTATTGGGTCTGAAGCCGCAGTTTTCCATCATGGATGCCGATGATGTCTTAAGCATTCTGCGGGATGTAGGCAGCACAACCGATGTGAAACAGGCCCGCAGTTGGCAATGGCAGATCAGCCTGTGGAAGAATAATGGCCTGAACGCGGCAGATGCGGCAGCCCAGGCGGAAAGTAAGTATGAACGCAATACCGCACTGATCATGCTGCGTTACCAGGAGCGCCTTTCAGCCTATCAGGCGGTCGATTTTGATGACCTGATAGGCCTGCCACTGCGTTTACTGCAAGAGCATGCCAGTGCCCGGGAAGAATGGCAAAGCCGTTTACGCCACATTCTGGTTGACGAATACCAGGACACCAATGCAACACAATATGCACTGCTGAAACTGCTGGTGGGCACACGTGCACGCTTTACAGCTGTTGGCGATGATGACCAGTCCATTTATGGCTGGCGGGGCGCAACCCTGGATAACCTGAAACAGCTGCCACAGGATTTTGAAGGCTTGAAAGTGATCAAGCTGGAGCAGAATTACCGCTCGACGTCGGCCATTTTACGCGCAGCCAATGCTGTGATTCAAACCAACCCGAAGCTGTTTGAAAAACAGCTCTGGAGCGAACTGGGGGAGGGCGAGGCCATCCGCGTTGTTGAGTGCGATCATGACGAGCATGAGGCCGAACGTACTATCTCACGCATCAAGGCCCTGCAGGCACAGTATGGCTGCCAATGGAAAGACTTTGCCATTCTGTACCGCGCCAACCACCAGGCACGCGTATTTGAACAGGTACTGCGCCGGCACCAAATGCCGTATAAGGTTTCAGGGGGTCAAAGTTTTTTTGACCGGGCTGAAATTCGCGATCTGTGTGCCTGGTTGCGTTTGATTGTCAACAACCATGATGACCCGGCATTTCTGCGAGCGGTCACAACACCCAAGCGGGGAATCGGCCACCAGACCCTGAGTGCGCTGGGTGCATTTGCCGGCAAACATAAAATCAGTTTGTTTGAAGCGTTGTTTTCCCCGTCGCTGCCATCGGTGCTCAGTGCAAAAGCCATTGCCGGTTTGCATGAGTTTGGCCGCTATATCAATCAACTGGAGTACCGCGCACGCCATACTGCAGGGTATGCCAACTGCCGCACTTTTTTGCAGGAGTGGCTCCAGGATATCCATTATGAACAGCATCTTTATCATGGGCAGGAGCAGGAAAAAGTTGCGCAGGCCCGCTGGCAGAATGTACTGGATTTTTGCGACTGGCTTGCCTCCCGTTCCAGCGGAGCATCGGAAAATGATACGTCTCATGAACCACAGTCACTGATGGAAATTGCCCAAACCATTTCACTGATCATCAGTCTGAAAGAAGGGCAGGGGGATGAAAACCTGATCACGCTTTCGACGCTGCACGCATCCAAAGGGCTGGAATGGCCGCATGTGCTTTTAGTCGGTGTCAACGAAGGTACATTACCCATGCTGAACCCGGATGATGGGGATACCATGACGCCTGACCGCCTGCAGGAAGAACGCCGCCTGATGTATGTAGGCATTACACGCGCCCGGCAGACGCTGACCGTCAGCCATGTGCGCCGCAAACGGCAAGGACATGGTTCAGCCTCACGCCTGGTGGCAACCAAACCCAGCCGCTTTATTGCAGAAATGCAATTGAAAGACAATGCCGAGCTTGAAGATCCGCTTGCTAAAATCCGTGCTTTGCGCGCAGAGTTTGCTGCGCGTGCGGCCAACAACACTGATCCCGCGCCATGAAACCGTATTCCATTGCTCCCCTTTTCTCCCAACCCGGTTGGTCCAGACGGGTTTGCAGCCTGCTGGTGGCTCTGTGTACAGGAATTGCCGTACAAATTGTCGTGCAAACAGCAAAGGCAGAGGACACATGTCCGGCGCTCGATGAGCACAACATCATCCCCTATATCGGCACCTGGCAGGGCAGGATCGGGGAGGCTTTTATCCAGGTGCAGATCGAACAGCATGCAGAAGATGCGCAACGCGTCCAGGGTCATTACATCTATTTGGATCAGCCTGAACACCTTATACGCATTGCTGGAGAACCTTTCAGCGGGGTACTGGAAATAGAGGAGTCAGCAAACGGCACCGATATTTCAGGCCTGTGGGATCTGAAATTCCCTACACGTGCAACTGATTTGAACCACTGCTTCACCCAACTTCAGGGCATGTGGCAAGATGCTCAATTCAGCAATCAAAAAACTCTTACACTCACCCGTCACGTGTCATGGTAACGCGCCACTTTATACTTCAATGGGCTTTCAATAAAAATACACGCTTTTTTTTACTTTTAGCGACATTTTTCTTTTCAGTTCAGGCATGGGCTGCAACAGCAAACGACAACGCCACAGCAGATACCTATATTCGCTCGCAATTGCAGCAATGTGCGAGCTTGCCCGATCATGAGCGTCTGGCCTGCTATGATCACCTGGCAACATCTTCAGGCACAGACACCACAGAAGCACCATCGGCACCTGATGCGATTGTGAACCCAAGCACCAATCAATGGGATCTTGCGCTTCCGGCACCCGCACAGCCTGCCGCTGAAACAACCGTCGCGATAAATACGCCAGAGAAAAGTGCAGAAGAAGAGACCTTGATCAAACCCTCCTTAATGGAGCGTAAATGGGAACTGCGTGAAGATACGCAACGCTCACTGTTTTCGCTACAGCCCTACGGCACATCTTATATGCTGCTGGGGCAGTATGGGGACCGCGTTAACCGGCAGCCCAGCAGCCCGTCACCCGGGCACCAGTCCACAACAGCAACGGACTACCGCCACCTGGAAGCCAAATTCCAGCTCTCTGTACGCAGCAAAATCGGGCGCAACCTGATTACTGCAAATGATTCTTTGTGGTTTGGCTACACCCAGGTTTCACAATGGCAGATATGGAGTCCGGGCATATCGCGCCCGTTTCGGGCCACCAGCTACAAACCGGAGGTTTTGTACGTCATTCCCATTCAGTACAAGCTGCCAGGAACCTGGTCCTTGCGCATGGCCGGCTTAGGCCTTATTCATGAATCCAATGGCCAGAGTGACCCGCTTTCACGCAGTTGGAACCGCGTTTATCTGGGAGTCGGGCTCGACAGTGAAACCATGTCTGTTTATAGTCGCTTCTGGGCCCGTGTTCCAGAAAGCAGCAGCAAAGACGACAACCCCGATATCACCCACTATATGGGGCGCGCAGATGTCCGTTTTGAGTGGAGCCCGGTTCATGACCATACGTTAGGCTTCACCTTGGTGAGCAACCTGCGCCATGACAACAAAGGCTCTATCCAACTGGATTACTTTTTCCCGTTGTCCAGCCTATGGGGGTTGGGAGATAACCTGCGTGGATACATTCAGGTTTTCCACGGCTATGGTGAAACCATCACAGACTACAACTTCCGCCGCACCGCTATTGGTTTCGGCCTGGCATTGAAGGAATGGTAAGACCATCAGTTGTCAATCTGACATATCAAAATCGGATATTGCCATTGTGCTGTGTTCCTTGCCTAGCAAAGAACATGGTTCATACTTTGGTAATCAGCTCTGGCAGATCAGTAAGACGGTCAATGTAGAGATCGGCACCAACTTCTTCAACCGGGTGCCCGTGGTTATAGCCATAACGGACCAGCGCAATAGGGCATTTTGCACTGCGTGCCGCACTGGCATCATTGATGGAATCTCCAACCATCAGGGTCTGGGCAGGCAGGCTGCCCAATGCCTCACAGGTTCTCTGTAGCGGCAAAGGATCCGGTTTCTGGCGGATAAATGCATCTCCGCCGAATACGCAGTTAAAAAAATCTGCCAGCCCCTTTTCCACCATCAGCGGTCCTGCCAGCGCAGAGGGCTTATTGGTCAGGCAGGCCAGAGCGTATCCTTGTTCATGCAGTATTTTCAACCCTTCGATCACCCCTGGATAAAGCGTTGAAAACCGTCCGCTGATATGGCGGTAATGCTGCACATAACGCAGCGTCGCCCGGCTGAGTAACTCATCATCGACAGGCGCACGAATGACCTGTTCCAGTGTTTTACGAATCAGATTCGTGGTCCCTTTGCCGACCGTGACAGACACAAAACCTTCATCCACATGCGGCAGTTGCAAATCATCCAACATCGCATTCAATGCCACCACAAAATCACCCTGCGTATCCACCATGGTGCCATCCAGATCAATGACAATCGCCTGGATTTTCAGCGGTCGAGACAACAATAAGGTCTGATTTTGGGTCATAACTCTGTAATTCTATACTTGCTGTGCCTGGTCAAAAGGACAAAAAGCTTTCTGTGACCTATCCAACCATTTTAATGGAGACAGGTTCGGCTGTGTCCGCCATTTTGCAGTAACCATGACTCAGATCATCAATTGTGCACGCATGGCTGCAATCACCTGCGCATAATCAGGCTGGCCGAAAATTGCGCTTCCGGCCACAAACGCATCAGCCCCGGCATCTGCCACCTGGCGAATATTCTCCACTTTGATGCCGCCGTCCACCTCCAGGTCAATATGGCGGCCACTGGCTTGTGCATATTGATCAATCAGCTTTCTGGCCTGTTCGATTTTCCGTAACATGGCATCAATGAAAGCCTGCCCGCCAAAGCCGGGATTCACGCTCATGATCAGCACCAGATCCACTTTATCCATGACCCATTGCAGTACATCCAAAGGCACCGCCGGGTTAAAAACTAGCCCGGCCTTGCACCCGCTTTCCCGGATCAGTTGCAATGACCGGTCCACATGCAGACTGGCTTCCGGGTGAAAACTGATGATGTCGGCCTGAGCCCGCGCAAAAGCCTGTATCAGACTGTCTACGGGTGAAACCATTAAATGCACATCGATGGGCACGGGGTCGCCTTGCGATGTCTGTGCATAAGGCCGCAACGCCTCACAGACCATCGGGCCAAATGTCAGATTGGGGACATAGTGGTTGTCCATGACATCAAAATGAATCCAGTCCGCTCCGGCCTGAATGACGTCGGTGACCTCCTGCCCCAGAATAGCAAAGTCTGCCGACAGCAGACTGGGTGCAATGCGAAATTTCTGCATTAATATCTTTTCCTGCGGATACGCAAACGCCACATGGCTAATGAAATTTGCAAAAAACGGTAATTTTTCTCACTTTAGCAGCATATTCGCTTGACTGCTATCCTCCCCCAAGATGGGACTTGGGTTTCAAAGGCTTTTCTATGCTGAATAAAAATACAGCCCATTCATCAGTAATGAGATGTTTCTTTGCTTAATGTGCATGCGTGCAATTTTGTCCATAACCAGGCGTCTGGGTAGCATACAGATAACTGGCGCCAGCCCAGCGATACACCGGATCACAACCTCCCAGCACCGTCAGCGCCAGGTCCGCATAGCCTTTTGTACGCGTTGGCTGTACCCGCACACCGAATGCAGGGACAAAACCCAGTACTTCACGCCACCGTCCTTGAGCAGAGCGCACATACACGGATACATTCGACTGCATTAGCCCGGAAAAACAGGGCGATCCGCTGACCGTCAAAATCACCTCAGGTTTGCCATCCTGATTCAGGTCCACGGCATCCAGCCGGACCTGGAGCGGGTCATCGCATTCTGGTGCCAGATAGTGGTTACCAACCCGCCGGAGTCTGGCATCGCGCAATATCGCCTGTTCATCAGCCGCACTGATGCGCAACCCGGATGCATTTTGGGCCTGTGCGTTTTCTGATTTTCCCAAAGGCCATACACAGGCAATCATCAACGCAAGCACAATGCTTTTTTGCAGCCACCGTTTCAATTGAATGTATAAAGCCTGTTTCATTGCCCTCTCAAGCGGTTCTCCATCGACAGATGCTGTGCTTTTCATTTCATGTCGATATCCGTATGTTTTCATGACAACACACGTTGCGGTATATAAACACCGTGTGTATGCATTGATTTTACGGTAAAGTTATCTCTTACCCTTTATTTTCTTGCTGATTTTTATTTTAGAGTTGTACATGTCTTTACGTCCGCTTTACCCTGCCATTGATCCTTACGACTGCGGCATGCTGAAAGTCAGCCCGCTGCACACCTTGTATTACGAACAATGCGGCAACCCCCGTGGCTACCCCGTCCTGTTTGTGCATGGCGGCCCTGGTGGTGGCATCAATCCGAATTGCCGGCGCTTTTTTAATCCGGAGCATTACCGCATTGTGCTGTTTGATCAACGCGGCTGTGGGCGCTCGACACCATTTGCTGAATTACGCGAAAACACCACCTGGGACCTGGTGGCAGACATTGAGAAACTGCGCACCCACCTTGCATTGGATACCTGGCTGGTTTTTGGCGGCTCCTGGGGCTCTACCCTGTCACTGGCTTATGCGCAAACGCATCCGGCACATGTCGCAGGTTTGATTTTGCGCGGCATCTTTATGTTGAGGGAAAAAGAGTTGCAGTGGTTTTATCAGAGCGGCGCCGACATGATTTATCCCGACGCATGGGAGGCTTATGAAGCCGCCATTCCACCAGAGGAACGTCATGACATGATTGCCGCCTACTACCGCCGGCTCACCAGCACGGACGCAGAGGTGCGGCTGCAAGCGGCCCGTGCCTGGTCGGTATGGGAAGGATCGACCAGTTACCTGTTTCAAGACCCGTCCAGCATCAGCTCACACGCAGAAGATGCGTTTGCAGAAGCTTTTGCCCGTATCGAATGCCATTATTTTTCGCACGGTGGCTTCTTTGAACAGGATGATCAACTGTTACGCGGTGTGGATCGAATCCGGCATATTCCTGCCACCATCGTTCAGGGACGCTACGATATCGTCTGCCCCATCCGCAGCGCCTGGGATCTGCACCGCGCTTGGCCGCAGGCTGACTTGCGGATTGTACAGATGGCTGGCCATGCCTCGTTTGAACCAGGCATCACGCATGAACTGGTCGAAGCCACGGATCGTTTTATCAACCTGATACAGTAATGCCTGTGCGATTCAGGCCGATTGCCTTTTTTTACGTTTGGTACTGCCAGAAATTGACATCAGAACCCCGATTCCCAAACCAAATGTCACCAGTGCGGTACCACCGTAACTCATAAAAGGCAAAGGCACTCCCACAACAGGTAACACGCCGCTGACCATGCCGACATTGACAAATGTGCAGGCAAAGAAAATCAGCGTCACGCCACCGGCAAGCAGGCGGGAAAAATGTGTGGGCGCCTGCGCGGCAATTGCCAGTCCGCGCCAGATCAGCAGCAAATACCCCAACAGCAGCAATCCATTGCCCAGTAATCCGAACTCTTCTGCATACACGGCAAAAATAAAATCGGTCGTTCCCTCAGGGAGAAAGTACAGGTGTGTCTGGGTCCCCTGCAAAAAGCCTTTTCCCATCACGCCCCCCGAGCCAATGGCAATGGTTGATTGGATAATGTGAAACCCGCCGCCCTGAGGGTCTTCATAAGGGTTAAGCAGTGTACAAACCCGCCTGACCTGGTAGTCGTGCAAAACAAACCAGTCCACGCCCGGCTGGCAGATTTGCTCTTCATACAATGCAAGAAAAACAACCCCGGCAATCACCAGCAAAATACACGGAATGATCAGCCGCCAACTGAGTCCGGCAAAAAAGATCACCGCCACACCTGCGGCAACCACAAGTAATGCGGTTCCCAGGTCCGGCTCCAGCATGATCAGGCCGACCGGAAGAGCCAGAAAACACAACGCCACGATAAAATTCATGAAGTGGGGAATACTTTGGCGCTGATGAAACCACCAGGCCAGCATCATCGGCATGGCAATTTTCATCAACTCACTGGGCTGAATTGTGGTCACGCCCAGATTCAACCAGCGCGTTGCGCCTTTGCGCGTTTCGCCAAACAAATCCACGGCCAGCAATAAGATAACCCCTAAGACATACAGCGGCAAAGCCAGATGCTGTAAATACTGCGGCTTTATCTGTGCCGCAATAAAAGCCAGCGCCAGCGCCAGCGCCCAGTTACGCACCTGTGAATCAAACCGCCCGGGAAAAGCCTCCGAGGCGGAATACAACGTCACCATCCCGGCAAAACCCAACAACAAAATAACCAGCAACAGGGGAATGTCGATGTTTAATAAACAACCACGCAAATAATGCCATAACGGTATCGGTGCCAGGCGATGACTTTTCATGGCTGTGGCCTTTCTTCCGACACAGGAGCATCCGCTGGCATGGCCTTTCGTGACACATCATCGCTAAATTTGTATGGTCGGGCCCAGTTATTCACCTCTGGAACACTGACTTCAACGGCGCTCAACGGTATCAGCTGCTCGGCAGGGATAATATCATAATCGGCTCTGGCTCTGCCTTGCCCTCTGGGAGGGCCGGCATAGCCTTGCTGCACAGCCTTGATATCCTCAGCACTGGGATAAATGCCCAGCAAATAGTAATCTAATGCGCGTCTGACAATCGGCACGGCAGAGCGGGCACCAAAACCTGCATTCTCAACGATAATTGCCACGGCAATGGTTGGGTTTTCTGCAGGTGCAAATGCAATGTAAAGGGCATGGTCACGTTTATATTCAGCCAGCTCGCTGGCATTGTACCGGGCGCCCTGCGCCACAGAAGATGCCTGTGCCGTCCCGGTTTTCCCTCCCGAATCATATGCAGCGCCGGTAAATGCCGTACGCGCTGTTCCTCTGCGAGGCACTTCGATCATGGCGTTTTGCACAATATCCAGATATTCCGGTTGGACGTCCATCTGGACCACTTGATCATCGGCGTAAGCATAGACTCTGCCGGTTGCCACATCTTTGGCATCAAGGAATAAATGCGGGCGATGTTTTGCGCCATTATTCGCCAGCGCAGCCACTGCTGTCGCCAACTGAATCATGGTAAACCGGTTATGCCCCTGACCGATGCCCAGATTAACCGTTTCCCCATCGTACCAACGGCGGTCTTCTGCTGTTCGAAACGCCTGCTGCTTCCACTCTGTGGAAGGCAGAATCCCGCGAGCCTCTCCTCTAAGATCAATATCTGTCAGTTGCCCAAACCCCCATGGTTTCATGAAGTTGTGAATGGTATTCACCCCCATGTCATAGGCCAGCGTATAAAAATACACATTACTGGATGTGATAATGGCTCGTGTCACATTGGTCGGCCCGCCGATTTCTCCTGCCGGGCTGCGCCAGACCCGACCACCCAATTCAAAAATACCACGGTCCATGGTGATGTCGTCTGGTTTGCGTGCCCCTGTCTGCAAACCGGCAAGCGCCATAAACGGTTTATAGGTGGAACCAATCGGATAAATCTCTCCAATGGCCCGATTCACCAACGGCCGGCTGAGTGCATTTTGCAAAGCATCCCAGCCCTGCTGATCAAACCCTTCAATAAACTGATTGGGATCGTAAGTCGGTTTGCTGACCAGTGCCAGTACCTCTCCATTGCGCGGGTCAATGGCAACAAATGCACCGCGGCGTTCACCATATAACTCCTCCACCAAACGCTGCAGGCGGATATCCAGCGATAACCGGAGTGTCTGGCCAGGCTGCGCAGAAACCTCACGCAACCTTCTGACTGGTCGCCCACGTGCTGTCGTTTCAACCTCTTCCACCCCGGTGGTCCCATGCAAGATAGACTCATAACGCGCTTCGATGCCTTCCCGCCCGATATCCTGGGTTCCACGGTAGTTTTCAAATTCATCGCGCTCTGTAAGCAGGTCAATATCTCTTTGATTGATACTGTGGATATACCCCAGTACATGACTGGCTGTTTCCTTGAGAGGGTATTCTCGGATAAAGCGGGCATTGACCTCCACACCTGGCAGGCGGTAAAGCTGCGCACTCAGATTGGCCACTTGTTCTTGCGTCAGATGTGACGTCAGCGGCACGCTGACAAATCGCAACCGTTTATTGTTATCCAGCATTTGCCGGAAACGCCGGATATCCCGTGCAGAAACCGGCACGATGGTGCGGATCTCCTCAATCGTTGCCGATAGATCAGACACCTTCGATGGCGTAATTTCAACCGTGTAAACAGGCGCGTTATACGCCAGCACCACACCATTGCGATCAATGATGGCACCGCGCGAAGGCACCAGCGGCACCACCTTGATGCGGTTGGTATCGGCCCGCGCAGAAAACTGGTCATAATGAACAACCTGCAACCAGATAAAACGCGCAAACAACAGGCCAAAGCACACAAACACGAACAGCGCAGCAAACACCAAACGCTGCTGGAAATGGCGCTCCTCCTGGTATTTGTTGCGTACACTCTCGATCATGGCGATGTTCTCAGTATTGCCATACAGCTATATTGACTGCTGCTGTTCTTCATTTACAAACTATCCTTGCTTGGAACACGGCGTTGCGGCGCAAGCAATATCCAGTCGGCAAGCGGCCACAGCAGCGTTTCAATCAAAGGTGCGCCGATCACAGTCCAGCCGATGAGAGGGTCTCCCTTGATCCAGTGCAGCATGATTTCGATGGCGTGCAATAAAAAGAACAACGGCATCATATGCAGCATTTGTCCTTTCAGATCAAACCACAATACCCGGCGCGCGCCAGCTGCCGCAAGCAGACAGATCAGCACATACGCCATGGCATGCTGGCCCAGCAATACACCCTGATGCACGTCCATGCAAAGCCCCAGCATGAACGCAATACTGAAGCGCAGTTTTCTGGGCTGGTGTACACACCAGAATACCAGCACAACGGCCAAAATATCCGGACGCCAGGCCAATCGCCCAAGCGGTATAAAATTGATGGCCAATGCAACCACAATGCTGAAAATAATGAACCAGGGCTTTACCGGCAGCAAAAGCTGTTGACGTGTAGGATTATCGGTCATGGTTTTCTCCTACTGTCGTACGGCCTTGCACCGCTGTATTTTGCGCAGCCGACTCTGTACTGCCTAACTGCTCTGACTCTTCAATCAACTGGCTTGCAGGCAGAACAATCATGACATACCGCGTGTTGTGAATGCGCGCCTGTGGTTCGCACCAGACCTGTGCAAATGAATTCCCTGGATTGTGCTCCACTTGCGTTACCCGCGCTACCGGTAAACCGACAGGATAAATACCATCAATCCCGCTGGTGATCAGCAGATCGCCGGGCTGGACATCGGCATTCAGCGGCATAAACCGCAACTCCAATGAGCCGGTTCCCGCATTGGTGATCATCGACGGATCACCGTAGGCCAGTCCAAAAACCCCGGTACGCGCATTGGTCACCGCAATGGTAAAGCCTTCGTTTGTCAGCAGTGTAACTTCTGACGTCAGCGGCAACACCCGTGTTACCTGACCAATCACTCCCTGATCATCCAGTACCGGAGAGCCCACTTTGATTCCCTGCACCAGTCCGCGGTCTACAATCAGTTTCTGTGCATATGGATCCGGTGCTTCATACAGCACTTCTGCGGCACGGCCCGTAATCTCCGCTTGTTCACGCAGCTCGAGCAAAGCACGCAAACGTTCGTTTTCCAACGTCAGATTCTCCACTTGGGCCGCACGCAACGATTGCAGTTGCAGTCTAACGCGCGCCGCCTCTTCCTCTGTACGGGCCTGCTCCAGCCCGCTGAAATAACCGTGTGCGGCAGACCACCAGTTCACAGGCTGCCTAGCCGCCCACTCCAGTGGGCCGATTACAACCGAAACCCCTTGCCGAATCACCGGCATCAACTGGAACCGCGTATCCGCCACCATCAGGCATACGGCCAAAAGGCAAAAAACCACCGTACGCAAGAGAATGGATGGCTCCTCTTTAAACAACGATAACGCTGTTGTGCGATCCAGTGAACTTCGTGGCGGCATGTCAAATCCGGTCGGTCCGCAATAACGGGGGGTCTATATGCTGCTGATTAAGCGCCTTATGTATCCGTTAAAAACAATACATCATATCAACGGCGCTTATCTCTGACAGGCTTCTCATCCTGTTGTGCGCTGATGCCTGTTACAGCATGCCAGCGCCTCCAGGTTACTGATTCGAAAAAATTGAATCCATCTGCTGTTCAAGCGCAATGCCACAGCCACGAACAACACATGTCAGCGGATCCTCTGCCACCAGCACCGGCAACCCTGTTTCTTCTGAAAGCAGGCGATCCAGATCCCGCAACAAAGCGCCACCGCCAGTCAGCATCATGCCGCGCTCGGCAATATCAGCACCAATTTCAGGCGGGGTTTGCTCCAGAGCTGTTTTCACGGCACTGACAATCTGGTTGATCGGATCCGTGAGTGCTTCCAGCACCTCATTGCTGGAAATGGTAAAGCTACGCGGAACACCTTCTGACAGGTTACGCCCTTTCACTTCCATTTCCCGCACCTCTGCGCCCGGAAACGCCGAGCCGATTTCCTTTTTAATGGCTTCCGCGGTCTGCTCACCAATCAGCATACCGTAATTACGGCGGATGTAATTGATAATGGATTCGTCAAACTTGTCTCCACCGACACGCACGCTGCCGCTGTAAACCATGCCACCCAGACTGATCACGCCGACTTCGGTCGTGCCACCACCAATATCAACCACCATGGAGCCTGATGCTTCAGACACCGGCAAGCCTGCGCCCACGGCAGCGGCCATCGGTTCGGGCAACACCCGCACCTCCCCGGCACCGGCAGCTTCGGCAGCATCTTCAATCGCGCGGCGCTCCACTTCGGTCGCACCACAGGGCACACACACCACAATGCGCGGGCTGGGTTTGAACAAAGAGCTGGAGTGCACCATCCGGATAAACCGGTTGATCATTTCCTTGGTCACGTAAAAATCGGCAATCACGCCATCCTTCATCGGACGGATGGCTTCAATATTTCCGGGTACCTTCCCAAGCATGGCTTTGGCCTGTGTCCCTACTGCCTGGATCGTTTTTTTGCCATTAGCGCCATCATGGCGAATCGCCACAACAGACGGCTCATTGAGCACAATGCCCTTATTACGCACATAAATCAGCGTATTGGCGGTGCCCAAATCGATGGCGATATCGGTTGAAAAATACTTGCGAAGAAACCCGAACATGTTTATTCCTTTAGTGGACTGTTGACCTACTCAACGGCCCCAATCAATAAAAACTTACACTGCCCTATACTGAAAAGGCCTGCAAAACGCCTCATTTACCATAAAAACGGGATAATACGGCTGTAGCAAATTCGTGATCTTGCTTTTTAAGGCAAGTTCCCCGATTTTTCCACAATCTGCATAGATTGTGTCTTATTTAGAGAAAAAATCTACTGATAACCATGGCTGCTTTAACTATTGAAGATCTCCAGCGGATCGCCCACCTGGCTCGGCTCGAACCGGACCAGGCAAATCAGGAACAACTTTTAGCCCAGCTCAACGGTTTTTTTGAGTTGGTAGAACAAATGCAGACCGTGCATACCAACGATATTGAGCCATTGTACACGCCCTTGTCCATTGCTCAAGATGTCCATCTGCGCCTGCGGGAAGATAAAGTCACCGAAACCACCAATGAGGCCACACGTGACCTGGCCCAACGCAACGCCCCGGCGGCTGAAAACGGCTTCTTTCTGGTGCCCAAAGTCATCGAATAGGCCGCCTGCCAGACTTTTCCCTTTTTAAAGAATATACAGACCGATTGAAGGAAGACCGCATGAGCTCATCTGCTCCATTGCATTTTCAAAGCGTATCCCGTTTAAGCCAGATGCTGGCCCAAAACGAGATTTCCAGCGTTGAACTGGTTCAAACACTGCTTGGGCGTATCAAGGCGTATGAGAGTCTGGGTGCATTTCTCTGCGTTAATGAAGAGGTTTCCATGCAGCAGGCCAAGCACGCTGACGCGCAACGTGCCCAGGGGCATTTCACGCCGCTGACCGGCATCCCGATTGCGCATAAGGATATTTTTGTCACACGCGACTTTCCCAGCACGGCCGGCTCCAAAATGCTGCAAGGCTATATGAGTCCTTTTGATTCCACCGTGGTTGCCAAAATCGCCCAGGCCGGTATGGTCACCTTAGGCAAAGTCAACTGTGACGAGTTTGCCATGGGCGGCAGCAATGAAAACTCGGCCTATATGCCCGTGGCCAACCCATGGGATACCGCCCGTATCCCCGGAGGCTCTTCCGGCGGTTCTGCGGCAGCCGTTGCCGCCGGGCTTACCCCGGTAGCCACAGGCACCGATACCGGCGGCTCTATCCGCCAGCCCTCTGCATTCACCGGCATTACCGGTATCAAACCCACTTATGGCCGCTGTTCACGTTATGGCATGATCGCATTTGCCTCCAGTTTGGACCAGGCAGGCCCCATGGCACATTCCGCCGAAGACTGTGCCATGCTGCTGCAGGCCATGGCCGGATTTGACGAACACGACGCCACCTCGATCAACCGCCCTGTGGACGACTACAGCAAAGCCATCCATTCGCAACGCGAAGGCGCCACGGCAGCACAACCACTCAAAGGCTTGCGCATCGGTCTGCCCAAAGAGTTTTTTGGCGAAGGGGTTGCTCCGGGTGTTGTACAAACCATTCGCGCTGCCTTGGCCGAATATGAAAAGCTGGGGGCCCAGCTCGTTGACATTTCGCTACCACTGACCAAGCTGACCATCCCTGTGTATTACATCATTGCCCCGGCAGAAGCCAGCTCAAACCTGAGCCGCTTTGACGGTGTGCGTTATGGGCACCGGGCACCGGGTAACTTGAATCTGGAACAAATGTATGAGCGCAGCCGCAGCGAAGGTTTCGGCCCGGAAGTCAAACGCCGCATCATGATCGGCACGTATGTGCTTTCCCACGGCTACTATGATGCTTACTATCTGAAGGCACAGAAACTGCGTCGCCTGATTGCGCAGGATTTTCAGAATGCATTTACTCAGTGCGACATCATCGCCGGCCCCATCGCCCCAACCATTGCCTGGAAACGCGGGGAAATCATCGACGATCCGGTCGCCAATTACCTGACCGATATTTTCACACTGCCTGCCAGCCTGGCCGGGTTACCGGGCATGAGCGTGCCTGCCGGCTTTGGCGAAAACAACATGCCGGTGGGCCTGCAACTGATCGGAAACTACTGGCAGGAAGGGCAGTTGCTGCATGCCGCACATGCATTTCAACAGACAACCGACTGGCACTCCCGCCACCCGGAAGGTTTTTAATCCATCCGACACAAAGAAAACCGAACGATACGAATAAGGATATGTGATCCATGACACAGCAGAATTTACTGGTCCGCGGTTGGGAAGTCGTCATCGGCCTGGAAACCCATGCACAACTGGCGACAAACTCCAAAATGTTTTCCGGCGCCTCCACTGCTTTCGGCGCAGAACCGAACACCCATGCCTGTGTGGTCGATATGGCACTGCCCGGCGTACTGCCGGTTGCCAACCGGCAGGCTGTTGAATATGCCATCATTTTCGGCTTGGCGGTCAATGCCACGGTTGCGCCATTATCCATTTTTGCGCGCAAAAACTATTTTTACCCCGATCTGCCCAAAGGCTATCAGATCAGCCAGTTTGAAATCCCGGTCGTGCAGGGCGGAGAAGTCCATTTCATGGTGGATGGACAGGAAAAAACCGTACGCCTGGTACGCGCCCATCTGGAAGAAGATGCAGGCAAATCCGTTCACGATGCCATTCCCGGCATGACCGCCATCGACCTGAACCGGGCCGGAACACCTTTGCTGGAAATCGTGACCGAGCCTGACATGCGCTGTGTGGTTGAAGCCGTCGAGTATGCCCGCACACTTCATGGCCTGGTCACCTGGCTGGGTGTATGCGATGGCAATATGCAGGAAGGCTCATTCCGCTGTGATGCCAATGTCTCAGTGCGCCGTCCAGGTGAGCCGCTGGGAACCCGGCGCGAGATCAAAAATCTCAACAGCTTTCGCTACCTGCAACAGGCCATCGAATACGAAATCCATGCGCAAATTGATATTTTAGAAGAGGGCGGCGCAATCAAACAAAGCACCGTGTTGTTTGATCCGGGCACAGGTGAAACGCGTGCCATGCGCTCCAAGGAAGACTCTGCGGACTACCGCTATTTTCCGGACCCCGACCTGCCTCCGCTGGTCATTGCGCCGGAATGGGTTGAACGGGTGCGCCAGAGCATGCCAGAGCTTCCCGGCGCCATGGCGGAGCGCTTCATCGCAGACTATAGCCTGCCCAAATACGATGCCGCCATCATCACCCAAAGCAAGGCGTTTGCCGATTACTTTGAAAGCGCCGCCAACGCCTGCAAACAGCCAAAACTCGTCGCCAACTGGCTGATGGGCGAGGTTTCGCGCCGGCTGAACTCGGAAGAAAAAACCATCGATGAAGCACCCGTCAACGCGGCAACTCTGGCCGCGCTGATTGCCCGCATTGCTGATGGCACCATCTCTAACAATGCCGCCAAACAGGTATTTGAAGCATTGTGGACGAATGAGGGCGACAATGTTGATCAGATCATTGAAGCCAAAGGCCTGAAACAAATGAACGACAGCGGCGCACTGGAACAGATGATTGATGAAGTGCTTGCCAACAATACCAAATCGGTTGAGGAATACCGCGCCGGTAAGGACAAAGCGTTTAATGCCCTTGTGGGGCAGATCATGAAAGCCTCTAAAGGCCGGGCCAACCCTGCACAGGTCAATGCGTTGCTGAAACAGAAGCTGGGATAAGTTTATCCATACCGTTTTCCCGCCATACATGACAGTACCGTATGGCTGTTGTATGCTACGGCAGAAAAATTTTCAATGGCCATCATCGCAATGAAAGTGGTCTGCCATGCCCCATTCCTATTTTTAGCTTTCACATTAACCACATCCTATGGCACTCATCACACTGCAAAATGCGCAACTGGCTTACGGTCATGTCGCTTTATTGGACCATGCTGACTTTTCACTGGAAACAGGTGAGCGCGTCGGGTTGATCGGGCGCAACGGGGCAGGGAAGTCGTCTTTGCTGAAAATCCTGGCCGGGCTGGAAAAACCAGATGACGGCACCATCCAGTGGCTGGGCGGCAGTGGCAATGAACGCACGCTCAGGATGATTTATGTGCCCCAGGAGCCGGTATTTGCGTCAGGCATCTGTGTTTTCGACGCCGTCAGCGAAGGAGTTGCCGAAGCCAAGCAACTGCGCGCAGATTACGAAACCCTTGCCACCAATTCGCAAACAGACCCGCACCGGCTTGATGTGCTGCAAACACAGATTGAAGCGCTTGACGGCTGGACCTGGGAACAACGTGTGGATGAAACACTGCAGCGCCTGCACTTGCCTGCACAAACCATGGTCGACAGCCTATCGGGCGGCATGAAAAAACGCGTGGCACTGGCTCGTGCGCTGGTTTCCAGGCCAGAAGTCCTGTTGCTGGACGAGCCGACCAACCATCTGGATATGGACTCGATCACCTGGCTGGAAGAACTGCTGAAAACATTTGCCGGGGCCATTGTGCTCATTACCCATGACCGCGTGTTTCTGGACAATGTGGCAACGCGGATCATTGAGCTGGATCGAGGCAAACTCACCAGCTACCCGGGCAACTTTGCCGCTTACCAGCGCACCAAAGCCGAACAACTGGCTTATGAAGCCGTGATCAATGCCAAAGCGGATAAGCTGCTGGCGCAGGAAGAGGTCTGGGTACGCAAGGGTGTGGAAGCCCGCCGTACCCGCAGCGTCAGCCGCATTACACGGCTGGAGCAACTACGCGAAAAACGCCAGCAGCGCCGTGAAATGCTCGGGCAGGTCCGGCTGGGCGTGGACACAGGGGCCACCAGCGGCAAAATCGTTGCCGAGTTGCAAAACGTCAGCAAAGCATTCGGCAGCCGCCAGATCATTGATGACTTCAGCATCACCATCCTGCGGGGCGATAAAGTCGGACTGATCGGCCCGAATGGCGCCGGAAAGACCACGCTGCTGAAAATCATTCTGGGCGAATTGCCGCCGGATAGCGGCCAGGTTCGCCAGGGCACGCAGATAGCGGTCGCCTATTTTGACCAGTTGCGCGAACAACTTGACCTGAACGCGACGCTGGCAGACTTTATCAGCCCGGGCAGCGAGTGGGTGGAAATCGGCACCGAGCGTAAACACGTGATGAGTTATCTGTCGGACTTCCTGTTTTCACCGCAACGCGCCAACTCGCCAGTCAGCTCTCTTTCTGGCGGTGAACGCAACCGCTTGCTGCTGGCACGCCTGTTGGCGCGTCCTGCCAATGTGCTGGTGCTGGACGAACCGACCAATGATCTGGATATCGACACCATTGAACTGCTGGAAGAGTTGCTGCAAAACTATCCGGGCACCGTCTTTCTGGTCAGCCACGACCGCCAGTTCCTGGACAATGTGGTGACCAGCACCATTGCCTACGAAGGCAACGCCAGGTGGCGTGAATATGAGGGCGGTTATGAAGACTGGAAAACCCAGTCTGAACGTGCTGCCGCCATTGCCGTCGCCAACGAGGCAAAAATGTCGCCGCAAAAGCCTCAATCTCAACTGCCTGCTGCCGGGATACCGGCCACGACGCCAGCCAGCAGTACCGCAGCACGCCGCAAACTCAGCAACAAAGAGCAACGGGAGCTTGATGCACTGCCAGACCTTATTGACACGCTGGAAAAAGAACAGACAGAAATTGGCTCGGTATTGGCCGGCACAGACATCTACCAGAAAGAGCCTCAGCGCGTTGCTGTGCTGCAGGCCCGCTACAGCGAAATAGAAACCGAGCTGGAGGCCGCCCTGAACCGCTGGGAAGAACTGGGCAGCCGCAGCGCCTGATTTTTATCCTTCGCGGTATGAAATACGTCACGGATCCAACGCTGCGACAGCCCACTCTCAGAGGTGTCTGAAATGAATCGCATTCCCTTAACCTTATACATTTATGCGACACTTTTGCAATCAGGGCCGCATACTTCCAAAAGTTATGATATATTTGCAACCTATGCACAAGAATTCAGCAGTTTTCTTTTACGGTTACTTTTGGTTCTCAGTCCCCGGTGGACGAGAGGCAAGCGTGTAGTCGCAAGAAAGCTCTCCCAAAACCGCCGGTGGACTGTAAGCCCGGCGGTTTTTTTATGGCCTGAAATATTTTGAGCGAAACCCTACTACGAGGAATGGAAAAAATGAGTCAGAACGAACAACAATTTGCAGAAAGTTATTGGCGAGCACCGACAGACCGTACCAGCCAGACTGACAATGCTCGCATTCGGGAGATTACCGTGTTACCGCCACCAGAACATCTGATTCGTTTCTTTCCTATCCGCAACACCCCTGTTGAACAACTCGTAGCCACTTCGCGTGAGCGCATCCGCCAGGTCATGCGCGGCCAGGATGATCGCCTGCTGGTGATCATTGGCCCCTGCTCAATCCACGACCCCGAAGCAGCTCTGGAATACGCAGAACGGCTGGCACAGCAGCGCCGCCATCTTTCCGAAGATCTGGAAATTGTGATGCGTGTTTACTTTGAAAAACCGCGTACAACGGTCGGCTGGAAAGGGCTGATCAACGACCCCTACCTGGATCGCAGCTACCGCATTGACGAGGGCCTGCGTATTGCACGCCAGCTCCTTATTGACATCAATCGCATGAATATTCCGGCTGGCAGCGAAATGCTGGATGTGATTTCCCCGCAATACATTGGCGACCTGATTTCCTGGGGTGCCATTGGCGCCCGTACCACAGAAAGCCAGATTCACCGCGAGCTGGCCTCCGGCCTTTCGGCCCCGGTGGGCTTCAAAAACGGCACCGACGGCAATGTGCGCATTGCAACAGATGCCATTCAGGCCGCCAACCACCCGCACCACTTCCTTTCGGTACACAAAAGCGGGCAGGTTGCCATCGTTGATACCGACGGAAACCCCGACTGCCATCTGATCCTGCGCGGCGGCAGCGGTGCCACCAACTATGATGCGGCCAGCGTGGCCCAGGCCTGCGAGAGCCTGGCTGCCGAAAGCCTGTTCCCCTCTGTCATGGTGGACTGCTCTCATGCCAACAGCCACAAGAAGCACGCTGAACAGGTTACCGTTGCGCAAGACATTGCGCAGCAAATCACCAATGGCTCCAACAATATTTTCGGCGTGATGATTGAAGGGCACCTGAAAGAAGGCGCTCAAAAATTCACGCCAGGCAAAGATGATCCCAAACAACTGGTCTATGGACAAAGCATTACCGATGCCTGCCTGGGCTGGGAAGACTCCGTCAAGGCACTAGAAACGCTGGCAGAAGCCGTACGTGCCCGCCGTGCTGCGCATGGTAAGCAGCCCCGTTCCGTTGCTGCTGCGGCCTGATACAGATACATTTCTTCAGGAACAACACATAAAGCCATTCTGTTTGAAACAGAATGGCTTTTTCTTTGTGCCGGCAAAACGTTTATAAAAACGGCATCAAGCCCAAAACTTGTCATCGTTGGTCAACATTTGCTCTATTTTTGACTACTGTATGTTTATACAGCTATGATGCATGCACTTGATCATTTCGGGAGAAACCATGGATTACAAATTTTCAGTTGTCGAATTGCCTGAAACACTCATTGCAGGCATCACTGTACAAACAGATATGCAAAACGCGTCGCAGACCTGTTCGGCATTGTGGGAGTCATTTGAAGCACAAGTCATCAATAAGATTCCCGCTGCGGCCATGCCGCAAAATCCGGATGCGTTCGGTGTCTCACGCATGCTAGACGAACAACGTTTTATTTACTGGGCCGCTATTGAAGTCCAATCCGCAGATAATCTGCCTGCAGGCATGCAAACCATGCGTATTCCTGCCGGGTTATATGTCGGGGGCCAGATTCCTGGCCTGGATAAACTTTCCGATGCTTATACCGCACTGTTTATGCAATGGCCCCAGTCTCAAAATACCTATGCTCTCGACATGCAAGGCATCAGTTTTGAGCTGTATCGGTGCGGATGGCAGATGCACGATCCGCTGTCGCTTTATGCATCTGTCGTGAAGAAAGAGTAACTCTTTGTTTAAGCATGCCAGGATGACGCTGACCGATTGTGGATGAGTACCTGCAATTGCATGCTTTACAAGCGGTTTCCGCACTGTTAAACAGATTCATTTCGTGCGTTTTACAATAGATATCTTTGTTTTTCATTGATATCTATTTTTATATGCACTCGTCAGCTTCCTCTGCTTCAACAACTTCACGCCGCATGATTCCCGCAGAAATGATGGATCAGCTGCAATCCCGCTTTGCCGAGCGTTGCAGCCTGGCCCTTTCTGTGCGGCAACAGCATGGGCGGGACGAATCCGTGTTTGATATCGATCCGCCCGATGTCGTCGTTTTTGCAGAAAGCACAGAAGACGTTGTATTTGTGGTATCGCTGGCAGCACGCCATAAAGTCCCGGTCATACCATATGGTGCCGGCTCATCGCTGGAAGGGCACCTGCTGGCACTGGAAGGCGGCGTCAGCCTTGATGTCAGCCGGATGAACCAGATTTTAAATATCAATGCAGAAGACCTCACAGTCACCGTGCAGCCCGGCGTCACCCGCGAGCAACTCAACGAGGCTTTGCGGCACGACGGCCTGTTTTTCCCGATAGACCCGGGCGCCAACGCATCTATCGGCGGCATGACCGCCACCCGGGCATCCGGCACCAATGCTGTGCGCTATGGCTCCATGCGCGAAAATGTATTAAAGCTGAGCGTCGTCTCGGCCAGCGGCGACATCATCCATACAGGAACCCGGGCCAAAAAATCCAGCGCCGGCTACGATATGACCCGCCTGTTTGTCGGCTCGGAAGGCACATTGGGCGTTATCACCGAAATCACCCTGCGGCTGTACCCACTGCCTGAAGCCATTTCGGCAGCGGTTTGCTCGTTTCCCAGCATCGAAGCTGCTGTGCGAACCACCATTGCAGCCATTCAAATGGGCATCCCGCTTTCCCGCTGCGAGTTCATGGATGTAAATGCCGTCACAGCCGTCAACCGGGCAGAGCATCTGGATTTGCAGCTTTCGCCTTTATTACTGATGGAATTTGCAGGCTCGCCCTCTGCTGTACGTGAACAGGCCCAAACCATGGCAGAAATTGCCGAAGAACATGGAGGACAACATTTCAACTGGGCAGAGCAACCGGAAGACCGCTCACGCCTGTGGAAAGCACGCCACCGCGCCTATTTGTCGGGGCTGAAGCTGCGCCCGGGCTGCCGGGCGATTACAACGGATGTTTGTGTGCCGATCTCGCGCCTGGCCGATTGTGTACTCGAAACCATTGCAGAAGCCAACGCTTCAGGCATTCCCTATTTTGTAGTGGGTCATGTGGGAGACGGCAATTTTCATATGTGCTACCTGCTTGACCCGAATAACCCCCAGGAACTGGAAATTGGCGAGCAGTTGAATCACCATGTTGTGCAACGGGCTATTCGCATGGAAGGCACATGCAGCGGGGAACACGGCGTGGGTTTGCACAAACAGGCATTTCTGATTGAAGAAACGGGAGCAAGCGCTGTTGCCATGATGCGCAGCATCAAACACGCATTGGATCCGGATAACATCATGAATCCCGGTAAGGTGTTTACCTGGTAAGGTTGCGGGCCGTTTGGCGTTTATGTTAGAAAGAAGGGTCCTATGAGATTGTTTTTACAGGAGGGCACTATCTCAATTCGATACCCTTTACTATCATATACGCAAGGAGAATAGTATGAATTTCAAAACCATTGCCGCATTGTTTTTAGCCGCAAGTCTGGGAATCCTCGCCGGTTGTTCATCCACACCATCGGTCATTACGCTGAAAGACGGCACCCAGATTTACACCGTTGATAAACCCGCATTTAATGAAGATGATGGTTTTTACACCTTCGAACGCATTGAAGGCGGCGGCGTTACAACCGTTAACAAAGATGAAGTCATTAAAATTGAATCGCGAGAATAAACCTTATGACTGGCGGTATACTGACCGCCAGTTTTTATTTAAACTCCGATATGATGAAACCACACAAAAAACTCATTTCCCTGCTGGTGCTCATCTGCGCAGCAACCATTGCAGCATGCTCATCACCAACGGTGATTACATTGAAAGACGGGCGAGAGCTCCTGTCTGTAGACACACCCAAACTGGATAACGAAACCGGCTTTTATTACTTTACACAGCCTGACGGTAAAGAAACCGGGGTAAACAAAGAAGAAATACGCTCCATTGAATCCAGATGAAGCTGTTGTTTCATCGCTTTTGGGGTAGCTCACCCCCATTTCCTAAGGCTCCATGCGCCTTTTAAATATGAAAACCAGACGTATTATCATCGGAATCAGCGGCGCCAGCGGTTTTATATATGGTGTACGCGCACTGGAACTGCTCAAGCCTATGGGCATCGAAACACATCTGGTGGTTTCCAAGGTGGCCCAAATCACCAGAACGCATGAAACGGCGCTGGCAAAAGACCAGGTTGAAGCCCTGGCCAGCGTTATGTACCCCATTGACGATATTGGCGCTGCAATTGCCAGCGGCGCATTTAAAACCATGGGAATGCTGGTTGCGCCGTGTTCCATGCATACACTGTCCAGCATTGCCAGCAGCGCAGGCAACAATCTGCTGACCCGTGCTGCCGATGTGGTGCTGAAAGAACGCCGCCGGCTGGTGCTGATGGTGCGTGAAACCCCGCTGCACCTAGGGCACCTGCGTAATATGACATGCGTTACCGAGATGGGGGGCGTCATTTACCCGCCCGTCCCGGCCATGTACCAGCACATCCAGACCATTGACGACATGGTGACATACAGCGTAGCTCGCGCGTTGGATCTATTCGATCTGGACGTGCCCGGACTCTCCCGCTGGGGAGAGGATAGCGGCCTAAGCTCCCGCAAACTTGCCACTTGAGAATTTGCCGGGTATGCGTTAAACTGGAAGCACTGGAGATGGCATACCTCCTTTAACCGCTGCATTTTCATGTGGCTGATGATGCCTACAGGTTCTGTTCAGGAACGCTGTAGGCATTTTTCTTTGCTCTCTATGCCGTATCCTGATCAGTCAGTTCAATTTTCACTTTGGTAACTGATAATGATGTTCAGCGAAAACAAAACGGCCTACGCTTACAATACCCCACAATGGCACCTGGCAGTGCTATTTCAAACACTTGTTTCTCAGACTTGCAATGTTCAGGAGAGAAGGGGACAGATATCATGCTGATCGCAATTGTTGTCATCAGTCTGGGTGCAGCCATCGGCGCGTTATGCCGCTGGGGGCTGGGTAACGCACTGAATATGTTATTTCCGACACTGCCGCCGGGTACTTTGCTGGCCAACCTGATTGGTGCTTACATCATCGGTGTTGCCATTGCCTTTTTTGCCAGCCACCCTACGCTGCCCCCACAATGGCGGTTTTTCATCGTCACCGGCTTTACGGGTGGGCTAACCACATTTTCAACATTTTCAGCCGAGATTGTTGAACTGATTCAGCATGCCCGCTGGGGTTGGGTTGCCGCAGGCATTGCCTCCCATGTTGGTGGCTCCGTTGCAATGACGTTGTTAGGCATCGCCACTTTTATGCTGTTCAGGCCCGCCTGACGCAGGCCCAAAATCAGAAATTTTAAATAAAATCAAATAGTTATCTTAACTTTTCCAGCAATCCGTCCAGCTCGTCCAACGAGCCAAACCCGATGACCAGTTCACCCTGGTCGCCGCGTTTGGTCCGCTTTTTCAGGCGGATTTCTACAGGGGCCGCCAGCTTATCGGAAAGCTCCTCTTCCAGCCGTCTCAGGTCGCCGTCTTTTTCCACTTTGGTTTTTTCTTTACCTGTATGGTGCTGCTGTACCTGCTGCTTCACCAGCCGCTCTGCCTGCCGCACAGACAGTTTTTTACTGGCGATTTCATTCGCGGCAGTCACTTGCTGAGCACGTTCCAGTGCCAGCAGGGCACGGGCATGCCCCATATCAATATCGCCAGCCATCAACATGGTCTGTACAGGTTTGGCCAGATTCAACAGACGCAGCAGGTTAGATGCCGTGCTGCGCGAGCGCCCGACAGCTTTCGCCGCCGCTTCGTGTGACATGCCAAATTCATTGATCAGGCGTTGCAGGCCATGCGCCTCTTCCAACGGATTCAGGTCTTCGCGCTGCATGTTTTCAATCAGTGCCATGGCCGCAGCGGCTTCATTGCTGACATCGCGAATCAGCACCGGTACTTCGGTTAGCCCGGCCAACTTAGCCGCACGTGTACGCCGCTCTCCAGCAATGATCTCATACGCGGTATTGGCCTTATCCTTGCCATCTACCGGACGCACCAGAATCGGCTGCATGATGCCTTGCGCCTTGATGCTTTCGGCCAGCTCATACAGGGCACCTTCATCCATTTGCGTACGCGGCTGGTATTTTCCGACTTTAAGCTGTTCAATTTTCAGGGTATGGATCCCTTCACCAGCATGCGTTTGCTGTTCTTCCACTTTGGGGCCTAACAATGCTTCCAGCCCCATTCCGAGACCTTTTGGTTTTTTAGCTGCCATGTCTTTTCCTATTTCTATCCGTGTTTTGTTGCGGCTCAGCTCGTATGATGTGCAGGTGCTTCATCAGTTCCACTGGCTGGCCCGTTCAACCATTTCAGAGGCAAACTGAACAAATGCCTGAGCCCCTTTGGAAGAGGCATCATACACCACGCCTGGCATGCCATAGCTGGGGGCTTCCGCCAGCCGCACATTGCGTGGAATCACCGCATCAAACACTTTATCGCCAAAATGCTCTTTCAACTGCGCGCTGACCTGTTGTTGCAAGGTCATACGCGGATCAAACATGATGCGCAATAACCCAATGATTTTCAGCCCCGGATTCAGGTTGGCATGAATCTGTTTAATGGTATTGACCAGGTCCGTCAGGCCTTCCAGCGCAAAGTATTCACACAGCATAGGAACCACCACGCCGTGTGCACAGCATAAGCCATTAAGCGTCAATAACGACAACGAAGGAGGGCAGTCAATGATAACAAAATCATAAGCATCTGTTACTTCTGCCAATGCATCTTTCAGGCGCAGATTGCGCCGCTCCAGTTCAACCAGCTCAACTTCAGCCCCAGCCAACTCCCGGTTTGCGCCAACGATATCGTAACCTGCTTTTTGTTCGTCAAACGGCGCACGCCTGCGCGCCTGCACAATACTTGCATTACCAATCAGCACATCGTAAACGCTGGTTGTCTGTTCGCGCTTATTGATACCCGAGCTGGTGGTTGCATTGCCCTGTGGGTCCAGGTCAATCAACAGAGTCCGTTGCCCAACCTGCGCCAGGCCTGCTGCCAGATTGACGGCTGTGGTTGTCTTGCCGACACCACCCTTTTGATTGGCTACACAAAAAATTCGACAGGCCATGATATGCGCTTCCTCATAACGGATTACCCCTCAACTCTCAGATGCATCTCTATTTTTATCTGCTCTTGATTATGACACAGACCTTTGGCAGAGCAGAGCATTCGTCACCTTGACTCTCAATTATTCTGTGGTTCACTGCTCAGCAGGAAATGGCCGCATCCACACCAGACAGCGTTGTGCACCCATCTGGGGTACGTGCAATTGTTCCACGTGAAACACATTGACACTATTCTCGATCTGCCTGATTTCATCCACCGGCTCTTTGCCTTTCATTGCACACCAGACACCCTGATGGCCTAGCAACGGGGATGTGAGTTGGATAAAATCTGCCAGAGAAGAGAATGCCCGCGAGATCACCAGACTAAAACGCTGCTGAGTGCTTTGCAACTGTTCAACACGCACATGTTTCGCTTGCAGGTTTTTCAGTTTTAAAACACCTGCAGCCTGCTGCGCAAATGCCATTTTTTTTGCTACCGCATCCACCGCTGTAACCGACCATTCCGGCAGCATTATTGCCAGCACAACTGCAGGCAATCCTGCACCGCTGCCAACGTCCAGAATATGGGCTCCGGGAGTATATGACACCTGTTTTTGCAGAGGATGAATAACTGCCAGGCAATCAAAAATATGCTGCACCAGCATTTCATGCACATCACGAACTGCGGTCAGGTTGTATACATGGTTCCATTGGTGCAGTTGCCTGATATAGTCAAGCAGTTGCACAATCTGTGTTTCCGATGCACGCAGATCCAACAACTCCAGCCCTTGCAGCAAGGAAGTATGGAGCTGTTCCATTGTCAATTCATCCTGCTTCATTGCTGCTTTTCACTTTCAGCTGTATCGGTTTGCGCAGACGTTTCCCGCTGGTGCTCTGCCTGCACACGCCGCAGCTTCTTCAGGTAGATCAGCAGCAACGAAATCGCCGCAGGGGTTATGCCTGAAATGCGCGAGGCCTGTCCCAAAGTCTGTGGTTTATGCTGGTTCAGCTTTTGCCGCACCTCTATCGACAATGCACTCACTTGCATATAGTCCAGATCGGCAGGCAAGGGGAGGGTTTCAAAAGCAGCGGCTTTCTCCACTTCATCTTTCTGCCGGTCAATATACCCGGCATACTTAATCGTAATTTCAACCTGTTCCCGTACTTCCGGTGGCAATGTTTCACGTGAAACAGTTACAGGCATCCCCGCTTCATCTGTTGGTTGGGGCGCCAGCGACAAAACATTTTCCAGCGATATGCCAGGGCGGCGCAGCAGATCTGCCAGTGCATATTCGTGCTCAATCGGTTTGCCCAGCACCTTTTCCACCTGTTGCATATCTGCCGTCTGCGGGCGAATCCACGTACTGCGCAAATATGCCAGCTCGCGGTCAATCATATCGCGTTTGCGGCAAAAAGCATCCCACCGCACGTCATCCACCAAGCCCAAAGACCGGCCCACAGCGGTCAAGCGCAAGTCGGCATTGTCTTCACGCAATTGCAAGCGGAACTCCGCCCGGCTGGTAAACATGCGATAGGGTTCTGTAACGCCTTTGGTAATAAGGTCATCAATCAATACGCCCAGATACGCTTCATCACGGCGGGGCAGCCAGGCAGGCTGTCCCTTCACATATAAGCCTGCATTGGCTCCGGCAAACAAGCCTTGTGCTGCCGCCTCTTCGTAGCCTGTGGTGCCATTAATCTGCCCGGCGAAAAAGAGTCCTGAAATCTGCTGCGTTTCAAAGTTTGGCTTCAGCGACCTGGGATCATAATAATCATATTCAATCGCATAGCCCGGCCGCAGGATAAATGCGTTTTCCAGCCCCGGCATGCTGCGAACCAATGCATACTGGATATCAAATGGCAACGAGGTTGATATGCCATTGGGATAATACTCATGGGTTGTCAGCCCCTCCGGCTCCAGAAAAATCTGGTGTGATGACTTATCCGCAAACCGGTTGATTTTGTCTTCGATACTCGGACAATACCGCGGACCCACCCCCTCAATCACACCGGTAAACATCGGGCTGCGGTCAAACCCGGAGCGGATAATATCGTGGGTATGCTCATTGGTATGTGTGATCCAGCAGGGCACTTGCCTGGGATGCTGGTTGGCGTTACCCAGAAAACTGAAAACTGGGATCGGGTCCAGGTCGCCTGGCTGTTCCTGCAGTTTAGAAAAATCAATGCTGCGCCCGTCAATGCGGGGTGGGGTTCCTGTTTTCAGGCGGCCTTGCGGCAGCTTCAGCTCTTTCAGCCGGACAGCCAGTGTAGAGGCGGGTGGATCACCGGCACGGCCACCTGCATAGTTATTCAAACCAATGTGAATTTTTCCGTCCAGAAACGTACCAGCCGTCAGCACCACCGCACGGCCGGCAAACTGAATGCCGGCCTGTGTCACAGCACCACAAACACGCTCGTTCTGGCCGTCACTCTCCAGCATCAGATCCACCACTGGCTGCTGAAACAGCCACAGGTTCGGCTGGTTTTCCAGCCGCTGGCGAATGGCGGCTTTATATAAAATACGATCCGCCTGGGCACGTGTTGCACGCACCGCCGGCCCTTTCGAGCCATTCAGGATACGGAATTGAATGCCGCCCTCGTCGGTTGCCGCAGCCATGGCACCGCCCAGCGCATCAACCTCTTTCACCAAATGCCCTTTACCGATTCCGCCGATCGACGGGTTACAGCTCATTTGTCCCAGTGTCTCAATATTGTGCGTCAGCAGCAAGGTTTTACAGCCCATGCGGGCGGCTGCCAGCGCAGCCTCAGTGCCGGCATGGCCACCGCCAACCACAATGACATCAAATTTGTCCGGATACAGCATGAAATCCTTTTTTGGCAAATTGCCAAGTTCTTCATCAAAAGTGCTATTTTAATTCTGACGCCAATGGTATGGATGGTATCGCCGGGATATGTGAAAAATAATTATGGTTTTCAACAGCCTGCGGCAGCCGCTTCTTTCATTCCGATAAAAAGCCGGCAAAAAAAAACCAGAACATTTTGTCCTGGTTTAATGTCATGATCACACTTTTATTTTTTCGGGGGTTTATTTTTAAACTTCTCGTTGTCTAATTCTCCTCGGGCCTCCTGCAATCAACCAACTATTGTCAGTTGGCCATCGCATTAAACCCATGATAAGAGAAATGTAATTAAATGGCATCGGGACAAACCCTAGATGCGGTATCCCAACAGCAACACCATGGTCACAATCGCCTTGCTTATTGATTCAGCAAAAAGACCGCCAAAGAGGCCCGCAGGTTGGGAAAACGGTGGATAACTCTGCCGTTTTGCAACCCGAAGCTTTTCTGCACATGCAGTCCATTGCGTTCTGCCAGAATCTCAAAGTCGACAAACGTACCCACACGGATGTTGGGCGTGTCATACCATTCATAGGGCAGGGTGCGGGTCACCGGCATGCGGCCTTTTAGCACCGAAAACCGGTTGGGCCAATGCGCAAAGTTGGGGAAGCTCGCCACCACCTGACGCCCGACACGGGCTGTTTCCCGCAACACAGCTTCCAGGTTGCGGATATGCTGCAATGTATTGATCTGCAACACCACATCAAAGCTACGATCATCAAAGATCTTCAGCCCATCCTCCAGATTCAGTTGCAGGACATCAACGCCACGCTGAACACACTCATGCACGTTGGCATCATCAATTTCCACGCCATAGCCGGTACAGCCCCGTTCGTCGCGCAAATAGGCCAGCATTTCGCCATTGCCACAGCCCAGGTCCAGCACCCGGCTTCCCGTAGGTACCAGGTCTGCCAGTAACTTCATTGTCGTGCGTCCGGTCATGGCTGAACCTCCTGCGCAATATGATCAAAATAGGCTTTGACAACCGCATGGTAACGTGGGTCTGTCAGCAGAAATGCATCATGTCCATGCGGGGCGTCAATCTCTGCATAGGTCACCGGATGTTTATTGTCCAGCAACGCCTTGACAATCTCCCGGCTGCGCTCCGGTGAAAAACGCCAGTCCGTCGTAAAACTGATCACCAGAAACCGAGCCAGCACATTGGACAACGCAGCGCTCAAGCTGCCGTTATACGCTTTTGCCGGATCAAAATAGTCCAGCGCTCGTGTAATCAGAAGGTAGGTATTGGCATCAAAATATTCACTGAATTTATCTGCCTGGTGTTTCAGATAACTCTCTATCTGAAACTCCACGTCAAAACTGTAGGCCGCATCGCCATGGTATTCGGGACGGCGTTCACGGCCAAACTTCTGCTGCATGACATCGTCACTCAAATACGTGATATGCCCCAGCATCCGCGCCACCCGCAAACCATTGCGGGGAATAACACCTTCCTGCAGATAGTTGCCGCCACAGAAATCCGGGTCACTCATAATGGCACGCCGCGCCACCTCATTAAAAGCAATGTTTTCTGTGGAAAGATTCGGCGCTGTCGCCACCGCCACACAGTGCCGCATGCGGGCAGGGTATTGCAGCGCCCAGGAAAGCACCTGCATGCCGCCAAGGCTGCCACCCATGACCGCCGCCAGTTGTTCAATGCCCAATGCATCGAGCAGCCGAGCCTGTGCAGCAACCCAGTCCTCTACGGTGACCACCGGAAAATCCGCACCATACGGCTGCCCCTTGACAGCAGAATCCGGATTTGGATGCGTGGGCCCTGTAGAGCCAAAACACGACCCCAGATTATTGATGCCGATGACAAAAAAACGATCGGTATCCACAGGTTTGCCTGGGCCAACCATGTTATCCCACCAGCCAAGGTCATCCGGATCATTGGCATAACTGCCGGCAACATGGTGCGATGCATTCAACGCATGGCAAATTAAAACCGCATTGCTGCGCTGTGCATTGAGCTGCCCATAGGTTTCATAAACCAATTGGTAGTCATGAATCTGCGCTCCGGAAGACAACTGCAATGGTTGCGCAAAATGCATGGTCTGTGGTTGAACAAGCATGACAAACTCATCCCATTAAAAAAACCGGCTCTGCCTGACCAAGCAAGAACCGGTTTTATCAACGGGTGCCCACTTTAGCCGGATTTATAAAGCGCCCGCAAGCCGGAACAAATCAGCGCTTAAGTTGTAATTATGACACACTTTTTACCCTTACGTCCAGTCATTATTTCACAAAAAACCCGTGATTCCACTGGAAAACCCTTGATTATTGGCACTTAACCGCGTATAGGTGTTAAAAAAAGTTCCCCACAAGAAAAGATTCTGACTGATAATGAGGGCGTGATCGGATTGTTGCCTGAGTGAGTTATTGATTTCTTTAGGAACACCATCGCTTTATCTATTTCTTTTTTAGTTCCTGGAGTGTTTCTCAAATGGGTAACAAATTATATGTAGGCAATCTGACCTACTCTATGCGTGACGAAGACCTGCAACAAGCGTTTGCTGAATTTGGCACCGTTTCTTCTGCCAAAGTCATGATGGACCGCGATTCCGGTCGTTCCAAAGGTTTCGGCTTTGTCGAAATGAGCAATGACAGCGAAGCACAGGCCGCCATCAATGGTCTGAATGGTCGTCCAGTTAATGGTCGCAACCTGGTTGTGAACGAAGCCCGTCCGCGTGAGCCACGTCCTGCAGGCGGTGGCCGTGGTGGTTTCGGCGGCGGTGGCCGTGGCGGTAGCGGCGGCTTTGGTGGCCGTGGCAACGGCGGTGGTCGTGAAGGTGGTTTTTATTAATCCCTCATTGAAAGCCTGACCGCTTTAAAAAGAAAAGCCATCTGCATTGATGGCTTTTTTTATTGTTCACTCTGGCGCTGCTTGCGCTCGCGCCCAATGAACAAGCGGTCAAACAGCCAGTTTGGCATCAGCCGCATGACTTTGGCCACAATGCCCATCTGCCAGGGAATCACCGCATATGACTTATTGCGCTCAATTGCACGCATGGCTCTGCGCGCAAATTCCTGTGCAGAAAGCAAAAAGGGCATTGCATAGCGGTTATGCTTCGTCAGCGGCGTTGCCACATAGCCTGGCAATACCGTCAGCACACGCACACCATGTTTGCCCGTGGCTTCGCGCATTTCAAGCCGTAAGCTTTCACAATAACTGATAACGGCCGCCTTGCTTGAGCAATAGGCCCCATGGCCGGCCAGCCCCCGAATGCCTGCCACACTGGCAATACCCACCAGCTTGCCGCTGGCGCGTTGCTTCATCGGATGGATAAATGGCTGAAACGTTGCCATCATCCCGATGTTATTGGTTTCATACACGCGGCGCATCACTTCAATATCCTCCAGCTCTGCCGTATCAATACCGATACTGATACCCGCCGCGGCGATTACAACGTCCGGAAGACCTTTTTCCTCAATACAACGCTGGCCTGCAAGCGTGATTGCACCAATGTCTGTGACATCAGCTGCATAAATGGTGTAAGACGCCGGGTTGAGTTGCTGCGTTTCACACCATTGCTGCAACTCGGAGACCCGCCTGGCCACCATGACAACATGCCAGCCTGCTTGCACATAGCCGTGTGCCAATGCCTGACCGATGCCGCTGGATGCACCGGTAATAAAAACAATTTTTTGACTCATGGCCGGTTCACCACCACACCACGCACATCCCCCAGCATCTCCAGCGTATTGGCAGCGTTATGATAAATCATTCGGTCTGCAATGAAACGTGTTCCATCCTGCGTAATATCAACCGGCTTATTAGAAACCATGCGGTCTTCGCTGACCAGAATTCTCAGCTCATCGCCCCGGAATTCAACCTTTTCAGCATCCCCCTGGGCGTCCAATGGCTGCCGGGTCACATAGGCGTTATCGCGCAGTTCAATGATTTCATTGTTATTTAAAAGAAACCCCTTGTCTGCAATTGCCGTCGTCCGGTAAAACTCCAGCCCGGGAGTGCCCAGCACCGGCTGTGCCTGCTGCTCGTCCGTGCCGATTTCTGTGGTCATCATGTTGACTTGATCAACGGCAATGCGATTGGCTGCCGGATAGCGCCTGACTTGATCACCCGTCATCCAGGAGCGCAGCGCGCCGCTGGCATCAAAACGTTCCGCCATGAATTCATCCACAATGTAATCCGGCTCCTGCCTGGCCTCAACCGCTTCAACCACTTCTGGCGCAGCCGGTGTAATCTCCACCAGCCACCAAGTGGCTGCTGCCAGCAGTGCCATCACAATGACCGGCACATAAGTCAGCATCCAGTCAAGCACAAAAAAAACCGTCTTACGCATGATCCCGCCTTACACTTCCGGCTTTACCCATTGTCGATAAAAACGATCGTAACAACCACCCGCCAATAACAAAACATCGCAAAACTCACGCAATGCGCCATGGCCTCCGGCCACCTGCGTCACATAATGCACCAGCGCTTTCACTTCGGTATGCGCATTCAGTGGCGCCGCCGCAAATGCCGCGCGTGTTAACAAGGGCAGATCAGGCCAGTCATCGCCAATTGCGGCAATCTGGCCCCAGTTCAAGTCCAGCTCTTTCATGACCTGTTGCGCCACTTGCAGCTTATCTTCTACGCCATAATACGCATGCACAACCCCCAGGTTAGCCAGCCGCAGGCGCAATGCCGCGGTGTCTCTCCCTGTAATGACAACCGGTTCGATTCCTGCTTGTTGCAGCATTTTCAATCCGAACCCATCCAGGGTATGAAAAACCTTGAGCGTTTCGCCGGTTTCGGAAAAATAGATGCCGCCATCCGTAAAAACGCCATCCACATCCAGCAATGCCGCACGAATACCTTGTTCGCTCTGGCCCTGGGCCTGTAATAAAACCTCTGGGTCAAACTGCAAAACCGGATGTTGGCTGGTAGGCATACATTAACTTTCTGGTTACCGGGCGCGTACGCCCATTTAAATGACTTTGGCGCGCATCAGATCGTGGGTATTCACCACACCCACCAGTTGCCCCTGTGGGTTCACCACCAGCACCTGCGAGATGGCACGCTTTTCCATCAGTTCGGCAGCTTGTACCGCCAGCGCATCTTCAGCCACCGTCTGTGGATTTGCTGTCATGATATCACTTGCCTTCAAGTTACTCAGATGTTCTGTTGAATTCAGCTTTTCCAGCAGCCGGCGCAAGTCGCCGTCGGTAAAGATCCCCTGGACATGGTGCTGCTCGTCTGTTATCGCGGTCATCCCCAGGCCCTTTTTGGTCATCTGCAGCATGACTTCTGAGAAGCCCGCCTGAGGGAATACGATCGGTGTTTCCTCCATTGGACGCATCACGTCGCGCACATGGGTCAATAACCTGCGCCCTAATGCACCCCCGGGATGTGAGCGCGCAAAGTCCTCTGCCTTAAATCCATGCGCATCCAGTAATGCCATGGCCAGCGCATCACCCAAAACCATCTGGACGGTTGTGCTGGCAGTGGGTGCCAGATTCAAAGGACAGGCTTCCTTCTTGACGCTGGCATCAATCACCACATCGGCAAATCTGGCCAGCGTTGAATGCACATTCCCGGTCATTGCAATCAAAGAAGCGCCCAAGCGCTTAATCACCGGCAGAATGGCCGTAAGCTCCTCGCTTTCCCCTGAATTGGAAATCCCCAGGACCACATCCTGCGCCGTAATCATTCCCAGATCGCCATGGCTGGCTTCTGCCGGGTGTACAAACAATGAAGGAACTCCCGTTGACGCCAGGGTGGCGGCAATTTTGCGCCCGACATGGCCGCTTTTACCCATGCCCGAAACAACAACATGGCCCTTAGAACTCAAAATCAAACGTACCGCATCTACAAACGACTCTCCCAGTTGTGCTTTCAAGTGGCTTACCGCGTCTTCTTCAATCTGCACCGTTTCGCGTGCACATGACAAAATGCGATCATGGTCAATGTGAATCATTTCAACCTTCTCTCTGCTACTGCATTAAAACTGTCTGCGATTTGTATCCATTTCATTTGCCGATACAGAACTGGCTAAAAATCACTCCCAACAGATCGTCCGCACTGAATGCCCCGGTGATTTCTCCTAACGCCTGTTGTGCCAGCCTCAACTCTTCTGCAATCAGCTCCAGTTCTTTGATTTTGCTGTTTAACAGCGCCTGTGCCTGTACAACATGCTCCTTTGTCTGCCGCAATGCCTGCACATGCCGTTCGCGGGCCATGAAAACGCCGTCAGGCACGGCCTGCCAGCCAGCAATCTGCAACAATTTCTGCCGCAATGTATCCAGCCCGGCACCTGTTTTTGCTGAAATTGAAATTTCTGCACCTGATAAAGGCAATGCCAGATCATGAATATCTGCCAGATCGCATTTATTGTAAACCTCCAGCATGGTCACCTGGGTACCTACCAATTTCGCAATTTGTTGATGCAGTTCCTTCTCTAACGCTGCATATGCCGCATCTGCGGTACGCGAGGCATCGTGAAGAAAAATGACGGCATCAGCACGTGCAATTTCCTGCCAGGCACGGTCTACGCCGATCCGCTCAACCTCATCCTGTGTTTCGCGCAAACCGGCCGTGTCAATCACATGAATCGGCACACCGTTAATCTGTATAGTTTGAGTCACCTTATCACGCGTGGTTCCAGCCACCGGCGTCACAATGGCAACATCCACACCGGAAATGGCATTCAGCAAAGAGCTTTTGCCCGCGTTCGGCTGCCCGGCAATCACAACAACCATTCCCTCCCTGAGCAAGGCTCCCTGCTTGGCGTTTTTCAACAGGTTTTCCAACTCAGACAAAATGCGCGCTGTCTGACCTGCAGCGTCATCCCGCTGTAAAAAGTCAATGTCCTCTTCAGGAAAATCCAATGTGGCTTCCACCAGCATGCGCAGGGCAATCAATGCTTCCAGCAAGGTCTGAATCCCGCGGGAGAATACACCTTCTATGGAACGGCTGGCAGAGCGCGCCGCCATTTCTGTCGTGGCATTAATCAAATCGGAAACCGCTTCTGCCTGCACCAGGTCCAGCTTGTCATTTAAAAAAGCACGTTCAGTAAACTCGCCCGGCCTGGCCAGTCGCAATTGGGGTAAAACGTGCTGTCCTTCCGACGTTACAGATGCAGCAAGCTCCAAACAGCGCTGCTGTAGCAGTTGTAAAACAACCGGGCCGCCATGGGCCTGCAGCTCCAGCACATCCTCCCCCGTATAGGAGTGGGGAGCCGGAAAGTAAATCGCCAGCCCTTGATCAATCGGATCGCCATTCGCCGCATTAAACGGCAGCAGCGTTGCAACACGTGCAGGAAGTTGTACCCCCAAGAAAGCATTCATAAATGCCTTCAAATCCGGGCCCGAAAGGCGCACAATGCCCACGGCGCCTCTTCCAGGAGCCGTTGCAATGGCAATAATAGGATCTTTCCGGTCGTTAAGCATCAGTTCAACCTAACAAAACAAACTTCCAATTCGGCGTGTTTTACCTAAGGCGTGTTAACCCGCCCATAATCTAAAACAAAACCGCCCGTTCTGTTGCATACAGAAAGCGGGCGGTTATCGGGATAACAGCTATAAACGTCCTATTTCCGTGTCACACCCAGACGTTTATTGATAAACCACTGCTGTGCAATCGACAGAATATTGTTTGTCACCCAGTACAGCACCAGCCCGGACGGGAACATGAAGAACATGACAGAGAACACCATCGGCATGATCCACATCATCTTGGCCTGCATCGGGTCAGGCGGCGTCGGATTCAGCCAGGTCTGGAACAACGTGGAAGCTGTCATGATGATCGGCAGAATATAGTACGGGTCTTTTACCGACAAATCCGTAATCCAGCCAATCCACGGTGCATTGCGCATTTCCACCGAAGACAGCAGAACCCAGTACAGCGCGATAAATACCGGAATCTGCACCAGAATCGGCAGACATCCACCCAGAGGATTGATTTTTTCCTCCCGGTAAATACGCATCATTTCCTGCTGCATCTGCTGCGGTTTATCCTTATAACGTTCCCGCATTTCCTGTACACGCGGCGCAACCGCCTTCATCTTGGCCATGCTGCGATACGCACTTGCGTTCAGCCAGAAGAATGCCGCTTTGATCAGCACCACCAGCGCCACAATCGCCCAGCCCCAGTTATTCAAAAGACTGTGCAGCATGTTCAGCAGCCAGAACAGCGGCTTGGAGAAAATCTTGAACATGCCATAGTCTTTAACCAGATCCAGCCCCGGTGCCAGTTTTTCCAGCACGGTTTCATTTTGCGGCCCGGTGTAAAGTTTGGCTTCCGAAGTCAGGCTTTCACCTGGGGCCAACGTCTTCAACGGCGCAATCATGCCGATCGCAACCCGGTTATTACCCAGGGAGCGTGTGTAATACGTCCGCTGCGTTCCTTCAGGCAGCAGCCAGGCCGTGACAAAATAATGCTGCACCATGCCGACCCAGCCATTATCGGTCTGGGCATTTAACGGCTTCTTGCCTTCGACAATGTCAGAAAATGCCACCTTATTGTATTTGTCATCCTGCGTATAGTATGCCGGGCCTGTGAATGTATGCCAGAACATGGAGCCACCAGGCAGGGCGTCGCTGTTGCGAACCAGTTGCAGATACAGTTCCGGCGTTACCGGCACGGCACCCGTATTAACCACCTCTGTTCGCATATTGATGACATAGCTGTCACGTGTGAATTCAAACGTTTTAACAACCTGTACGCCATTGACCGCATCCGACTGGAACTTCACCGTCAGCGTATTTTGTCCCTCGGCCATTTCCAGCGGCCCCGCCACCAGATGCATCAGCGTATTGTGTGTTGGAAATGCTTCGCCGCCACCGGCATTGATAATACCTGTCTGCGCTTCATAAGCGTATGCAGGGCTTAACAGCCGGAACGGTTGCTCTTTATCCTCCTGATCAGCAAACCTCAACAGACTTAAATCTGTTATTCTGGCGCCGGCCGTATCAAAAGTTAAACGGTAAACATCCGTGGTAACAACCACTTTTTCAGCAGAGCTGTCCTGTCCTGCAACAGGCATGGCAACATTGTCAGATCCTGCCGGTTGAACACCGGAAGCCGTCGGCACATCCTGATCTGCATTTTGAGCGCCAGAAGCATTATTTGTTGCCTGTTGCTCTGTTGTTGTCGACCCGCCTGGGAAAAAAGTTTTCGGCCTGCCGTTATAAACCTGCCATTGGTCCCACAATAAAATCAGCGAAAAAACAAAAATGACCCATAGCAGGGTACGACGCAGATCATTCATGTGGAACCTTTATATGAGAAGAGTCAGTTTCAGCTGTTGACGTAGCTGCTGATTTTATGCGTTGTGAAGAAGACGGTGTTAACAGTCGTGTAAATAAGCCGCCAGGATCCAGATTCAACGTATCAGGGACCGGGTCACACCCACCCTGGCACCAGGGATGGCAACGCAGCAACCGGCTGGTTATCAGCAAAGAACCTTTGGCGGCCCCATGTTTTTCCAGTGCCTGCAACCCGTATTGAGAACAAGTCGGCTCAAACCGACAACTGGCCCCCAGCCACGGGCTTAGAAGTAAACGATAGCCTTTTATCAAGGTCATTAACAGCCACTTCATCAGCAGGACGCTCCTTTAATCAGGACCTGTTCAGATGGATACGAATGTTCCTTAGACCAACGCTGCTGTGCCTGTGCCAATAGATGCTGAATTTCCTGCCTGACATGCTGCTTCAATGCAGGTGATGAAGCGCTGTTCCATTGGCCTGAGTCCAGCGAACGGCGTAGCCGGATAATCCAGTCTCCCGCAGGCAGATCTGCTGCCGCGAGCGCAAATTGTGCCCGACACTGTCTTTTCACCAAAGAGCGTGTAACAGCGCGTTTTGCCCACCGCTTGGGAATAATCAATCCCAATCTGGAGCCCTGAAAAAACAAATTATCCACAGACTGAAGCTTTTCCTGCTGCGGCTCTGTAGATAACTTGCTGGCCCCATGGTGCAATACAAAATAAAAATTGCTGATACTGACTGATTGCTGCAACACCGCTTCAAATTGAGCATGTGTTTGCAGCCTGGCAACTTTCACCTGAACTTGAGGCGCGGAGGTCATTCAGCAACCGCTTTCTTACCGTAAGCAGTTGGAATAAATACCGTTACACTGCCAGGCGTTTACGGCCCTTGGCTCGGCGTGCACGGATAACAGCGCGTCCACCGCGTGTTTTCATACGAACCAAGAATCCATGCGTACGCGCACGACGTGTTTTAGAAGGTTGATAGGTACGTTTCATGATTTTTACCTGATAAATACTTAAAAATCAAATAGTTAAACATCTGATTTTTTAACCGCGAACAAATTGATGAAAAATTCACCAGCCCATTTGAAAACGTTTTAAGCATCCATATCCCTGTACTGTCGTTCAGCTTTGCAGCTATTTCACATACAGGCATACTGTGCCGTTATGGGTCATTTCAATCCGTATCAAATCACCCACAATACTGCCAAAACGGCTTTTCTCCGCTCACCTTATAAACGAAAGCAAGCTGAATCCTATTTTCACAAAATGCAGAACCCTTTATTACAGCAAATTTTTCCTTTTTAGTCAATATAGTACAGTGATACCCTGTAAGCAGTCATTTAAAATGACCACTTAAGAAACTGTGGATAAGTTTTCTTAAAAAAGATCCAGCCGACTATAATGACCGTCTATATTGGGGAAATATCCACAGTCATGAAAGACACTCTCTGGCAAGCCTGCATGGCTCAACTGGTCGCTCGCATACCAGAACAACAATTTAATACATGGCTTAAACCTTTGGCGCCTGCTGTCGTTGCGGAAGATCTGTCACACGCAACGCTGACTGTTGCCAACCGGTTTCAACTGGACTGGGTTCGCTCCCAGTACACAACGCACATTGAAGACATTCTGCAAGAGCTTTGCGGTCAGCCGGTCCGCCTGGAGGTTACCCTGGCTCAACGTCAGCGACCACAGGGTATTCAGCGCCAGCAAATGAACCAGTCCAGTGGATTACAAAAAATAGCCGTCCCGACAGAAATCAATCCTGCCAGTCAGACACAGCAGGTACCAAAAGCAACGGCAGAGCACCTGCGCCATTTTTCCCATCTGAATCCTAACCTGACCTTTGAAAACCTGGTGCCCGGGCGCGCCAACCAGATGGCACGTGCAGCAGCACTGCATGTCGCCCATGAACCTGGTGTGCTGTACAACCCGCTCTTTGTTTATGGCGGTGTCGGGCTGGGAAAAACACACTTGATGCATGCAGTCGGTAACCAGATGGTCTCCGACAATCCCAATGCACAGGTGTTGTACATCCATGCAGAACAGTTTGTCAGCGATGTTGTCAAATCCTACCAACGCCGCACTTTTGACGAGTTTAAAGCCCGTTACCACAGCCTGGATCTGCTGCTGATTGATGATGTTCAGTTTTTTTCAGGCAAAGAAAGAACACAGGAAGAATTCTTTAACGCCTTTGAAGCGCTGCTGACCAAAAAAGCGCACATCATCCTCACCAGTGATACCTATCCCAAAGGCATGAGCAATATTGATGAACGCCTGACTTCGCGCTTTGACTCAGGGCTGACGGTTGCACTTGAACCGCCTGAGCTAGAAATGCGGGTTGCCATTCTGCTGAAAAAAGCCCAGACTGAAAACGCCCAGCTCAATGAAGATGTGGCCTTCTTTATTGCCAAAAATGTACGCTCCAATGTCCGGGAGCTGGAAGGCGCTTTGCGAAAAGTTCTGGCTTATTCCCGCTTTAACCAGAAAGAAATTTCGATACAACTGGCCCGTGACGCACTGAAAGACCTGTTATCTATCCAAAACAGACAGATTTCTGTTGAAAACATCCAAAAAACCGTAGCTGATTTTTATAAAATCAAAGTCGCGGACATGTATTCAAAGAAACGTCCAGCTTCCATCGCTAAACCACGCCAGATTGCCATGTACCTGGCCAAAGAACTGACACAAAAGAGCCTGCCTGAAATCGGCGAGCTCTTCGGCGGCAGAGACCATACAACCGTACTGCATGCGGTCAGAAAGATCACCTCGGAACGGCAACAACAATCTGAACTCAACAAACAATTACACGTGCTGGAACAGACCCTCAAAGGCTGATCCATCTATTTCATGAAACATACCCAATGACAACCGGACAAAACCTCTTACAACAGACTGAGACAGTAGCTGTAAATTTATACAGGCAACCACTGGTACAAATCCCCAGAAAATGGGACAATACCCTGTTTGTGGAAAACTCTGTGCATCTTTCTGGCATAAGATCACAGTTGTTCACAGCTCAGGCAGATAATTCAAACTTGTTCATTATTTATCCGCTGTTCAACCATTCATTGTCAACAGACTTTGACTGCCATTAACTGATTGAAATTTAAATAAAAATTAGGCTTATCAACATTTATCTGGAAATGCTACTACTACAAACAGTATTTAAGAGGTTAATATGATTGTATTAAAGAACACGCAGGAAAAAGTGCTCGCTGCCTTACAGTCTGTTGCTGGCATCGTTGAAAGACGCAACACACTTCCTATCCTTGCTAACGTCATGTTCAATAAAGTCAACGAAGAAATTCGGTTGACCACCAGCGATCTGGAAATTCAGATTCAGACCACTGCCGACCTGGGTGGTGATCAGGGACAGTACGCAACGACCGTTGCTGCGCGCAAGGTCATCGATATCCTACGTTCCATGCCTGCTGATCAAATGGTGACACTGGAATCAGCAGAGGGAAAATTACTGCTGAAAAGCGGGAAAAGCCGTTTCACTTTGCAGACACTTCCGGCAGAAGATTTTCCGCTGGTTCAAAAAGCCAATGATTTCAGCCCCCAGTTTGCCATTCCGCAAAAGACACTGAAAAATCTATTTAGCCGAGTCCATTTCGCAATGGCTGTCAATGACATCCGTTATTATCTGAATGGCATTTTGTTTGTGGTACAGGGTAAAACACTGACACTGGTCGCTACCGATGGTCACCGCCTTGCGCTGGACAAGGTAGAGCTTGATATTGAAATCCCGCACCAGCAGGTGATTTTGCCCCGTAAAACCGTGCTTGAACTGCAACGGTTGCTGAACAATGACGGTGATGGTTTGATTGAGATCCAGTTTGCATCCAATCAGGCCCGTTTCACCTTTGGTTCGCTTGAATTTGTTACCAAACTGGTTGATGGCAAATTCCCTGATTACACCCGTGTCATTCCTCAAGGATATTCCAGCGTTGTCAGCATTGACAGAGTACTTTTACTTAACAGCCTGCAGCGCGTGGCCATCATGACCAGTGACAAATTCAAAGGCGTACGTTTAACCTTTGAAAGTGGTACCTTACGCATTGCAGCCAATAATGCCGAGCAGGAAGAAGCGGTTGAAGAGCTGGATATTGACTACAGTGGTAACACCGTGGATATCGGCTTTAATGTCAGTTACCTGATTGATGTGCTTTCCAATATGAGCCAGGAGCAGGTAAATATCTCTTTTGCAGATGCCAACAGCTCTGCATTACTCACGGTTCCTGGGGATGACAGCTTCATCTATGTTGTCATGCCCATGAGAATTTAAATGCATTGTCCGTGTTGTGCATTTAGCAGAGATAGGTAGTTTTCAGCACCGGAGCAGATGGAAAATCTGCGATGGTGCTCTTTGCCTGTTGGGCAAATGATTTAAATGAAAGAAATTCAATGAACAGTGCAGATCAGCAGGCTCATGATCCTCATAACCCAAAGGATCATCAGGCAGAAGAAGATTACGGCGCAGGCAATATCCAGATGCTGGAACCGCTGGAAGCTGTGCGTAAGCGTCCGGGAATGTACATCGGCGATGTTTCTGATGGAACGGGGCTGCATCATTTGCTGTTTGAAGTTGTTGACAATTCGGTTGATGAGGCACTTGCCGGATTTTGTGACCATATTGAAGTTGTGATCAATCAGGATGGTTCTATCTCGGTATCAGATAATGGGCGCGGTATTCCTACCGCAGTCAAAATGGACGATAAGCATGAGCCCAAACGTTCTGCTTCTGAAATCGCGCTGACAGAACTTCATGCCGGCGGTAAATTCAACCAGAACAGCTATAAAGTTTCAGGTGGTTTGCACGGTGTGGGTGTGAGCTGCGTTAACGCTTTGTCCAAAGCGTTGCGATTGACAGTCCGTCGTGACGGAAAAGAATACCAGCTGGATTTTGAGCGTGGTCATTTAAAAGACCGTCTGATCGAAAATGTAGACGGCATTGAAATTTCGCCAATGAAAGTCATTGGCCCGACGGAAGGCCGAGGAACCGAAGTTCAGTTTTTGCCGGATGATGAGATTTTTTCCAATATAACGGATTTCAGCTTTGATATTCTGGCTCGGCGTTTTCGTGAACTGTCGTTTCTGAATAACGGATTAAAAATCCAGTTGATTGACCGGCGCACAGGCCGGGAAGAAATCTTCTCTTATCCGGGAGGCGTCAAAGGGTTTGTCGAATTTGCCAATCAGGGTAAATCGGTTTTGCATCCGCATATTCTGCACGTACTGGGTTCAAGGGCCAGTGATATCGGAACAGAAATCACAACCGAAGTGGCCATGCAGTGGAATGACAGCTATTCGGAATCTGTCTTGTGTTTTACCAACAATATTCCGCAGCGTGATGGTGGTACCCACCTGACAGGGCTTCGCGCAGCCATGACACGTGTCATCAACAAATACATTGAAGACAATGAATTTGCTAAAAAGGCCAAAGTGGAAGTTACCGGTGATGATATGCGCGAGGGGCTGTGCTGTGTACTTTCTGTCAAATTGCCCGAACCGAAATTCAACAGCCAGACAAAAGACAAGCTTGTTTCAAGTGAAGTGCGCGGGCCGGTGGAAGACGTTGTGTCCAAGGGGTTGATGGACTATTTGCTGGAAAACCCCAATGATGCCAAGCTGATTTGCGGAAAGATCATCGAGGCGGCCAGAGCTCGTGAAGCAGCACGCAAGGCACGCGAAATGACACGCCGTAAAGGTGTTCTGGATGGTTTGGGCTTACCTGGAAAATTGGCTGACTGTCAGGAAAAAGATCCTGCCTTATGCGAAATTTATATCGTTGAAGGCGACTCTGCCGGTGGATCTGCCAAACAAGGGCGGGACCGTAAATTCCAGGCCATCTTGCCGCTGCGCGGCAAGATTCTCAACGTTGAAAAAGCACGTTATGAAAAACTTTTGTCCAGCGATGCGATATTGATGCTGATCACCGCTTTGGGAACCGGCATTGGACGCAATACCGGGACGGATGATTTCAATCCGGACAAGTTGCGTTACCACCGTATCATCATCATGACTGACGCAGACGTTGATGGCGCCCACATCCGGACATTGCTGCTGACATTCTTTTATCGTCAGATGCCCGAACTGGTAGAACGCGGCCACATCTACATTGCTCAGCCTCCTTTGTATAAAGTCAAAGTAGGAAAGAGCGAACGGTATCTGAAAGACGATACGGAACTGGACGCTTTCATGCTGAAGGTTGCGTTGGATGGAGCAGAAGTTGCTACGGATGCCAACAATACCCAGATTTTAAAAGACGAAGCGCTGGCCGAACTGGCTCGCCAGTATGTTCTGACAGAACGGATCATTAACCGCCTTGCAAACTGGATGGACGTTGAGGCGTTAAGAAGTATTGCGCACGGCGTTGAAATTAAACTTTCAACACAAGAAGAAGCACAAAACTCCGCCCAGGAGTTGAGCAGCGTTTTACACGAAGCACAAGTTGAGGTGATTGTTGATCCAAGAACAAGCCATTTGCAACTGGCCATCAAACGTCCGCATCACGGTAATATACAAACCAGTGTCATCTCTGCTGATTTCGTTCACAGCCACGACTACGCATTTCTGAAAGAAATGGCTCAGGTCTTCCGTGGACTGATCAGAGAAGGCGCTGAAGTGCGCCGGGGTGAGGGTGAAAAGCAAAAGCGGCAGAAAGTGACGACATTTGCCCAAGCCATGCAATGGTTGCTGCAACAGGCAGAAAGTGCCGTATCACGTCAGCGCTACAAAGGGCTGGGGGAAATGAACGCCGAACAGTTGTGGGAAACCACCATGGATCCGGAAGATCGCCGTTTACTGCAGGTAGAAATTGAAGATGCCATCGAAGCGGATAAAGTATTTACCATGCTGATGGGTGATGATGTTGAACCACGCAGGGCATTCATTGAAAATAATGCGTTAAAGGTGACCAATCTGGATGCCTGATTTCTGTATCCAATTGTGATTCAAGCACAACATTACAAAGCAAACAGATTCATATCAATAATTTTTATATTTAACTTACAAAATCAGGTTAGGAGTTGGCATGTCCAAAAAGAACAGTTACACCTATGAAGAATTGATCAGGTGTGGGCAAGGAAAATTATTCGGTGAAGATTATGCCAGGCTGCCGGCTCCCAATATGCTGATGATGGACAGAATCGTTTCCATTACAGATACCGGTGGAAAGTATGGCAAAGGTGAAATTGTGGCCGAGCTCGATATCAAACCCGAGCAATGGTTTTTTCAATGCCACTTCATCGATGATCCGGTCATGCCGGGGTGTCTGGGGCTGGATGCTTTGTGGCAGTTGGTTGGTTTTTATCTGGCATGGAGCGGACATTTAGGCCGCGGAAGAGCGCTGGGTGTAGGGGAAGTTAAATTTACAGGGCAGGTACTTCCGACAGCGAAAAAAGTAACCTATCACATCCATCTGAAACGGGTCATGAACCGTTCACTGGCACTGGCTATTGCCGATGGCACCATGAGCGTGGATGGAAAAGAAATTTACACGGCAGAAGGACTGCGTGTCGGGCTGTTCACATCGACGGATAATTTTTAATTATCAGAACACCGCGATACATAACGGCGCTTGTGCACAAATGCAGGCGCCGTTTTTTATGCTTTAGCCTTATGGCACGGCATGATTGATTTTTGACAACGGCATATTGACGTTAAAGTACTTGCACTCAATCTCTGTTGCACCCATGGCTTTTACGCGTTCAACATGCATCTGTGCATATTGCTGTGCTGTTGCTTCATTCTGGAACAGATAAATACCGCCACTTTCTTCTGTTTGCTGATTTTCTATCCAGAATTTAGAAATAAATCCGGGCTCGTGATTAATGCTCTCCGCTAATGCTTTAGCGCTGTGAACAAGCGCCTCGCCCATCATTTCTGCGGGTAAATGAAAATTAATTTGCAATAAAATCATAATTGAAAATGGGTCAAAAAAGTAAAAGAGAGTATTGTACTGTGCCGTAAAAAAAGCCGGCATTGCCGGCCTTTAGAGAAGGTGCGGAGTTTAAAAAACTAACGGTGCTTAATAGGAAGCGACTACTCGGCGTTAACCATCCATGGCTGGTATATGATGAGGGTGTCTGTGGTGATTTTAATTTTCAGAGAATCGGCCTGTAATACGGCTTTGCCGATAAACCATGCCTGCGGCAAACAGACCTCAAAAAGCAAGGCAGGCGTTATGTATAAAAATTCTGCCTGGCGTGGCAAATGAACGTGCTTTCATTCAGAATCCGGATAAGCGTTTAGACGTTCTTTTCAATATCAACGCAAACAAGAGCCGGATACTTATTCCAGGACAATACAATCATATAAGGATGTTTGCGAACACGGGCTTTTGTTTTATTAGTGCCTTGCAGTTTGATTGGAACAGAGACGGTTAGCGCATCTCCATGAGACAGTTTTTTACGGGCGTTGCCGGCAAACGTGTTTGCGATTTCTCCGACAATGTCCAGTAAATTGTTGTCATCAAGGTTGACTTCCTGTTGCAGAAGCAAGATTTCACGCAGCATCTGTTTAGGCATGGAGACGATGATCTGTCCATCGTAGCTGCCCGAAAGCGTGACAATGCCATTGAACTCATAACCCTCAATATCAACGGTACCTAAAAATGCGGAAGTAATTTCGGGTTCACTCTGTACCGTTTTTTTGAAAAAATTACGCACGGAATCCACAAAGAACTTGAGTTCTTCTTCATTTAAAGAATTAAGAATCATACAGATCCATCCTTCAGGTTACTTCGGAAACATCCAGAAGTGCAAGCATCAATTCTTCATCTGTGAAAGGTTTGGGTAAAAAGCCGCAGGCACCCAGTCGCAGTGCAACAATCGCGGTGGCTTTATCGTCAAGTGCGCTGACCACCAGAATTTTAATGTCAGGATTAAGCTGGATCAGTCTGGAAATGGCTTCAATGCCATCCATTTGCGGCATGGTGAGATCCATGGTCACAACATCGGGAAGTGCTTTGCGGGCAATCTGCAAAGCCTGCTGCCCGTCAGGAGCAAGCCCGACGATCTCAATGTTGGAATCCTTGTATTTACGCACAATGCGTAAAATCCGGCTTCGGATGGTATTGGAGTCATCAACGATCATTAAACGCATAAAGCTTCTCAAACGGAAAATGTGAGGGCAAATTCGGTATATAAACCGGGACGAGAAGATACATTCAAATGTGGTTTGTTCAGTTGATTGATATTGTTAACGACCAGATCAAGCCCGGAACCACGGCCAGCATGCATGGTGATATTTTGGGCGGTGGAAAAATCCGGTCTAAATATTTGCAAGGCAATTTCCTTATTGGACATGCCATCCAGTTCTTTCTGGTTGAACCAGCCAAGCTTTAACAGCTTTTGGCGGATGCGGTCAATTTGTAAACCGGTACCATCGTCACGCACACTTAAAGACCATCCATTTGAATTAACGCGCTTGAGACGAATGTCAATGTTGCCCGCTTCGGGCTTTTGTCCTGCGACGCGCTCTTCCGGTGTTTCCAGGCCATGGACAATGGCATTGCGGACCAGTTGAATCACAATTTCACGCACCAGCCGGGCGGTATCCATCGGTATGTTATCCCAGCCGTCGTCGCATGCAATGTTAAGTTGTGCATTTTTGTTGTGATCTTCAGATGCGTTGTTCACAAGACGGGTGAGCATTTTGTTGTCAAGAGGATTGATTGCCAGCGGGGAGTGTATACGGGGCGAGGGCTCTTGCTCACTGTCGGCGTTAGTGCTGGTAGCGGCAGCATCTAAGAAAAGTGTTTTTAATGTGGAAATGATACTCAACAGGTTGCCAAGCGGGATCGGCAGTGCAAGTAAAGATTCTCCGATCGGTTTGTTCTCGTGAACAATGTCTTTAATTTCTTTCAGCTCGGATTCAAATGTATGGGCGAGTTCACAAACGCTGTCCAGATTCAGGGCAGAGGCATTTCCTTTAATCGCGTGAATGATTCGGGCGATTTCATCCAGGGTTGCAGCAAGTTTGGTTTGCGTTTTTGAATCCGATGTTTCGCGTAACAGGTCATTCACATATAGCAGGCTTTTTTCCGTTTGCTCTATGAATGAACGCAGCTCAACAGGGTCCGCTTCCATGGCTTTAAGCAACATGGAGAATTCTTTTTGTGAGCGGTACCGTTCATCACGCAACTTGGCTTCAAGCTCCATTTGGTGGGTGATGTCCTGGATGGTCACAAGCAGGTGTTGCACTTCTTCGCTTTTTTTATCCATCACACGGCTGAAGCTGAATGCGAGGTAATGGCTTTTCTGAATCTGAAGTCTATTGGTGACCTGCACTTCGACTTCAGACAGTGGGTTGATGCTTCGCACCAGATGATCTTTGATGTGAGGAGAGAGCAATAATTTGAGATATTCCTGTGCATCGTGCAGAATTTTGGCAGAAACACGGGGGGCCAATATCTCAAAAAAATCGTCACCGGGATTGATTTTTTGTCCGAACAAGGCACTGGCAGAGGTCGAAATTTGCGACCCGATCCGACAAGAAGGCGTTACGAGAAAAAGCCCTTCCTGCACTGTATTGAGAATCTCGCGGTTTTCTGCGTTTACGATTTCGATGGCATCGTCAGACCTGCGTAACTGGTGAATGAATTTATATAAAATAAAAGCAAAGTTAAGCAGGGCGAGGATAATCCCGACAGTTTGCACCATGCGTAAGAAAGATGCCCGGTTTTCCGCCTGCAACTCCAGTGCGGTTGTCAGCTCGTTCATCAGGTGCAGCAACTGGGTGTTATGTTCCAGGGCATATGTCATGACCTGTTGTTCTTGCTCTGGTGTGGCCGTGTTTTCAAGTACGGGTTGCAACAGGCGATAGTAAGGCGCCCAGATTTCCGAGGCTTTTTGCAAAACACTTAAAGTCTGCGGGTCTTGAACGGCTTTCAAATACGTGGCTTGGCCATCACCTCCTGTGACGATTCCGCCAGACTGAAACGCCTGTAGGGTCGTGTCGAACATGGCGGTGGCTTCTTTAAGCTCTGCCAAGTCGCGTTGAGAAGAGGTTTGCGGTTCTCCGCTGACGATCAGCAATGCTTTGATCGTGCGCTGGCTGAGCATTCGTTGCCGTCCTGCCAGGTTGATTCCCAAAGCATCTTCCTTGATTTGAAAAGATGTGTAGAAGTTAAGGATCAGAACCCCTAAATCAAACAGCAGAAAACAGGCAATGGCAATGATAATGGTCCGGTAGCGACCAGAGAGAATCGATCCTTTTCGGTTCTTTCCTGAGATTTTCCGGGTGGAGGAAGTGGATTGCTCAGCCATATTACTTACTCTTTCTGGCAGAACCTTTTTAAAACCCAAATAAGGTGCCACCTTGGTAAAAGCATTGAAATATTTCTAAAGAACCGGGATTTTTTGTCAATATATGACTTTTATATTGGCAAATGCTTGATTTTTATCAATCGCAAATGCGCGTATCAGTGCACAAAAATGGAGATTTCAGGAGTTAGATCAAGCTTTAAAACAATAAAGCCTAAACAGGCCGTGTGCCGTTATGCAGAGGTAGATTAAACGGTAGAAATTTGAAGAATACGGCAATAAAAAACAGCCACCTCGCACTCAAACGCAAAGTGGTTTGCATGGATATGGTAAGGCTATTTTGGGTGGCTAGCGATAGCTGTCCGGATTGGATAAATAGTTTTCAATGTAATCGGTAATGCCGGCTTCCAATGAACGGAAACTGACGTTTAACCCGGCGGAACGGGCTTTGCCCATATCGGCTTCTGTATAGTACTGGTAGCGGCTTTTCAGTTCTTCGGGCATATCCTTAAAAGAGATTTCGACCGGTTTGCCAATGGTCTTTTCCATGGCTTTGACCAGATCGATGAATGAGCGGGCATTGCCGGTTCCCATGTTAAAAATGCCACTGACAGCAGGATGGTCCACAAACCAGAGTACAGCCTGGGAACAGTCTTTGACATAAACAAAATCGCGTTTTTGCTGGCCGTCATCAATATCCGGGCGATCCGATTTGAAAAGTTTGACTGCACCCCAGGTCTGGATGTCATCATAAAACTTGGTGATCACGCTGCGCATATCGCCTTTATGGTATTCGTTCGGGCCATAGACGTTAAAAAATTTCAGCCCGACCCATTGCGGAGGGGTTTTTCCATCCGCAATGCGCTGGGCAAAAATAAGATCGGTCGCATTTTTGCTCCAGCCATAAGGATTCAATGGCCGCAGTTTGCTCAACGCTTCAATAGAATCGTCGTCCTTCAGCAGGCTTTCCAGTGCACCATAAGTTGCAGCAGAAGAAGCATAAACGAACGGGACTTTATGCTGGGTACACCAGTCCCACAACATCACAGAGTAGTTGATGTTGCGCTCGACCAGCAGGTCAACATTTTTTTCCGTGGTTGCCGTAATGGCGCCCATGTGAATGATGGATTCGATCTTGGTTGCGTTGTTATCCAGAAATGAAAGGGTCTGCTCCGGCGCAACAAAGGCCGCAATATTTCTTTTAACCAGATTGCGCCACTTGTTTTCTTCGCCAAACCAGTCGATAACAGCGATAGGACCTCTTCCAGCATCCTGCAGTTCTGCGACAATGTTTGATCCGATGAATCCGGCAGCACCAGTAACGATAATCATGGAAGTATCCGTTTGATAAAAATATTTAAAAACCGGGCGCAGGCGTTTGTGCCAGCTGTCCCATGACCTGTTCAACCGTGATGTTCAAAAGACGGTCTGATACCACGTAGTGCTGTATCGGGTCATGGTCCAGGGTCGGGCGAGGCCCCATGATAATATAGCACAGGCAGTCGCAGGCAGCGGCAATCTGACACAGCCCGGTATCGTTGCCAATACAGGCATCGGTGCATTTTACCGCAGCAGAGCTTTCCAGAATCGGCGTATCGGTAACGATTTCGACCTGGTGCTGGTGCGCCGCAGGAATCAGTTGCTGAATGGCGGTAGCCATTTCGTGGTCCATTTTACCGCCCAACAGCAGCACACCAAAGCCACGGGCCACGAGCGCTTGGGCCAAACGGGTGTAGTTTTCCACCCCCCATTGTTTAAAGTCTTCCGATGAGCCAATTGCCAGCGTGTAAAGCGGCCTGGGCAAGTGTGCCAGACGGCGGGCCATTTTTGCTTCCAGCTCCTGCGGAATGGTCATTTTCGGGATGATGGGGGCATCACAAAAACCGTGGGCAATACAGAACGCTGTAGCGTCGTGGTATACAGGGTTGGATTTACCGGCAAAACGCTCTATATAAGGAGGCTGATTCAGAAAAATGCGCTGGGTCCAGCGGTAGCCATAACCCAGGCGCTGTGGAATTCCGGCCCAACAAGCAATCAGCCCCCGGCTGGCCCGGCCGGAAAACAGCACGATGCGGTCAAACTCATGTCCTTTGAGGGTATTCACAATGTTTTTCATGCGACCCAGACGGTTTTTGCGCGAATTGTTCTTGTCCAGTGTGCGTGGCAGATGGTAGTAATCAATATACTCACTCACGCAGGTTTCGGGCGCCATAATCTGCCTGGCCAGGGTTGTCGGTGCGGCAACCAGAGCAACCTGATCATTCCGGCTGGTTTTGGCAACGGCACGGATATAGGGAATGTGCCAGATGAGGTCGCCAATTCCGGTTTGCTGGTGCAGCACGACGGTTTTGGGGCGCTGGTCTGATGTATGCTCAGCGGTTTGCTGTGAGGTCATATAAATTAAATCAAGTCAGTGACGGGAGTTCCCCGTCTTTAAATAAAAGTGGGTACAACACACGGTAGCCAGTCAGGTATGTCAACCTCGACTGCAGCATTATTTTAATCGGTCAAATGACCATGCAGACAAAGCGTGTGTATCTTCAAGTATGATACATGGGATTCACACTTCATTGGCGCTGAGAGAGCGGCCTTTATATATGCTGGAAATAGAACAAATCAAACAGGTACGGGTATTGTGTATTGGTGATGTGATGCTGGATCGTTATTTGCACAGCAATGTTTCCCGCATTTCTCCAGAAGGCCCGGTCCCGGTTGCACGGGTGACCCGCACGGAAAATATCGCCGGCGGCGTTGCCAACGTGGCACGCAACATTGCTGCGCTGGGGGCGCAGGCGACTGTAACGGGTGTTATTGGCAAGGATACGACCGGGCGTGATCTGGAAATGACACTGGCCCGTGATGACGGTGTGCAGACCCGGTTTGTGGTGACAGAACAGCGCCCGACAACAGAAAAAATCCGCTATGTTTCGCAAGGGCAGCAGCTTTTGCGTGCCGACCGGGAAGACGCGGCCTTGCTGCCAGACGCTTTGGAGCAGCAACTGCTGGAGGTGCTGGAAAAAGAAGTCGCTCTTTATGATGTGGTGGTACTTTCTGATTACGCCAAAGGCGTTTTGACCAAAAAAGTACTGGGAAAAGCAATTGCACTGGCACGGGAAAAGGGCATCCCGGTGGTCGTGGATCCCAAATCATCCGATCTGTCGCGCTATGCCGGCGCAACAGTGATCACACCCAATACCAAAGAAACGCTGGAGGCCACGGGCATTGACCCGAGCAATGACGAACAGGCTCAGGCCGCCGGGCTGAAAGCGCTGCAAATCAGCCAGGCCAGTGCGCTGCTTGTAACCCGGGCAGAGCAGGGTATGTCGCTGGTGCGTGCCGGCTTGCCTGCTGTGCATATCCGGGCAACGGCACATGAGGTTTTTGATGTTGTGGGCGCAGGCGATACCGTGGTGGCCACACTGGCTGTATGCCTGGGCTCCGGCCTGCCGCTGGAGGAGGCCGCCAAAATGGCCAATATGGCCGCAGGCATTGTGGTGGAAAAAGCCGGAACCGCAACGGTATCCATGTTTGAGTTGCTGGAAGCGATCAAACGCCAGGAAAGAAAACACGATCCGCAAAACAGCATACGCAACAAGATTGGCCCGCTGCCGGAATTGTTGCAGTTATGCAGGCAATGGCAACAGCAGGGACTGAAAGTTGGCTTTACCAATGGCTGTTTTGACTTGCTGCATGTGGGGCATGTTTCATTGCTGACGTTTGCCAGAGCACAATGTGACAGGCTGATTGTCGGGCTGAACAGCGATGATTCTGTGCGGCGCCTGAAAGGTCCGAGCCGGCCGGTTAATTCAGAAGGCGACCGGGCTTATGTGCTGGCAGCGCTGCAGTCGGTGGATGCGGTGGTTGTGTTTGGAGAAGATACGCCAGAATCATTGATTGAAGCGCTCACGCCCAACGTGCTGATCAAAGGGGCTGATTACACGGTGGATCAGATTGTTGGTGCCAAACATGTTCTGGCACACGGTGGAGAGGTACGGACTTTTGAACTGGTACCGGGGCGCAGCTCCACCAAGATGATTGAAAAAGCCAGGCAGTCCTGCTGATTGGTGATGCTGCAGAAAACATTGCCGGCCAGAAACTTCTGCCCGGCAATGTTGTTTGGAAAACTTACTGGGTAATGTCTTTGACGGTGGTGGCAATGCCGTTTGCCTTGACAGCGGCGATGCCGTTATCCCGGGCGGTTTCCGTCGTATACATTTCACTGGTGCCAATAACCTGATGGTTGGCGGCTTTCAGATTGAAGTAAAAGTTGCCATTTTTAGCCACCTTTTTTTCATAGCGTTTATCCAGAGTGCAATTAGCCTGAACCGAGGCCACACCGTTTTTGGCTGAGTCTTTGGATTTATACTGTTCGCTGACGAGAACGATCTGACCATTGGGGGCTTTTAATGCAAAGCGGAATTGACCATTGGTATTCTTGCTGATCTCATAGTAACTGGCCATGTTCATTTCTCCTATCAAATTTAAGGGTGGTTTCTGGCTGATATGTAATGGCTATCAGCTGTTTTTTTGTTGATCAATATACACCGTAAAAGATCGATGCAAAGGCTGCGGGAGGTGAATCTTCCAATGCAATCAGGGTTATCATGTGTTGCGGCAGCTTTTTTGAAACCATTCCGTGGGACAATGGTGACAGGGTTAAAATGGCCATCATGGGTAAATATCTTCTCAGGTTAAGAAATGTACGGCATCTGTTGTTGTGCCTGATGTCGTTTCTGATGCTTGCCCAGAATATATATGCAGGGCAAGGCCTTATTGTGCCTTCTGATATGAAAGCGGCTGCCGAGACCGTGATGGTAGCTGAAAATATGCAACCTATGCCCTGCGTAACGGAGCATGGCTGCCAGCCGGAATTACCCGATCAGGGGCATATTTCAGCCGATCATCCATGCTGCGTAGCCGTCTGTGTCATGTGCCTGGCTAATCTGTCATATGCATTTGATTTCTGGCCCGGAATGCCAGAAACCGTATCCGTCCTTCGTGACAAGCGCTTTCAAAGCCAGCATTACGCTCCGCCGGTCCCTCCTCCCATGGGGTGAGTTGTCACAGGCACATGCACAAGCGATCTGCATTGCCACGACATTGAATCACCATCAGCATATTTACTGACAAACTGGTTTTAAAACAGATAAACCGGTTACTCAATCCATGGGAAAAATGAATATCATGTTAAAGAAAATACAACGCCGTCAATTTTTGCAAAAACAACTAACGCTGGGTGCTGGTGCGCTGCTGCCCGGATGGGTATATGCGCAAATGAGGCCGGGAATGGCACATAACGGAGGGCACACAATGATGAATAACCTGAACCACCAGATGCCGATGCATGCGTCAGCACTGGCTCCTGTAGATGCCATTACCGCACACCAGTCCTTGCGCCCGCTTTGGCGCTTGCCCAACATGAGCCGGCAAGCGGGCGTTTATCGGGCGCGCATGGTCGCCAAACCGCAGGCGATGGAGCTGGTGCAGGGGCAGCAGACGCAGTTCTGGTGTTATGAAGACCATGTGCCAGGGCCGTTGATTGAACTGAACGAGGGGGACCGGGTTGAGATTGAATTTATCAACCAGTTGCCTCAGCCGACAACAATTCACTGGCATGGTTTGCCGGTGCCTGCCGATCAGGATGGGGCACCGATGGACCTGATTGCGCCGGGAGAACAAAAAATTTATCAGTACACGCTGCCAACAGACTGTGCCGGCACCTACTGGTTTCATCCTCATCCGCACCACATGACCGCTGAACAGGTGTATCGCGGGCTGGCTGGCGCGGTGATTGTACGTTCCGGCAATGACCCTCTGGCCGCCTTGCCGGAACAGCATCTGATTATTTCTGATCTGAAATTGGGTGGCGACGGACAAATTGTTCCCAATGACATGATGGACTGGATGAATGGCCGTGAAGGGCAGTTTGCTCTGGTCAACGGGCAGCGCCAGCCCGTGATTGAATTGGCTGAGCCGCAACGCTGGCGGCTGTGGAACATGTGCAGTGCGCGGTATTTGCGTTTGTCCCTGGGGAATGTGCCGTTAACACTGGTGGGTACAGATGGCGGTTTGTTGCAAACGCCGCAAACGGTGTCTGAGTTGTTGCTGGCACCGGGCGAGCGGGCAGAGCTGGTTGTCACGCCGGCAGCATTTACAAAGACGGCAGACGTTGTATTGGCTGCAGAACCTTATGAGCGGGGCAAGATGTCAATGGGCAGTATGCATGCACCAGCAGAGCAGCGTATCGTCCTGGCGCAGGTTCATGTGACGCCTTATGACAAAACGTATGCATTGCCCACGGCATTACGCAGCATAAGCGTGTTGGGGCCAGCGCAGGTCACGCGCACGTTTGAGTTCACGGAAAAGATGGACATGAGGCGCATGCATGCCGGGCTGACACCTGATGGGCGTGTGCAGGGTATGGATTTTCTGATCAATGGCCGTTTGTATGACCCGCAGCGTATCGACTTTGAAATGCAGCGGGATACGGTGGAGCTGTGGAAAGTCACGAACAGCAGCGACATGGACCACCCGTTCCATGTGCATGGCACACAGTTTCAGGTGATCGCGCGCCAAATGAAGGGGCAGGAAGAAACTGCGGAACCTTTTCTGGCGTGGCGTGATACGGTGAACGTACGAGCCGGAGAAACCGTGCAGCTCAAAACCATGCAACACCTGCCGGGGGAGCGCATGTACCATTGCCACATTCTGGAGCATGAAGATCTGGGCATGATGGGCACATTGCGTGTAGTCTGAGCATTCCGGTTAAAAAGGCGTCACATGGACGCCTTTTTTTAACAGGTACCCCAGTACAGAAACTGCACCAGTTTTTGTTCCTGGTCAAAGCCGAATAAAAAGACGGAGCCGTCGCAGCCGATACAGGGTGAAACCCTGAACCCGGCTGCCCAGCCGAGAGGACCATGATCGCGCGTCTGGAAAACGCCGATGGACGGGTAAAGTGCCTGCATCTGGCTCCAGTCGGTCTGCTGGTTGAAAACCTGCTGGTCCGACGTTTCCAGGAAAAACCGGCCGGAACTCAGGTCCAGTTTATAAAGTGTAACGTTGCCATCTGCATCAACAATGAATTGTGTTTTGCCATAAACATAGTATTGGGCCTGAGCCGGGTCCATGTTGTCATCTGTCGGAAGTCCGCAGTCGGCATCAGCTTCAATGGGTTGAACCGTATCAGGCATTCCAAATGCATCAATAAGGGCCTGCTTGTTTGCGCCCGACACAGGCAGCACACCATTGATTTGAATCTTGCTGATCTCAAGTATGGGCATCTGCTCCGGAGATTCGTAGGCAGCAGGCTGTGCCCAGGCAGATCCGCATATAAAGACCAGGCTCAAAATAACAAAGATTTTTTTCATACGGTTAATTTTGTTTAGAGAAAAGATTCATGAGGGATACAAAACATTGTATGCGATATTTTTTTATGCCCTGTTAAATCAGGGCGGCAAAAACACAATGCCTGTCAAACAGACAATGTATCCGGCAGTTCAGATCACAAGTGTGCTTAGCGCAGCCAGCGGGGCGGTATCCGCGCGCAATGTGCGCGGCCCCAGGCTGTACGGCTGAAACTGTGCCAGAGAAACCAGTTGCTGTTCTTCCTGAGGGGTCAGGCCACCTTCAGGCCCGCTGAGAATACATACCGCGGTATTTGCAGGCGAAGCCGTCCACGCGGCAGCATTGAGCAAACTCAGCATGCGCCTGTCCGAAGGCAGATCGGAAATCTGTGTTTGTAATAATTGCGGCAAGGTGGTAACGGGGTGAATCAGGGGAATCCGGTTGCGGCCGCATTGCTCGCAGGCGGCAACAGCAACGGCCTGCCAGTGGGCGACTTTTTTGCTGCTGCGTTCGGCATTGAGTTTAATGACCGAGCGCTCGAACAGCAGTGGATAAATGGCTGCAACGCCCAGTTCGGTGGCTTTTTCTACCAGAAAGTCCATGCGTTCATTGGCGGGAATGCCAACCAGCAGGGTGACCTGTACCTGGGCCTCCCGTTCGATGGGTGTATGCTCCTGGAGCAATACTTCAACCTGCTGGCGGCCCATCTGGGTGATGCTGGCGCGCCATTGTCCGCCACGGCCATTGAACAGCGAGACCGTCTGTCCGGGCTGCATGCGCAGAACCTGCACGTGGCGGGCCGCCATGGCCGGCAGCGGGGCACAAAGGCCTGATTCCAGCGGCATGTCGGCATATAGACGGGGTGCAGATGGGGCAGGGGGACTGATCATGGTTTTAATGAACGGGCTTTGATTTAAAACGTGTAACCAAACTGGGGCGTAATGTTTTCGATCTGGTCAACCAGTTTTAATAAGGGGGCCAGTTCCCGATAGCGGGCGCATGTGGCGCGGACATAGTTGATAAACCGGGGGGTGTCGGCCAGATATTTGGGTTTGCCGTCGCGCAATGTCAGGCGGGCAAAAATACCCAGAATTTTCAGGTGCCGCTGCAGGCCCATCCATTCCACCGCAACCCAGAATTCAGAAAAGTCCGCCGGCACAGGTAAACCGGCCTTACGTGCCATTTCCCAGTAACGGATGGTGATGTCAAGCACAAACTCCTCTTCCCAGGAATGAAAGGCATCACGCATCAACGATGCAATGTCATAAGAAATCGGGCCGTAAACGGCATCCTGAAAGTCCAGCACGCCCAGCTCAGCCGTCTGCCCATTGGGCAAAGTACCGCCGACCATCAGGTTGCGCGGCATGTAATCACGGTGCATGTAGACCGATGCACTGGCCAGGTTGCGTTGAATAATCAGGTCAAAACTGTGCGCAAGTACTTTTTGCTGCTCTGGGGTGAGTGGCATCTGACGGTACTGGGCCACATACCATTCGGGAAACAGGTTCAGGTCCCGGCGCAGAAGTGTTTCATCAAAAACGGGTAATGTGCCGGGCTGGCTGGCAAGCTGCCAGCGGACCAGGATATCGCATGCCTGAGTCAGGAGCTGGTGTGCCAATGCCATGTTCGGGGTGCCGGCATTCACGGTTTCCAGTACCGTCTGGTTGCCCAGGTCGCTCAACAGCATAAACCCGTTGGCTTCATCCCAGTCCAAAATATCGGGAACACGCAACCCCGCAGCTTTCATCAACTGGTCAACGTGCACAAAGGGGCGGCAGTCTTCCTGCTGGGGTGGGGCATCCATCACAATCAGCGTCGGGTTTTCGGGTAAGCTGGAAGACAGGCGAAAGTAGCGCCTGAAGCTGGCATCTACCGATGCCGGGCGTAAACTTTGTGGCTCTATACCAAATTGGCCAGCCAAAGGAGCAAGCCACTGCTTAAAAACCTGAGCACGTTGGGGATCTGCCCAGGAAATCTCGGAAATCGGGTTATGATCAGACACAGGAATAAATTGAGAGTCCATGAAATAATAGGCTATTTTACAAACAAGATCCTTACAACGGTTTGAAATAACAGGATGGCCCGTGCGAATGCGGGCAACTTTTTTATAATGGACCTTTTGTCGGTGTTTTTACAACCCTGGAAACCCTTTTGACAGGCTTTGATTTCACAGCATGATTCCAAAACACGCATGTTTGCCATTCTGGCGCTATAGCAGCAAATACCGTTATGCAACGCCTGCATTGATGATGTTATTTGCAACAGGCGTGTTTTTTGCAAATCAGGCACAGGCACAGCCGTTAAGCCCCAATGCTTCTAAAGTGGCGGTTACGGTTCAGGAGCCGGTAGACGTTATTCCGCAGATCTATGTTGCCCAAGTCAGCCCGGACTATACGCCAGCGGCGTTGAGTGCATCCGGCAATTTGGCCCAGGCGACGCCTTCCAAGGTGGCGGTGACTGAGCAGCAGAGCGGGCAGCAACGGCAGCAGTTGACGGATGACGAGGCGCATGAAGAGCAGCCGAAAAACCATGCTGCGCCCTTGGTGGTTACGGCGCAGGGCCATCAAACGCGGACCAATGCGGTGACAAAGCCCGCTGTGGAAGAGGCCATTCCTGGGCTGGAGGCGGCGAAAGTGCCCCCCCCACCTCCCGGGGCTGACCCGGATTCGCCGCCGGTATATGTTTCTGGCGAGCACATTGACGGCCATGCCGATGGGCTGGTGACAGTGACCGGAAGAGGCCAGTTGATTCGTGACATGACGGTGGTGCAAGGGGAGGAACTGACATATAACCGGCAAACAGAGGTTGCAACGGCATGTCAGGATGTTCGCATTAACCATAACGGGAATGTGTTCCGGGGAACGCGTGCAGAACTGCATGTGCCAACGTACCAGGGTCATTTTGACGAAGCGACCTATCAGGTCAGGTTAACGGGTGCGCATGGGCAGTCAAGCCAGATTGAATTCACTGGCAAAGACCAGATGACTTTGCATGATGCCACATATACCCTGTGTGATGCGAAAGCCGACGGTGAATATGACTGGGTCATGACTGCCGACTCGGTGGAGCTGGACTTTGAAAAAGACGAGGGTGTGGCCCGCAATGCGGTCATGCGGTTCATGGGGGTGCCCATTCTGGCAACACCCTGGATGAGTTTTCCGCTGTCGGATAAGCGTCGCTCCGGTTGGCTGGTTCCCACGTTTGACATCGACAGTGATAACGGGTTTACCTATGAGCAGCCGTATTACTGGAATATTGCGCCCAACTATGATGCAACGCTGACGCCTTTTGTCATGAGTAAACGTGGGGTGGGGCTGAATACGGAATTCCGGTATCTGGAGCCCAACTACGCAGGAACATTCACCGGGCTGTTTTTACCCAATGACCGCTTGCGAAGCGATGGGGTATCAATCAGTCCAGACCAGTTTACCCAATGGATGGAGCGGGACCCGCAGTTTCTGGCCGGCCTGTTGACAACGCCGCGCAACCGCTGGGGCTATTCATGGCAGCACAGGCAGATACTGACGCGCAATATGAGTTTGTTGGGCACAACAGACCTGCAACTGGATCTCAACAGGGCTTCTGACGACAATTACTGGCGCGATTTTCCCCGAGCACCGTCAGGCTCGCTTTCTACACGTTTGCTCAACAGTGAAGGTATCTTGAGATCGAATAACGGGGGTGTTTCCACACTGGTGCGTGTGCAGCGCTGGCAGGTGCTGCAGGATCTGGATTCCTATATCACCCCGCCGTTTGATCGTACCCAGATGCGTATGAATTATGGGCTGACGGATCAGTACGGATTTGACCTGTCCGTCATGGGGGATATCACCAAGTTTGAGTCAGACCGGCTTTCTGACGAATCGAATGAGAACAGTGTCCGCAGCCTGCTGCAACTATCAGCAAGCTATCCGATACGCCATCCGGGCTGGTTTGTTGTGCCCAAAGTGCAGATGCTGACCCGGTATTATGATTTTGATGCGGATATTGTTTTGGAAAGCATGGCAGACAACCCGCTGCTGACTTCCGACCGGACAACACGGAACCGCTCCATTACTTTACCGACATTCAGTCTGGACACCGGGCTGATTTTTGAGCGCAAAGCGAATTTATTCGGTACCGAATATGTGCAGACGCTGGAACCGCGGGCGCTTTATACCTATACGCCGTACCGGGATCAAAGCATGCTACCGCTTTATGATACCGGGTCCTATGACTACAATCTGGCAACGCTGTATCTGGATAACCCCTATTCAGGCTATGACCGGATTGCAGACGTGAATATGATGACGGTGGGTGTGGGAACGCGCTGGCAGAACCCGCAAACCGGCGTTGAGGCGCTCAGCCTGAACCTCGCACAGCGGCTGCGGTTTGCAAATCAGCGGGTCACGCTGGATGATGAGCCCATTACCAGCCGTTACAGTGATGTCTTGCTCAGCGCCAGTACCGAACTGGTCCACAACTGGCGGTTTGATGCGCTGGTACAATACGATACAGATGAAAACAGGTCGCAGCGCAGTTTGCTGATGGCGCGCTGGAAACCAGGGCAGTACCGGGTGATGAATTTCGGTTACCGGATGATGCATGGCTTCAGCGAGCAGGTGGATTTCAGCTGGCAATGGCCTATTGGTTCGCCATGGTTTGGCTCCAGGTTGCCGGAGCCCAGCAGTTCCGGCGGGCGCTGGTATACCGTAGGACGAATCAACTACAGTTTGCGTGACAGTAAACTGGTTGATGGGATTTTAGGATTTGAATACCAGAGCTGCTGCTGGATTGCGCGTGTTGCGGCCGAGCGGATTTCAACCGGGCGTACGGAAGTGAACACCAGGTTGTCATTCCAATTAGAATTTACGGGGTTGTCACGGGTCGGGGTGAATCCGTTGAAGACGCTGCAGGATAATATCAATCACTATGAAACGATTCGAAATGAACGGGTTAGCAGACCGAACGGTTTTTATTTATATGAGTAAACGATTTTATGTACTGATCAGCGCACTGCTGTGTGCTTTGGGAATGTCTCTGAGTGCGCATGCGCAGCAGAATGCCGGGGCAGCACCGGCGGCGGCAGAGCCGCAGCTTGCAGACTTTATTGTGGCCATTGTCCAGCATGAGCCCATTACCAATTCGCAGGTCAGGGCGCATGTGCTGTCTTTGCGGCAGCAGTATGCCGGGCAGCAGCAGCCACCGGCGGAGCAGTTGCGCCAGATGGCACTGCAGCAGTTGATTTCTCAGAGCGCCCTGGCACAGCGGGCACATGAACATGGTTTGCGGGTAGACCCCCAGACCGTACAGCAAGCCATTGCAACCATTGCCCGTAACAACGGCATGTCGGTGGTTGAACTGCAAAAAGTATTGAGTGAACAAGGCATTCCTTTTTCAACCATGGAGCGTGATATTGGGCAACAACTGCTGATTTCACAATTGCGGGAAAGAACGCTGGACCCAACCGTTACCGTCAGCAATGCCGAAGTGGAAGCTTATTTGGCGCAGTTTTCGGGGCAGACCGACCCAGGGCAGCAGCAGATCAATCTGGCACAGATTCTGATTGCGGTGCCGGAGAATGCCACACCTGCACAGGAAAAAGCGCTGGAAGCCAAAGCACAGGATATTTATACCAAGGCACAAGCTGCCGGGGCCGATTTTTTTGCGTTGGCGCAGGCCAATTCTGATGATCCGGCTGCATCTGCAACCCGGGGCGTGATGGGTGCCAGGCCGGCTTCCCGTTATCCTGATTTGTTTATCCAGGCGGTTACCGGCTTGCGGGCTGGCGCCGTTGCACCACCGGTACGCTCAGGCGCCGGGTTTCATATCATCAAAGTGCTGGAGCGTGAGCAGTCAGACATGGTGGTGACCCAAACCCGGGTACGTCATATCTTGCTGAATATTACCGAACAGCAAACAGAGCAGGATGCAATCAATAAACTGCTGGCTGATAAGCATCAGATCGAAACAGGGCAGGCCACTTTTGAAATGCTGGCGCAGGAGCAGTCTCAGGACGCGAGTGCGAAAGACGGGGGTGATCTGGGCTGGGTGGTTCCGGGGATGTTTGTACCGGAATTTGAGCGGGTCATGAATCAGCTTAAACCGGGCGAAATATCTGATCCGGTGGCAACCCGTTTTGGTGTGCATTTGATCCAGGTGCTGGAACGGCGCGAATCACAACTGACGCCTCAGCAGCAGCGCGAAGTGGCCCGCGAAAGCATTCACCAGCGCAAAGTGGAACAGGCGATGGACCAGTGGGTTCGTGATATCCAGTCAAGCGCATACATTGAAATGCGTAATCCGCCGCAATAAGCTGCCTGTTTTGCCATGGGAGGCCGTAGCAAACACATTGCGCGCAAGCGTTTCGGGCAGCATTTTCTGACCGATAACAGCGTCATTGACCGCATTGTGTCGGAAATCAGCCCCCGGGCAGGGCAACTGATGGTAGAAATTGGCCCTGGCCTGGCTGCGCTGACCCAACCGCTGGTGGAAAGACTGGGGCGTTTAACCGTGGTTGAGCTGGACCGTGATCTGGTCGAGCGGTTGCGGGCCCACAACCAACTGAACGTGATTGCAGCGGATGTGCTGACTGTGGATTTCCGGCAGTTGCGGCAGGATGCAGGTATCAATAGCGATACCTCAAAGCGGTTGCGGGTTGTCGGCAATTTGCCCTATAACATTTCAACACCGATACTTTTTCATCTGCTGAATTACGCGGCAGACATTGAAGACCAGCATTTCATGCTGCAAAAAGAGGTGGTTGACCGCATGGCTGCTGAGCCTTGCACGCATCAATATGGCCGCCTGTCGGTGATGCTGCAATGGCGTTATGAGGTGGAGTCCTTGTTTGATGTCCCTCCTGAAGCGTTTGATCCACCGCCCAAAGTGGTGTCTGCCATCGTCAGAATGGTGCCGTTGGCGCAGCCTGTGCAACTGGATCAGGCCCTTTTGAGCGAACTGGTACAGGTGGCGTTCAGCCAGAGGCGCAAGTTATTGCGCCATACGTTGGGGCGCTGGCTGCAGGAGCGGGATTTTGGTGGCGAATTTGATGTGCAGCGCCGTGCGGAAGAGGTGCCGGTGACGGAATACATTGCTTTGGCGCAGGCGCTCAGGCCTGCCGGCAGTGGTACACTCAACGAAGTGGAGGCTTGACTTTATGCACGTGGATCATCCGGACTCATCTTCTGTTTCGATTGCGATTATTGGTGCCGGCCCGGTAGGACTCTCGTTGGCATTGTTGGCCGCAGCGCAGTTGCCCAATGCACACATCACAACATACGATGCCCGCCAGGCAGACCATAATGTGCATGAAGACCCCAGAACGCTTGCGCTATCGTTGGGCAGCATCCAACTGTTACAGCGCCTGCAGACCTGGTCTGCGGCCAAGGCACAGCCGATTCTGACAGTCAATATTTCCCAGCAGCAGCCCTCTTTGATTCCTCCTGCCACGGTACAGATCTCGGCGCAGGAAATGCAGGCACCCATGCTGGGTGCCGTTATCTCGTATGGTAACGTGCTGGGGCCGCTGCAACAGCGCTGGTTGGAAATGGTGCACAACCACCCTCAGCGTTTTCATGCCTGCTTTGGTCATAAGGTCAAAGATATTCGCACGCTTCCAGATGGTCAGGTCGAAGTGGATGCACAAGTGCTGAAAAACTATGATCTGGTGATCGTGGCTGAAGGGGGCATTTTTTCCGAGCAGGTGAAAAAACCGGTGGTCAGTGATTACCACCAGAACGGATGGATTGGCACTGTCACGCTGGAGCAACCGCTGAACGGCATGGCGTTTGAGCGCTTCACGGCCAATGGGCCGGCTGCCTTGCTGCCTATCGGGATGCATGAGGCCGCACTGGTCTGGTGCCAGCCATCAGATCATGACGAGGTTGCAACCCTGACACAGACGCAACGTCTGGCCGTGCTCAATACCATGTTCCCGCCAGAGGCTGGTCGGTTGACCGCTGTCTCAGACCTGAAGTCATTTGCATTGGGGCTGAATGCTGAAAGAACACTGGTGCATGGGCGTACGGTGCGCATTGGTAACGCGGCGCAGACGCTGCACCCGGTTGCCGGGCAAGGCCTGAATCTCGGGCTGCGTGATGCCTATGTGCTGGTGGAGCAACTGGCCCGGCATGAAAATATCGATCAGGCGCTGAAAAGGGCCGCATTCAGCCGGCTGCCCGATCGCTGGGGTGTGATGGGTGTAACCGAGCTGCTGGCCCGTTGCTTTACCTGGGACGTACCGTTGTTGCCAGAATTGCGTAATCTCGGATTAGGTGCGATGCAAAAAATATCACCGTTGCGCCGTCTGTTGGCCAGGCGGATGATGTTTGGTTGGCGTTAAGATCAGATCGGGTTTAGCTGCGTTCATGATGCTATTGCAAACGCGCCGATAAACCGTCCGGTCAAATTTGTGCAGGCAAAAATGAAGCGGGAACAACTATCAAAAGTTTTTGCGCAGCACAATGTCCGTGAAGAAACATTTCAATAATAACTTGCCCTCTGTACGTTTACCGCAAGTTGAATTAGTATAGAGCTTGGCATAGAAATACCAATTTAAAGCCTCCTCAAGAACCATTGCACAAGAGCGATACGGTAGCCAGTGTTTCGTGTGGTCTGTCTTGCAGACAGGCTTCGTATATTCATCTGGAACCTGTCTGATTGCTGGATTGAGGCGGTAGGTAAATGTATCAGATCGTCTTAGAGGATTTTTGTAATGGCACCAACCAGCGACCAGCAGGACAAAAAGCAAAAGCTGCGCACCGCAGCGCTTGAATACCACGAGTTTCCAACCCCGGGAAAAATTTCTGTCACGCCGACAAAGCAACTGAGTAACCAGCATGATTTGTCTTTGGCATATTCGCCCGGTGTTGCGGTGGCCTGTGAAGAGATCGTCAAGGAGCCGGAAACCTCTTTTCGTTATACCGCCCGGGGCAATCTGGTTGGTGTGGTGACCAATGGCACGGCCGTTTTAGGGCTGGGTAATATCGGTGCGCTGGCAGGTAAGCCGGTTATGGAAGGCAAAGGCGTTCTGTTTAAAAAATTTGCCGGTATCGATGTGTTTGATATTGAAATCAACGAGCTCGATCCTGATAAGCTGGTGGAAATCATCGCGTCGCTGGAGCCGACATTTGGCGGTATCAATCTGGAAGATATCAAAGCACCGGAATGCTTTTACATTGAGCGTAAACTGCGCGATCGGATGAAGATTCCTGTATTCCATGATGACCAGCATGGCACGGCCATTGTTGTTGCTGCTGGCATTTTGAATGGGTTGCAAGTCGCCGGTAAAGACATCAAGCAGGTGAAGCTGGTGACTTCAGGCGCAGGAGCTGCTGCGCTGGCGTGTTTGAAACTGCTGGTCAAAATTGGTTTGCCGCGTGAAAACATCTGGGCCACCGATATTGTCGGGCTCGTTTATGAAGGCCGTCAGGAGCAGATGGACGAGGATAAGGCATTTTTTGCCCAGAAGACGGATCAGCGCACTTTGACGGAAGCGATCCAGGGGGCGGATGTGTTTCTTGGACTGTCTGCAGGTGGCGTGCTGAAACCCGAAATGGTGCAAACCATGGCGGAGCGACCCATTATCTTTGCGCTGGCGAATCCGACGCCTGAGATTCTGCCGGAAGAAGCCAAAGCGGTGCGTCCGGACGCCATTCTGGCAACGGGGCGTACAGATTATCCGAACCAGGTGAATAACGTGCTGTGCTTTCCCTACATCTTCCGGGGTGCGCTGGATTCGGGCGCAACAACCATTACCGATGAGATGGAGGTGGCTGCGGTCAATGCCATTGCAGAACTGGCTCGCGCCGAGCAGGACGAATCTGTTGCCAAGGCGTATGCAGGAACGACACTGAGCTTTGGCCCGGAATATCTGATTCCCAAACCGTTTGACAGCCGGCTGATGATGAAAATTGCCCCTGCAGTGGCTCAGGCCGCCAGGGATTCCGGCGTGGCATCCCGTCCTGTTGCGGATATGGACGCCTATGTGGAAAAACTGCAGCAGTTTGTGTACCAGTCGGGTTCATTCATGAAGCCAATTTTCGCGGTGGCGCGCAGTTGCACCAAAAAGCGGATTGTGTATGCCGAAGGTGAGGAAGAGCGTATTTTGCGCGCCGTTCAGGTGGTTATTGATGAAAAGCTGGCGCATCCGATTTTGGTCGGGCGCCCGGCGGTAATCGCCAAGCGGATTGAGCGTTTTGGGCTGCGCCTTAAAGAAGGGGTTGATTTTGATGTGGTCAACACCGATTTTGACGATCGGTATCGTGATTTCTGGCAAACATATCACCGTATGACGGAGCGCCGGGGTATTACGGCGGCAACGGCAAAAATTGAAATGCGCCGGCGCCTGACGCTGATCGGGGCCATGATGCTTGCCAAGGGAGAGGCCGATGGCCTGATCTGCGGAACCTGGGGGCAGTATGGAACGCATCTGCATTACATTGACCAGGTGATTGGGCGCAGCGTGGGGTCAAAAGTCTATGCGGCCATGAACGCGCTTGTTTTGCCTGGCAAACAGGTGTTTCTGGTGGATACGCATGTCAATTACGATCCTTCGGCTGAAGAACTGGCAGAAGTTACGCTGCTGGCAGCAACAGAGTTGCAGCGGTTCGGGCTGATTCCCAAGGTGGCTTTGCTGTCACATTCCAATTTTGGCGGCAGTGATCAGCCTTCTGCACTCAAAATGCGCCAAACGCTGGCTTTGTTGCGTCAACGTGCGCCAGACCTGGAAGTGGATGGCGAGATGCATGGCGATGCCGCGTTGGATGCGGTCTTGCGTGCGGAGCAAATGCCCCGCTCCACATTGACCGGGCCGGCTAACCTGCTGGTAATGCCCAATATTGACGCGGCCAATATCGCATACAACCTGCTGAAAACCACCGCTGGCCAGGGTATTGCCATCGGACCGATTCTGTTAGGCGCGAATCAGCCGGTCAGCATTCTGACGCCGACCAGCACAGTGCGGCGCATTGTCAACATGACGGCTTATACGGCAGTCAAAGCGAATGCGGAGTCTGCATAGCTGGTCAAAAGAGCGCTTTATTACCCATAGCATGGGAATTAAGAGGATAAGGAGTTTGGGAAACCAAACTCCTTTTTTACTGGTGCATTACCTGCTTGTTGACGTGTGATCCGATTCTCTCACAAAGGAGGGAATTGATCTAATTGGTGCAATCTGCATTGAAAAATACTTGTTTAAGCATTAAAAGCTGTAAATTTTCATCAAAATAATAGCTGACTACAACGAGGCGCAACATCTTGATATTTACCATAGGCTCAGCTACGCTTAAGCATCGTCAAGAGATTGCTGAAAAATCATTCAAATGAACTTCCTTGCGCGTGTTGTCCGCCCATTCATGGCAGTCCTTTGGCTGGCAGCAGGTATATTGCTTGTGCCGGTCGATAGCTTGGCGCGCGGGAGTTTTCCGACCCAGGCACAAACAGATGCCATGCAGTCTGCTCCGCAGGAAACGGCCCGGGATATCGTCTATTCAAGTCTTCCTGCACAAGCGCAACATACTTATACGCTGATTTTGCGTGGGGGGCCGTTTGATTATCAGCAGGATGGCACGGTATTTGGTAATTATGAAGGGCATCTGCCGGCACAGGCGCGTGGATATTACCGTGAATATACCGTAAAGACACCAGGGATCAGCCATCGGGGTGTCAGACGGATTGTCTGTGGGGGAAATGTGAAAACAGCCCCTCAGGTATGTTATTACTCTGCCGATCATTACAACAGTTTTCGACGGATAGTCGAAATTCCTCCCGTACCATAATCAAGAAGACATGACCATGCTGCAAACTACCGATACCAACGTTGTTCAGTCGATTCGAGCGTTTCAGCCACAGGCCCTGAAAAATGAGGCCATGAAACTGGCACACCATTTTTTATATGCAGATCTGGGCCTGGCGCGCAGCCGTACACAGGTTTTCCGGATGATTGCCCGCGGGTTTCGCCTGCCTTTGGCCAAAGCCAAAAACCATGAGCACCTGCATCATTGCATGACAGAGGTTTTGCGTCAAAGTGGCCCCCAAAAAGGATTTGTGGTGGTGCTGGACCATATTCCCAGCGCGTTGAAATTTGGCGCAGAAGCACGTGAGCGGCTGCTGGATATTTTTCGTGACATGGCGGACTACTGGGCCAAACGGCGCGTGCCGTTCCGGGTGTTTTATACATTTGCTGTCGCTGCACGGCAAGAGCTGGAGGCCGACATTTCTGTACCACAGGCGGATAACCACGAAGCAGCAGATGCCGGGCCGAACAAGCGCCGGGGCCGCAAGCCGCAAATGCGCATGGCCAAAAACCTGTTATTCATGCGCAGTGTTTTTGATACCCATCTTTTTAAGCAGGCAGCTTAACCATATGCATTTTGTCAGGGCTTGATATGGCGCAAAAAGTGGTTGACCGATTTCTGACATGATTTTCGATTGCACAAAAGATACAAAGTATCATAATGGAGACGCACACCACTGACGGCATGCCGCAGTGGTAAACAGGCATGGAACATGCGGCTGTCAATTCAGCGGCACAAAAATGCCGCAGACGCAGATGCTCGGTGCTCCTCTGTCGTGAAAGTATCTGTACAGACAAGGTGTTAACTGAGTTAAGGTGAAGCGAATGTCACATGATGTAAAAGCCCCTGAACTGGTATGTCCTGCGGGTAATCTGCCTGCATTGAAAACAGCGGTTGACCATGGTGCAGATGCGGTCTACATGGGCCTGAAGGACATGACCAATGCACGCAATTTTGCCGGGCTGAATTTTGACCTGAAAGCCGCGCAGGACGGTATCAATTATGCGCATCAGCGCGGGCGCAAAGTCCTGATGGCCATTAACACCTATGCCCAGGCAGGAGAAGTGCATAAATGGTATCAGGCTGTGGATACGGCGGCCGGTCTGGGTGTGGATGCGGTCATTCTGGCTGATATGGGGCTGTTGAAATATGCCAGTGAACGCTACCCTGATCTGCGTTTGCATCTGTCGGTACAGGGTTCTGCCACCAATTACGAAGCGATCAATCTGGCGCGTGAGCTGTTCAACATCCAGCGGGTGATTTTGCCGCGGGTGTTGACGATTGACCAGGTGCGCCAGGTCATTGAGCATACCGATGTCCAGGTGGAGGTGTTCGGCTTTGGCAGTTTGTGTGTGATGGTGGAAGGGCGTTGTATCCTGTCAAGCTACGCGACAGGGGAGTCTCCCAACACGGTGGGGGCCTGTTCTCCGGCCAAATTTGTGCGCTGGGAACAAAAACCGCAGACCATGAATGTGCGGTTGAATGACATTTTGATTGACCAGTTCGGCAAGAATGAACCCGCAGGTTACCCCACGCTGTGCAAAGGCCGCTTTGATGTGCAGGGCGAAACCTATTACGCACTGGAGGAACCGACCAGCCTGAACGTGATTGAGTTGCTGCCGGAGCTGGTACGTATCGGTGTGTCGGCGATCAAGGTGGAAGGTCGCCAGCGCAGCCCGGTGTATACGGCACAGGTCACGCAGGTATTAAGGCAGGCGATTGATGCGGCGGTTAAAAATCCCGATCAGTTCACGGTTTCACCGCTGTGGCAACAGTCTTTGGGAAAGGTGTCCGAAGGGCAGCAGGCCACGTTGGGGGCTTACAGCCGGCCGTGGAAATAAATTCATTTATCAGTCGGTGGGCGACGTTATCAAACTGCACAGAATGACCCATAAGCCACATGCCAGAAACCTACGAGCTTGAACCACAACCTCCCCATAAACCACGGCGTTTTGCCTGGGGTTCGTTCTTTACCGTTCTGTTGCTGATGCCTGTGCTGGTGCAATGGGTTGCTTTTCTCATGGGGCTGGCATTGGGCGTCGTATTTGATGCATCTGGCCTAAAGCTGCTGAACAACGGCTACTATTTGGAGCCTTGGATGCTGCTGGTAGGGGCCGTGATGGCCTTTGTATTGGGCTGGCGTTATAAATCTCAAAAAACGCAGCCTGCCAACTGGCAGTTTCATTATGGAGCCTTGATAGCGCCCATTGTGTATACCGTTGCCGTATATGCCATTGTTTTTGCCTTGGGTAAAATTTCATCGGGCGCTGTTTTATGGCTGGGAGTTGGGCTGATTGCTTTTGCCTTGACATCGATAAGCCTATCTTTCAGTGCGAGTGCAAGTTCAGGCTGGGTTATTTTATGGATTCCGGTTGCCACCTACACTTTTTTTATACTGGGCTTTGCTGCCAAAAGCTGGCGCAGAGGGTTTTTTAAACCGGTAAGCAGCAAAATTCTGGTTATAACTGTATTGATCTGTGCGGGGCTGCTGGCGTTTGCAGCGTGGCAGTATTATGACCGCAGTCAGCGAATGCTTTCACCTGTGGAGCGCGCGTACACAAGAGTTTCTGAGCAGATCGGTGAGCAGCAAAATTACGCTTGGCGTCGAAATACCAACCCTGCATTGAGTGACATGCCGGCAGTTGTACTGCGAGGGGTAAGCACACTGAGTATCAGCAGCGATTTTCCCCGGCTGGATGGTGCGACAGCGGTGTTTCCGATTTATGCTTCTGCTGTTCACAGCATATACCAAAAGCCTCAAAATGTGGAAGAACAGAAACAACTGGACCAACTGGTGCAAAGCAGCCGCACGCCAAACGCCTATCAGCGGCTGATTGCTGGCGAGGTGGATTTGATTTTTGTGGCTGCACCATCGCAAAAACAGATAGAAGCAGCACAAGCACAGGGACTGACGCTTCAGATGACACCAATTGCCAAAGAAGCATTTGTTTTTCTGGTCAACCAGCAAAATCCGGTAAAAACACTGGCGGTGCAGCAGATACGGGATATTTATTCAGGCCGGATTAATAACTGGCGGGAGGTTGGCGGGCAAGGCGCGCGTATTCTGGCATTTCAGCGGGCGGAAGGCTCTGGCAGCCAGAGTACCATGGTCAATCATGTGATGGAAGGCGTGCCATTGCGTGCCCCTTTGAAAGAAGCCGTTTTTGAAGGCATGGGCGGCATGATTGAGGGCGTGGCCGAGTACCGCAATGCAGAGAACGCGCTGGGATACTCGTTTCGCTATTACTCAACGCGCATGAATACCAGCGATGAAATCCGCCTGTTGGCTATTGACGGTATTGAACCAACCGTGGAAAACATCCGCAATGGTAACTACCCGTTTACAGTGGATGTTTACATGGTGACGGCACGGCCAGTTTCTGAAAATACACAAAAGCTGATGGACTGGTTTTTAAGTGAGCAGGGCCAGCAACTGGTACATGATGTAGGCTACGTACCGGTTTCCCACGAATAGTGATATTAAAAATGAGTGAAATCATGAACACGATGGATACGCAATCAGAGCATCAACCACTCCAACTTTCGCTTGGGCCTTTGCTGTTTTTCTGGCCGAAAGCGCAGGTGCTGAAGTTTTATGAAGAAATGGCGACACTGCCGCTGGATGCCATTTATCTGGGCGAGGTGGTTTGCGCCAGGCGGTATGAAATCCGTGTGGAAGACTGGATCGATTTGGCGAAGGATCTGTCACAGACGGGCAAAGAAATTGTGCTGTCATCGCAGGTGCTGCTGGAAAGCGAAATTGATCTGCGCCGGTTGCGTAAACTGGTGGAGCAGGGCACTTTCAAGCTGGAAGCCAACGACCTGGGCGCAGTGAAGCTGGCGCGCGAGCATGGCCTGCCGTTTGTGGCCGGGCAAACGCTGAACATTTATAACGAAGAGACGCTGCAGTTGTTCCAGTCGCTGGGTGCTGTGCGTTGGGTACCTCCGGTGGAGGTATCGGCGAAAAAGCTGGCAACGATCATCCAGAACCGGCCGGAAGTTGACTGCGAGGTATATGGCTGGGGTCTGATGCCGCTGGCGTATTCGGCACGCTGCTTTACCGCCAGACACTACAACCTGAGGAAAGACCTGTGCGAGTTCAAGTGTCAGGAACACCCTGATGCACTGGTGCTCAATACCCGGGAGGGGCAGCCATTCTTAACAATCAATGGCACACAGACCATGTCCTCCGGTTGCCAGGCCCTGCTGAGCCACCAGCAGGAACTGACTGGTATGGGGGTGAAAATGCTGCGCCTGTCGCCGCAGTTACAACATATGGCGGAAATTGTCAGGTTGCATTATGATCAACTGCATGGCAAATTAACGCCGAAACAGGCCACAGAACAACTGCAGGGGCTGGCGCAGGGTGCGCTGGTGGATGGTTATTGGAGAGGTGCGGCAGGTGTTGCCGCATTAGGAGAATCTGCTCATGCAAATACCTGAATTTACTTTACCTTCGTTTGTCGGCAAGTTGGGCCGTATATTGCCTGCCATGCCGCCGGAGCTGGCGCTGGTTTTTACGCTGAACCGCATGCTGAAAAAAGGTGTGTTGCCGGCAGATATGAGTCTGCTGGCAGGCAAGCATTATCAAATTGATGTGCTGGATGCCGGGCTGACAATACGTTTTACGGCAACAGAAGAAAAATTCACGCTGAGCCGGTCTGCACAAACGCCAGACTTGCGTTTTGCGGCCAACACAGCCGATTTCATCAAAATTCTGCTGCGCGAAGAAGACCCCGACACGCTGTTTTTTAACCGCAGACTGATGATTGAGGGCGATACCGAACTGGGGTTGGTTGTGAAAAACCTGTTTGACAGTGTTGACTGGTCAAGCACGCCACTGTCTTACATCATGAACCATTAAGCGGGGATTGCGGGAGTTTGTAATGCTTCCCATGCCTTTTCAATGATGGCGGTTTTAATATCGCCATTCACTGCCCAGAGCATGCATATAAGCCAACAACGCGATGCTGCATAAAGACAAGAGGGCGACAATAGCAAAGAGGGCTATCCAGGTTTTGGATGGCCTTTTTTTGATGGCTGCCCAGAGGGTCAGAGCAGTTAAAACCGCAGGCAAGACGCCCATCAGAATAATGAATTGTGCATCCTCACTCATCGTTGGCAATGCTAACGCATCAACACTTCAATTTCATCTGCCTTAACGGGTGCCTTGCGCGTTAAGAGTTCACAGCCGTTTTCGGTGACCAGCGCATCATCTTCAATGCGAATGCCGATGTTGTGAAATTCCGCCGGAATATCATCGGCCGCCTGTACATAAATGCCCGGTTCCATGGTCAGTGCCATGCCAGGGCGAAGGATTCGACTGGGCCTGATGTAAGTGGTTTTTCCTGTTTTAGCATCGTGATGAGCAACAGGCTCCGTCTCTGGTTCAACATAGCTGCCGCAGTCGTGCACATCCATACCCAGCCAGTGGCTGGTGCGGTGCATGTAAAAGCGGAAGTAGGCACGCTGTTCGATGACATCGTCTACGCTGCCATATGTGTCTTTTTTCAGCAAACCCAAGTCCAACATGCCTTGCGAGAGTATACGCAAGGCGGCATCATGCGGATCGTTGAATGTGGCTCCCGGTGCGGTTGCTGCGATAGCAGCCTCCTGCGCGGCCTGCACCAGATCATACAGGGTACGCTGTGGGCCGCTGAAACGTCCGTTGGCAGGGAAGGTGCGGGAAATATCCCCTGCATAACAGCCATATTCTCCGCCAGCGTCAATCAGCACCAGGTCGCCGGAATGGATAGCGGCCTTACCGGCACGATAATGCAGAATGCAGGCATTGGCACCACCGGCCACAATGGAGTTGAATGCAACATCCTGTGCGCCATGTCGGCAGAATTCATGCAGCAGTTCCGCTTCCAGATGGTATTCGCGAACATCTTCGCCGGCGCGCATCATCTGAGCACATTTCTGCATGGCACGCATGTGGCCCAGCGCACTGATTTCACCGGCACGGCGCATCAGTTCAATTTCATGAGCGTCTTTGATCAGGCGCATTTCATCCAGCACGGCACATAAATCATATTGAGCCTGCGGGCACGATACGCCGGTGCGTACAAGCGCGCGCACGTCTTTCAGCCAGTTGGTGATTTGTGCTTCCAGTCCCGTATGTGTCGCAAACGGAAACCATACAGCAGGCTGATTGGCGAGTAATTGCGGTATTTGTTGATCAAGCTCTTCTACCGGATAAGCGGTGTCAACCGCCAGTGCTTCAGGTGCGGCATCCGGCCCCAGACGATAGCCGGTCCAGACTTCCTGATCCGGATTTTTAGCGCGACAAAAAAGTGTGCTGTGGCCGGTATCGTCAATGATCAGCCAGGCGCCCGGCTCGGTAAAGCCGGTCAGGTAGTAAAAGTAGCTGTCAGGGCGGTAGCTGTAATCGTTGTCACGGTTACGGGAGACTTCGGGGGCTGTAGGCAGCACGGCAATACCGCCGCCATGTGCTTTCAGCCATTGAGCGACCCGGGTGCGGCGTTGTTGGTAAACGGTGTGTGATGGCGTTGTTGTTGTCATATATGTATCGGAACGTTATGGTTCAAAATCTTTGAAAGTATCATTTTTCAGATAGTAATCCAGCGCGTCAACAGCGTCGGCATCGGAAAAGTCCGGGTGTTGAAGCGACAGGTTTTGAATCACATCATAAAACAAATTTCCACTGGTATATAAGCACAGTTGGTTCTGCCGGACAAATTCAGGGAATACCATTTCATCGTTACAGTCGATATCCGGGCTGTTGTCCAGGTAACATGATGCCTGGGGGTTCAGACCTGTCTCTTCATCCTGTTGAATGTAAAGGCTGTACTGATCAAAAAAATCACAACTGCTTTGCAGCACAGCAAAGTGAACCAGCGCAGATAAAGCATACGCGGTTTGAGGGGCTGGTGTGGTAAAAGGCGCGCTTAAGATTTCTGCGTATATGGTTTTGAGTTTTTTGTAATATGCAGCCAGATTCTGGGTTGAATTTTTTCGCAAAATGGAGAGCAGTTCATCAGGCCGATGGTGCAGATAATAGAATTCGACAGCAGCCTCAATGATGTCAATATCAGTTAACTCACGTGAAGGCAGATTTTGTATGGCGTGCTTTTTATGAATGAAAAGCAGCAGGGCGTCTGCGTGCTGATCAAACAGCTTTTCAATTTCTGTTGCGGACAACTGGAACCCGGCTATTTTGGCCGTTATCTGTTCCGGTGAGGATGCGGTGAGAGAAAATGTGAGAGGTGTTTCTCTCTTTATCCGCACCTTGATGCGCTTGTAATAAGGTGATGCAATCAGTTGTGTGGCAGTCATCTCAGAATGGTTGCCTGTTTTGTCACAATGGTTTGATGAAATGGGTTTGGGGTAATTAAGAGCTGTAATTCCGCCCCTTGCCAGTCACCAGGATAACGCCCCCACTTGTGAACATGAACGCGCCAAATGCCATGATCATTAATCCTTTGACTGGAAGGTCTCGCAAGCTATCAAAAAAACAAGTGTAAATTAAAAAACCAATGCAGGAAAAACCAACAAGCAGAAAACCAACGCCTAACAACCTGGCTCCCCAAGATTCATAAAATCCCTGTTTTTTTAAATTTGCTGCTTCGGGATGCTGTTGTTTCCAGCGATCAATGGCAAGCATGATCAGGACAAGTGCATCCACAGGGTTTAAACTGGTTTGCTGGTCTGTGTCCAATTCAACGTTTTGACGCAGCAGTTTATTTCGGCTGGTAAATTGAAAAATGCCGGAGGGCAAAGGATTGATCGTATTCATTTCAGCAAAAGAAACAAACCCCCGCATGGTAAACATAAGTCCGTCTGGCTTAATGACAAGGCTGTCTGCGCTGGCGGGGGCTTTTTTGAACAAAAACCAGATGACAACAACGGTGCCAATCATCAGGGCGGTGGTCGCGAGTGTCAGCGTGTTCATCCCCGAGACGGCGATAAATATGAACGACATAATGAGGGCAGCAGGAATGCATACAAAATAATAAATAGGGGCAAAAAACGTATGCACTACGGACCAGACGCGTACGGGAATATACGCAGAGGAAGGGGCTTCTGTCATGGTTATGGCGTAAAAATAAAAAGGATAAGAATTTTGGGGAATGAATAATCTGACGGCAAAACCATTCGTTCACAAGTTGGAAACCAGGCCAGATCAATTGCCTGGCTGGTTAAGTTGCTGAAGCTGCTGTGGTGTGCCGACATTTTCAAAACGCCCCATGTAAGATTCTACCGTTATGCGTTGTTCCTGCATACCTTGTAACAGCGGTTTGATGAAACTGGTCTGGGGCGATGCGGGCAGCCTGGCAAACAGCTCTGGGCGCATCAGCGCCATGCTGGCATATGTCCACAGCCTGCCATCGGGCCCAGGCTGGCCGGCCAGACCAAAACCATCTGCACTGATGCCGAAATCGCCCTGCGGGTGATATGGCGGGTTGGGAATGACCCAGAGGTGTGCCAGCAGGTTGCTGTTTAAAAACTGGTTGACGGTCTGGGGGGTAAAGTCAAAATCAGGCGCGTAGATGTCGCCGGAAATCAGCCAGAAGGCGTTTCCCAGCAATGGGAGCGCTTTGACAATACCGCCAGCGGTGCCCAATGCGTGCCCGTGGTCGCGGTTTTCCATGGAATAGTGAATCTGCAGCCCCCATTGTGAACCGTCGCCTAGCTGGTCGGGAAACTGTTCTTCCAGCCAGGCGGTATTGATAACCACTTCTTTGATGCCGGATTGGGCCAGTTTTTCCAGATGCCAGACGATCATAGGCTTGCCGTGTATCTTCAGCAAAGGCTTGGGGGTGTGGTTTGACAGCGGGCGCATGCGCTCGCCACGCCCTGCGGCCAAAATCATGGCGGTAACTGGAGGTTTGGACAATTGGGTCATGGTTGTTGTAGATTTGAGTATGGTAAAGGCCCATCTGCCGGTTCACTGTGAAATTAGCCTGAGCCCGGGTAAAATTCTATGCTTACTCTGTTCTTCTTACCGGAAATTTTATGACAACCCCCTCTCTTTCTACACTAGCCAACGCTGTACGCGTGTTGGCAATGGATGCGGTTCAAAAAGCAAAATCAGGACACCCCGGTGCACCAATGGGCATGGCAGACATGGCCGTGGCTTTATGGCGTGAGCACCTGGTTCATAATCCGGCGAATCCGAAATGGCCGAACCGGGACCGTTTTGTGCTTTCCAACGGGCATGCGTCGATGTTGCTGTATGCGCTGTTGAACCTGACCGGTTACAACCTGCCAATGAAAGAGCTGAAGAATTTCCGCCAGTTTGGCAGCAAAACACCGGGGCACCCGGAAGTGGATGTGACCCCCGGCGTGGAAACGACAACCGGACCATTGGGGCAGGGTATCAGCAATGCGGTGGGGATGGCGCTGGCCGAGAAACTGCTGGCGGCAGAGTTTAACAAACCCGATCATACGATTGTGGATCACCATACCTATGTATTCCTGGGTGATGGCTGCCTGATGGAGGGCATCAGCCATGAGGCGTGTGCACTGGCGGGGGCGTGGAAGCTGAATAAGCTGATTGCACTGTACGACAGCAACGGTATTTCGATTGACGGCCAGATTGCGCCGTGGTTTGTGGATGATGTTGCCAAGCGGTTTGAAGCCTACCAGTGGAATGTGATTGACCATGTGGACGGTCATGATGCAAAAGATGTCAGCGCGGCGATTGCACAGGCCAAGCGCAGTGCAGATAAACCCACGCTGATTATCTGCAAAACCAGTATTGGACAGGGCTCGCCCAACCGTGCCGGCACGGCCAAAGCACATGGCGAACCCTTGGGCGCGGAAGAGATTGTTTTGACGCGTGAGGCTTTAGGCTGGAGTGCCGAGCCATTTGTGATCCCAGATGAGGTGCGTGATGCATGGGATGCCAAAGCCACGGGCATGGCAGCGGAAGCGCAGTGGGATGAAACGTTTTCAGCGTATGCAAAAACCTATCCGCATGAAGCGTCTGAATTCTGGCGGCGGGTTCAGGGTGATTTGCCGGCGAATTTCCAAAAAGTGGTGGGTGCGTTTATCCGGCAGGTGACGGAAAAGGCTGAAACGGTTGCCACCCGCAAGGCCAGCCAGATGGTGCTGGAAGCACTGACGCCTGAGCTGTCTGAACTGCTGGGCGGTTCGGCTGATCTGACCAGTTCCAACCTGACGCAAACCAAGGTGCAGGCTGCATTGCGCGTAGACGAGCGGGGCAATGCCGTCAAATTGGAAGAAGCACAGGTAGGCTATCACATCAATTATGGTGTGCGTGAGTTTGGTATGGCCGCCATTATGAACGGGGTTGCGCTGCACGGCGGGTTTATTCCTTATGGTGGCACATTCCTGACGTTCAGTGATTATTCGCGCAATGCGGTACGCATGGCTGCTTTGATGAAGCGGCGCGTGGTGCATGTGTTTACCCATGACTCTATTGGGTTAGGGGAGGATGGCCCGACGCACCAGCCGGTTGAACATGCGGCCAGCCTGCGCCTGATTCCCAATCTGGATGTCTGGCGCCCGGCAGATACGGAAGAAACGGCAGTGGCCTGGGCGCAGGCGCTTGAAAACAAAGATCGCCCGACAGCGCTGCTGCTTTCGCGCCAGGGGTTGCCTTTCCTGCCCAAGATGACGCCGGATTTTGTTGCCAAAGGTGCATATGTGCTGGCAGAGCCTTCCGAGGTCGGACTGAACAAGGCGCCGCAGGCGGTGATTATTGCCACAGGTTCCGAGGTTCAGTTGGCTTTGCACGCGCAGGCGTTACTGGCCAAAGACAAAATTGCGGTGCGTGTGGTGTCTATGCCCTCTACAACCGTGTTTGACCGGCAGAAGCGGGAGTATCAGGCAGCAGTGTTGCCGCCGAATGTACCACGCATTGCGGTGGAAGCCGGAGTCAGTGCATTCTGGTGGAAATATGGCTGTGCGGCGGTTGTCGGCATGGATACATTCGGTGAGTCTGCGCCGGCGCCAGAGCTGTTCGAGCATTTCGGCTTTACACCGGAAAACGTAGCCGATACGGTGCGTGTGGCCATTGCTTCAAAGCGGTTGTGATGGTATCTTGATTCTGAGATAAAAAATGACATGAAGCCTCTGAAATATGTTTCAGAGGCTTTTTTGTATGCAGGTGACAAAAATGTGGTGTTGACAGGCCAACGTATTTAGCTGGTAAACCGTAGGTATTTTCTGGAATGATGAGAATTTTTGCCGAAAATATGGTGTTGCGAGGTGTCATCATGAGCACCTGGCTGAATCGGCTTTCATATCTTTCATATAATAGAGGCCAACGAATATGCGGCCAGCCAGTGGCCGGGAGCATCCGCAAGCAGCAGGCACCAACGCGAAACATCGCCATGGGCCGTGCGGACGCCGGTTTCAGAGGGTAGGTTCTCTTTGACAGAGTCAGATTATTTTGAGTTTTGAGGAACGGACATGACAATCAAACTTGGCATTAATGGTTTTGGACGCATTGGTAAACTGGTTGTACGCGCAGCAATTGAACAATTTCCGGATATGGAGGTTGTCGCCATCAATGGAACAACAGACCCGGACTATACGGCGTATCTGCTGCAGCGTGATTCAGTGCATGGGCGTTTTAATCACGATGTGCAGGTGGATGGCAATACGCTGCTGGTGGATGGGAAACGCATTCATTTGAGCATGGAGCGCGACCCGTCCAAACTGGATTGGGGCAAATATGGCGTAGACGTGGTGATTGAAGCCACCGGTGTTTTCCTGACCAAGGAAGGCGCGCAGAAACATCTGGATGTGGGCGCCAAGAAGGTATTGATGACAGGCCCCTCCAAAGATGATACGCCCATGTTTGTATATGGCGTCAATGATGGTGCCTATAAAGGTGAAACGATTATTTCCAATGCCAGTTGCACCACCAACTGTCTGGCTCCTGTTGCCAAGGTGCTGAATGATAAATGGGGTATCAAGCGCGGGCTGATGACGACCATACATGCAGCCACCGCCACACAAAACACCGTGGATGGCGCATCGAAAAAAGACTGGCGCGGCGGGCGCGGTATTCTGGAAAATATCATTCCTTCCAGCACAGGTGCAGCCAAAGCAGTGGGTAAGGTGATTCCGGCGTTGAATAAAAAACTCACGGGTATGTCCATGCGGGTGCCGACGTCGGATGTATCGGCGGTTGATCTGACTGTAGAGCTTGAAAAGCCTGCAACCTATGCAGAAATCTGCGCAGAAATGAAAGCGCAAAGCGAAGGTAAGCTCAAGGGAATTTTGGGCTATACCGAAGAAAAAGTGGTGTCTACCGATTTTCGTGGTGAAGAAAATACTTCGGTATTTGATGCCGGGGCCGGTATTGCGCTGGACGATACCTTTATCAAGGTGGTTGCCTGGTATGACAATGAATGGGGTTATTCATGCAAATGCCTGGAAATGGCCCGTGTCATGATGAAAAAATAATTTTTAGGCTTACCATGCAAAGCGCCTGCAGTATGCAGGCGCTTTTTATTTTTTTGATTATCAAAATGTCACTTACAATGCCCACTAATTTTAATAATGTTGAATAGCCGAGACAAAATGAATATCAATATACAAGATCATTATCAAACAGATCAAACACTTCCTATCAGAGACCTTATCAAAATCACAAGCGTCGCTGCTTTTTTGTGCCTGTGCTTTGCAGGGGTACATCTTTTGTTTCTGGGAGCATGGGGCGACTATTTTCAGATGTTTGGCATTGGGCAGGGTTTCTTTCTGGCGGTCTTGGTAATGCTGTTTTTCATGCCGCTTGTTTTCTCTCAGTTTTTGCCTTGGATGGAGAGTTCTGGTTTGAACCAGCTTTCCCGCGCTGCTGATTGGGGCTGGACTTTATTTGTGGTGTTTATTTTGTATATATTGATGTTCACGCTGAACTACGTTCTGATGTATATACCGTTTTTCAATCCTGCATATTGGATGTTATCTGCGGGCAGAAACAGCGTCATGATCGAAATAATATTGATAAGGACTATTTTTCCTTTGATTTTTATGGCCGTGATGTATGGTGTATGGTGGTGCTCGTTTTCGCTCATGAAAAAATTGCGCGGCAGCATTGAAAATCCTTACCCTTCTGAAAGTGAGCGAAGACGCGCCAGCCAAGTGACCAAATGGTCATTTGTATTGTCTTATGGCGCGGGGATCGCATTTATGGTCACAGTCTATCTGTTTGCGCTGAATTTCATGTATGGTTTATATCGTGGAAATCTCACCTTTACACCAGCAACATTGTTTTGGATGCTTTGCGTGTATGTCGTGACGTTGATTGCCGCCGTGGCGCTTATTTACGCATTTACAGACAGCAGCTTGCCCCAATATATGCAGCGGGTACAGCCGGGTAAACTGTTTCTAAGTTATGCATTAATTGTCATTATCTTTTCTCTGATCAACTTCATTTTCAGTGCACTTGCGTATTTGTTCCAACGTTCAATGCCAGGTAGTGGTGTGACGGGATTGATACTGATGATCATTTTCCTGGGGGCCGCAGTGTGGATGTGCAAGAAAGTGTTGGTAGATGCCATTCGTATCATATGGATACGTATCCTTGCCGGGGTGCTTATTTTTCTGCCGCCAGTTGTATTGACTATCAGCAAAGCAAGAGATGCATTGAGTTTTTTTCTGATCCCGCTGCTGACCTTTTCTATCATCGTTTTTATTCTTTTCCTCATATCGCAGGCTATCAAGTGGGCTTTGCGTATTGTTTATGGGGCACCACAGGATTTTGAGGAATGACGGTAAAAGATCAAACCTAGCGTATTCTGGCAGCGCACAATGTGTTGTCAGATGATCATGGAAAATGACATTGAATGTCATGCATATAGCGCCTGCTGATTGCAGGCGTTTTTATTGGGGGTATTGTCAAAGCATACATGAAAAGAAAAAACAGAAAACCGGTTTGTCAATGGTATGATCTGCCGGTACTGAAAGTATTGTTTTATAAGCCACTGCAAAAAAGCGACGCAGAACTGATGGCATTGGGATAAAAACGGAAAAATAGAAAAAGCACAGACAGCGTTGTTCAAGGAGCATCCGAATTATGGAAACACTGATTTTTATTGCCGTACTGGTTGTGCTGGTGCCCCCGGTTCTGGCCATTATCAGTATTGTCAGTGTCTCCAATTTGAAATACCGTGTACAGAAGCTGGAGGCAGACATTGAGTCTTTGCAGACGGCGATAGCATCTTTGGTGCATGAGCGGGCACGGTGGACTGAAGAAGCGCAAACGGCACAGGAAAAGCAGAAAGAGCAGGATGAGGCGGAGCGGTTCGACACGGCTGGTGTTTCTGTTAATGCAGTGCATGCTGCATCGCCACTTACAGATGCAATAACACCAGAAGAGCGCCCAGAGCAGACGTTAACGCCCCTGCGGGCAGAGCCTTTTGCAGGTTCTGTTGAGTGGCCAGAGGGCATACACTGGACCGTACCTGCTGAAAATGCTGCCCAAGACACGGCGAAAGAAGCATTGTCGCCAGCCAGCATGGCTGAGCTCAAACCGGAGACAGCGTCATTTGTCATTCAACCGATAAACACAGAGCCCGAAAACGTGGCCGTGTCTCCAGAGGATATGGCTACAGGCAATGACCTGCCTTTGTCCCCGGAATTTGCTACCCCGGTTTCTGCCGTGCAGACGGATACCGGGCGATCCGATGTGGGTGAAAGCCCAGACCCAGCTGGAGAAAAACAAGCGTTGCCTGAACAGGTTGTGCAAGAGGCTCCTGCAGGTATCTGGATGCAAGATCTGCCTGAAAATCAGGAGGAAAGACTCTATCCACAGCCACCTACTGCCCGTGACAGGGCAAAAGAAAGGCCTTCTTTAGGAGCAAAAGCGGTTAACAAACTGGTGGAATGGTTCACAACCGGCAATGTGCCGGTCAAAATTGGTGTGCTGGTATTGTTTGCCGGTGTGGCGGCTTTACTGAAGTATGTGACGGATCAGGGCTGGCTCAGCTTCCCGATGGAGTTCCGGCTGCTGGGTATTGCCGGCTTGGCGCTGGGCGCGCTTGGGTTTGCATGGCGCCAGCGCGAACGGCAGCGGACTTTCTCGCTCAGTCTGCAGGGCGGCGCGATTGGTATTTTGCTGTTGACGGTGTTTGCGGCATTTAAGCTCTATGGGTTTTTACCGGCCTCGCTGGCCTTTGGCCTGACCACGGCATTGGTTGTCGGTACCGGCTTGCTGGCCGTCATGCAGGATGCCCGCATTCTGGCCGTGTTTGCCATACTGGCAGGCTTCCTGTCTCCTATCTGGTTATCTACCGGCAGTAATAACCATGTGGCCTTGTTTTCGTACTATGCCATTTTGAATGCAGGTATTTTCGGCATGGCCTGGTGGCGTTCCTGGCGTATGCTGAATCTGCTCGGGTTTGCGTTTACTTTTGGTATCGGTACTTTCTGGGGAGCATTGCAATATGCACCAGAAAAATTTGCCTCAACAGAGCCGTTTTTGCTGCTGTTCTTTGCATTCTATTTGGCGATACCAATACTTTATGCGCGCAGTTTTGTAGGCAACAAACGCGATATGGTCGATGCTGCGTTGGTGTTTGGTACACCCTTGGTGGCATTTTCTTTGCAGTCTGTTCTGTTGCAGGATTTTCCCCGCTACGTGCTGGCGGCAAATGCTTTTGGGCTGGGCATGTTATATGCGGTGCTAGCAAGGTTTCTTGCCTCTGGCAAAGCATTTAAAGAGCTGGTTCCGGCATATATCGCACTGGCCGCAGGCTTCATGACTTTAGCTGTGCCACTGGCGTTTTCTGCGCAGCAGACCAGTTGCATTTATGCACTGGAGGGCGCAGCCCTGGTATGGTGGGGCATACGGCAGGCGCGCCGGATAACACAATACAGCGGGCTGGCGTTGCAGGTGCTGGCTGCGGGAACTTTGGTTTACAGCATGGAAAGTTATTTCATGCAAAATGCCGCTGGGTTGGCGGTCGTGAACCCGACTTTTGTGACCTTGCTGATGCTTGCGGCTGCCGGGCTGTTTTGCACCTGGGTTTATTGGGCCAATGCATGCGGTCGTTTGGGCGAGAAAGATAAGTACAGCCGTGATAAAACTTTGCTGTTATATCTCTGGGGGCTGTTATGGTGGTGTGTTGCCGGCTGGTGGCAGATTAAGTATGTTGTCGATGTTACGCAGTCGTTACATGCCGGGTTGATGTTTGCGGTGTTGACCGCGTGGCTGGCGGCAGAAGCAAGGCGAAAATGCAAAATGCTGTTGCTGCCGGTAACGACAATGGCCGGGTTTGTTCTGGTGGTGGTGTTCTGCCTGATGCAAACGCACACATATGGAACGCCTTTAACCGGTTATGGCTGGCTGGCATGGGCCGTTTATGCTGTATTGGGCGGGCGCAGTATTTATTGTTTGCGACAGGACGGGACTCAACTGGTAGAGAAGGTGCAGTTGCTTTGGTGGCCTACCTGGGCATTGATGCTGACGCTTGCATTGAAATGGTGGGGCGTTCAGTCTGCTGTTGCCGCAGACTGGATCTGGGCGGTTCAGATTTTGCCTTGGGTGACGCTGATTGTGATGACATTGTGGTTCTGGGGCATTGTCAGGCAGCCTTTGGGCGTGCGGTTTGATGCGTGCCGGGATCAATTGCAGGGCTTGCTGTTTGCTGCAGCGGGTTTATGGTGGCTGTTTGTTCTGATGCAACCTGCCGACAGTACGCCGTTTATCTGGCTGCCTGTTCTTAATCCAATCGAATTGTTGCAACTGCTGTTTGTTGGTTTGTTATGGTACTGGCTGAAAAAACAGAATACGCAGACATGGCTGTTGCCGCTACAGCAGAATATGCTTTTTGCTGTGGCCGGTTTTCTGCTGACCAGCGTGATGACATTGCGTGCAGTGCATCATTGGGCCGGGGTTCCTTGGGGAGAGGAGATTTTTGCCTACCAGCAGGCGCAGACTTATTTGAGCATGGTGTGGAGCGTGCTGGGTGGCGTGATGGTCTGGCGGGGCGTGTATAAAAAACAGATGTCACTGCAGAATGCGGGTATTGGCTTGCAACTGCTGGCGGCAATTGCATTTGGTTTGAGCCTGTTGAAACCGATTGAACCCAGCGACGCCATTTTGACGCCGGTATTTATCAATATGCTGTTACTGGCATTTGCCGGGCTGGGCAGCGCATGGTGTTATCACACTTGTGCAGAGAATAAGGATGTGCGTGAGCGACAGGCCGGCATCATGTTTTATGTGTGGGGGATGTTGTGCTGGCTGGTTGCCGGGCTGTATCAGATAGATCGCCTGGTTCCTGAACTCTATGTGCTCAGCTTTGTGCTGGTGCTGGTTGCTTTGACAGGGTGGCTGGCGGCAGAGGTGCACCGTGTCCGCCCGGCACTGTTGCTGGGGGTTACCGCAATGGCAGGCATCGGGCTGGCCGTGCCATTGGCACTGTTGCAAAGCAGTGGAGGCGGCAATCCGTTTGCAGATGGTGGTTGGCTGGGCTGGCTGTGTTACGGTATTTTCGGCTGGCGTGCTTTATTGTGTTTGCGTCAAAAAAGTATTCAGTGGCCGGCAAAAGCAGCACAGTTGATTTGGTGGCCGGTTTGGATGCTGGTTCTGGGGCTGGTCATGCAGTGGTGGAGTGTTTCTTGGGGACTGGGGGCAGGGTGGCAGCATGCAGCCATTGTTGTACCTTGGCTGCTGCTGGCAGGCGCAACTTTATGGTTATGGGAACGTGTACGCTTACCTTTAGGCGTGGCGTTTGATGCGAGTCGCCAGGTTTTACAGGGAGCGTTGTTTTATGTCGGGGTTTTGTGGTGGCTGTATGCTTTGTTCCTGCCTGCACAAACCGAACCGTTTATATGGTTGCCGGTGCTCAATCCGCTGGATGCCATGCAGTTGTGTTTTGCAGGGATGCTGATCTTCTGGCTGCGTACGGATAAATCGGCACAACGGTTTTCAGGTACTACCCAGGTTTTGGTGTATTCTGCCATGCTTTTTGCGCTTGCCAGCACCATGGTGCTGCGTGGTGTGCACCACTGGGGCGGCATACCGTGGGATGGCGCGCTGATGCACAGCACCCTGGCACAAACGGGTTTGAGTGTGGTGTGGAGTGTTCTGGGTGTGTTGGCGTGGATACGTGGTTCGCGCCGTGGCCTGCGTGAGTTGTGGTGGGTTGGCGCCATATTGATGGGGGTGGTACTGGCCAAACTTATTCTGATTGACCGGCAGAACCTGGGTAATGTATTGGGCATTACCTCATTCATTGCATACGGTCTGCTGTGCGTTGTGGTGGGGTATTTGGCTCCTGCACCACCACGCGAGTCTTTGCAAAACGACAAGGAGCAATAGCCAGAATTGCAGCGATGGTATCCCTGTCTAAGCATTTAAGGGCAGTGCGAATCTCTATAAAATTCTGCATGGGTTTTTAATAATCTGCAGAAAGAGATCTGGATGAAAAAAGTAGGCCTCATTGGTTTTGGCACCATTGGCAAGTATATTTATGACAACCTGAAAAAAGATGGTGTGGAATTTGTCTTCATATATAAGAAGACAAAATTAGAGGAGGGTGACTGTGCCGGGCTGGTCATCACTTCTGAAAAAGAGGTTGAAGAGAAGTGCAAACAGGGCGTGGATCTGGTGATTGAGGCTGCAACATCGCAGGCCGTGACAGCGCTGGCGCCGGTTGTTTTGAAATATGCCGATATGGCGGTATTTTCTTCTACTGCATTTGCAGATGAAAGTTTTCTAAAAAGTATTCAGGAGCTTTGTCAGAAAACCAGCCGCAAGCTTTATATTCCACATGGAGCAGTTCTGGGTTATAACGGCATTGTGGATGGTAAAAAAGTGTTGCAGGAAGTGACAATTACCACCACAAAATCACCTAAAAGCCTGGGGCGTACAGACACCAGTAGAACCGTCGTGTTTGAAGGCGCAACGCGTGAAGCCTGCAAGCTGTACCCGCGCAATGTTAATGTACACGCCGGGGCGGCATTGGCCGGCCTTGGGTTTGACAGGACAACCTCCCGGATTGTTTCAGACCCTCAAGCGCCGGGGAATATGCATACGATAGAGATCAAAGCGGATGGCTGTCAGTTTAAAATAGAGGTACTCAGCGTATCCACCGGAGGCGTTACCGGCGCGTATACGCCAGTTTCTGCTTATTCTTCGGTTAAGCGCATTTTGTTCAGCCAGGGAATCACGCTGATCTGAGGTGGCGTTTCAGAAAATGCAGAAAGCAAACCCATGGCGTTTGCTTTTTTCTTGTGCAAACAACGGCTGCATTTGATATTTTGCTTTTCATTTTCATGGATTGCGACAAAGACATGGGTAGATCGGCATACGAAATTTATAATATGCCCTTTTTGAATGATCTGTAGCCGTTTGTGTTTCAGTTAAAAGATGCGGCTGCATTGAGATGCGTTGATGCAATGAACTGAAGCCGTGATCTGCGGGAACGGCTGTATAACTATAAGAAGGGGAAAAGCTTGGTTTTTTCTATTGATATTTACAACACACTTGTCATTACGAGCCTGGTGCTGCTGATCGGGCAGTATATGGTGAACAAGGTACCGGTGCTGAACCGCTATACCATTCCCGGGCCGGTTGCCGGAGGGTTGCTGGTTGCGGTTTTGCTTTTGATTATCAAACAGGCATTTGACTGGCAGGTCATGTTTGATATGTCTCTCAAAGATCCGCTGATGTTATTGTTTTTTGCCAGCGTTGGTCTGAATGCAAATATCGTTCAATTGAAAGCCGGCGGCAGAATGATCGCTGTTTTTCTGGTGGTGGTGGTCGGGCTGTTGCTGATTCAGAATGCGGTGGGCGTTGGGCTGGCCACAGTGTTAGGAATTGACCCGCTCATGGGGCTGCTTGCTGGCTCGATCACGCTGTCTGGCGGGCATGGTACGGGGGCGGCATGGAGTGAAACATTTGCAACAAAATACGGCTTTCAAAATGCGCTGGAAGTTGCGATGGCCTGCGCCACGTTCGGGTTGGTGTTGGGCGGCATTATTGGCGGACCGGTAGCGCGATTTTTGATTAAGAGAAATAAAATTGCAGAACATCCAGAGAACCCTGACAACGAAAAAGACAACCCGGAAAACACCACAGGTTTTGAAAAGCCCCAGATCAAACGCTCCATCAATTCGGCAGCATTAATTGAAACCATTGCCATGCTGGCCATTTGCTTGAGCGCAGGTCAGTATATTGCTCTGGCATTGAAGGGAACAGCTTTTGAGTTGCCGACTTTTGTCTGTGTGCTGTTTGTCGGTGTTGTTATTTGTAATATTTTGCCGCGCGTCAGCAACTTTCAGATTGTGGAGCGATCGGTGTCTATTTTGGGCAATGTCTGCTTATCGCTCTTTCTGGCGATGGCGTTGATGAGTCTGAAGCTGTGGGAGCTGGCATCACTGGCAATTCCCATGGTCGTTATTCTGTCGGTGCAGACGTTGATCATGGCGCTTTATGCGGGCTTTGTCACATTCCGGGTCATGGGCCGCAACTATGATGCTGCTGTTTTAGCTGCTGGGCATTGCGGCTTTGGGCTGGGGGCAACACCTACGGCAATTGCCAATATGCAGGCCGTGACAGAACGGTTTGGCCCGTCCCATATTGCTTTTATTGTGGTGCCACTGGTGGGGGCATTTTTCATTGATATTGTGAATGCCATTGTCATCAAGCTGTATTTGATGCTGCCCATATTCGGGGCCTGATTGTTGCAGTGGTATAAAAAAGAGCCTGAGGAATCAGGCTCTTTTTATCTTTATTTTGCAGCCGCCAGTGCCTGCTCCAGGTCGGCCAGAATGTCGTCAATATGTTCAATGCCGATAGACAGGCGAATCAGATCCTGGCTGACCCCTGCCTTTTTCAGCTCCTGTTCATTTAACTGGCGGTGTGTGGTTGTTGCCGGATGGCAGGCCAGTGAACGGGTATCGCCAATATTGACCAGGCGGATCAGCAGCTTGAGTGCATCGATGAATTTTGCACCGGCTTCTTTGCCGCCCTTGATGCCAAAAGACAGGATGGAAGAAGGAATGCCGCCATCCATATACTTTTGCGCAAGGGCGTATTCGGGATGGTTTGGTAAGCCGGCAAAATTAACCCAGCTCACCTGCGGATGTTTTTCCAGATATTGTGCAACTTTCAACGCATTTTCACAGTGCTTTTGCATACGCAAAGCAAGTGTTTCAACGCCCTGCAAAATCAGGAAAGCATTAAAAGGCGATAAAGCCGCGCCCATGTTGCGCAACGGAATCACACGGCAACGTGCAACAAATGCGGCAGCACCAAATTCTTTGGTATAAATGACGCCATGGTAAGAAGGATCAGGTTCATTCAGCATTGGATAGCGGTCGGGGTATTTTGACCACGGGAATTTTCCTGAATCAATCACCATACCCCCCAGGCTTGAACCATGGCCGCCGATATATTTGGTTAAAGCATGGATTACGATGTCGGCGCCGTGTTCAAAAGGTCTGCACAAAGTAGGCGATGGAACCGTGTTATCTACAATCAGCGGAATACCATGTCTGTGAGCGATATCTGCCAGCGCAGCAATATCGACCAGATTTCCCGCCGGGTTGCCCACACTTTCACAAAAAATGGCTTTGGTGCGTGCATCAATCATTTTTTCCAGCGCAGCCAGATCATCATGAGGTGCAAAATGCGTTGTGACGCCAAACTGAGGCAGATTGTGAGCCAGCAGGTTATATGTGCCTCCATACAAACGGGCAATGGAGACAATGTTGTCTCCAGCGCGGGCGATGGTTTGAATGGCATAGGTAATTGCTGCCATGCCGGATGCAACGGCAAGCCCGGCGATGCCGCCTTCCAGCGCTGCGACGCGTTCTTCCAGAACCGCATTCGTTGGGTTGGTAATGCGGGTGTAAATATTGCCAGGCACTTTCAGATCAAACAGATCTGCGCCATGCTGCGTGCTGTCAAATGCATAAGATGTGGTCTGGTAGATAGGAACTGCAACAGCATGTGTTGTTGGCTCAGGTTTATAGCCGGCGTGGACGGCGAGAGTTTCTGGTTTCATAGGTTGCCTTTGATTTTTTCTGTAAAGGAAAGTCGTGCTAAAGAGATCAACGTGTATTGAGCTATAGGTACAGTCATTACACAGATTCAAAAAGAGCTACAACGGAGGGTATCCATATCAACAGAGTGAAAATAGCACAAAAAGGAATAGTCTGGAACAAAAAGATGACCTTGAGGATAAAAGCAACGGTACAGAAAGTTGTCCGTTTATAAGCGCCCGCAAACTAAGGGTGTCAAAGTACCGTATTTTATATGGGCATGGCAGATCAAAGAGGTGGCATGGCGAGGCGTAACTGGTTGAAAACATTGCGTGAGCATAGGGGCGGTGAATGTGATGCGGGCATCTACAAAATCGAACGATGGGATCTATGCGGCTAAATTATTTAGTGTGAATTCATGACTCGCTTGACAAAGTTAAATAAGGGGTGCTATAGTTCATGTCTTCGCTGAATTACAGCGCAGCTGCAAGGCGTGATGAGAGGAAGGCTCCCTGATGAAAAGTGAGGGGGCTTTTTAATCGGTTAAGCAGAAACGTATCTTTAAAAATTAA
>NZ_CAWUGC010000006.1:0-121876 GCF_963921665.1 Saezia sanguinis
CAATGGCTTTGGCTTCTTCAGAGCGGGCAATGACGCAGCCATCATTGTTGGAGAGTACGACGATAGGACGGCCCTGCAAACTTGGCCGGAATACGCGTTCGCATGAGGCGTAAAAATTGTTCCCATCCAGAAGTGCAAACATACCTCAACTGCTCAGGTAAATACTGTTTATTTATACAGTATAGTACAAACTGATGAAATTTTCAGCTAAACCTGGAAGCGCTTGATGCACGAGGTCACGACCCCCCAGATTTCAACAGTCTGGCCTTCCTTGAAGGTGATTTCGGGGTAGGTGGGGTTAGCAGGGCGAAGCCGGACTTTGCCGGGCTTTTTATAGAGATACTTCACAGTGAAATCGCCGTCAATCACAGCGACAACGATCTGGCCGTGGGCTGGTTTAATTGCCCGGTCCACAATCAGAGTGTCGCCGTCATCAATGCCGGCATCCCTCATGGAGTCCCCGGATACCCGCAACAGGAAAGTGGCCTGGGGGTGTTTGATCAGTTCCTCGGTGAGGTCAATCCGTTTGACGTGAAAGTCATCAGCAGGTGAAGGAAACCCAGCCTGCACGGATGATTCCGCCATCGGTAAAGTCAGCGAGGCGGGATCAATCGAAGTGGGGTTGTCTTTTTTACTGCTCATAGACACTGCATATTATGGCTGCGGGCCTGTATTCAAGATATGGGCGTGGTCAATTCTTCGGTTTTTGATATGCTCAGAAATCGTTAAAATCATCTAACGCCCCTCTTGAAACCCGCATAAAACCGTGCTGGCTAAAATCAAAATGGTTAGATAAAATTTGATTCAAACCCGCATGGTTAAGCGATTCAAGGTCTGCTTTGGGAGCAGTGGGTCGTACGTTCGAATCGTATCACCCCGACCACATAACCTTTTGTTTATATTTGATTTTTTCGAGTATAGGCAAAAGGTTATTTGTTTTTGCCTATACATTCTGTATGTGTCCGTATTTTATTAACGGGGCGCGCGGATTTTATGGCCTTTGGGGACTGATGTAGCTGCTGGTTTGTTGTGACGTTGTATGACAGCCCATTCTTCCCTCTGCCATATAGGCCATGCCAATTAAACAGTTTCCCTTAACCCGATCCGTTTTTTAACATGGCCTAATCCGCGTATTGTTTCAACTTTATTTCATTTTCTACTTTTGTCATAAAAGTGACATATGACGTGGTTATGATTTTGGGTACGTTGATAAACAATAAAGAAGGAAACGTATGAAACTCAAAGAACCCCTGGTCCAGGCCGCAGCAATCATTACAGCATCATTGTTGAAAAAAGAAAAAAACGCTGATCCATTGCTGTACCGGATTGAAAAAGTAGAACCTGTTTTTCAGCTCATTTACGCCAAACTGTATCGGGCTGCTTCCAAAATTGAAGAGCTCGAGGGTAAGGAACAAAAGCAAAGCTATTTTCAAAGCCTTGAGCAACTGGTCGATAACAATTTTGAGCAAAAAGAGTCTTCATAACTTAATCCCCCAAAGCTGCCAAACCATACACAGCGGCTATTCCGATGAGCCCAAGTACAACAATGAGTTTGTCTGCAATGTCATGGTTCTCAATGAATGTTTTGATCTTTTTCATGATAACTCCTGAGTGAGTGATCATTTATTTTCTAGGGGACAAGCAGAGTTATGTGACCGGGCCTTTACCGCTTGTTCGATCAGGCTTTGAAGCGTTCATTCACGAATTATGCCGGGAGAAAATGTGGCGCAGTCAAAGCAAAAGCATAGTGGGCGGTATCCATTGAATGGGGGTGAACAGATCTGTTTTGCATCTGAGGCAGGAATTGAACAGCAACAGCCAGATTCAGAACAAACTTTTGGCTACCAAGGTGCCCCCAAAGGGGGTAGTGCTGAAGGGTAATACCGCTTTTTGTTTTAAAAACAATGTGCTGCAGATTCTATGAGCACTTTTGGGAATGGTGATTGGTGGAGAAGAGGAGGATCGAACTCCCGACCTCTGCATTGCGAACGCAGCGCTCTCCCAGCTGAGCTACTCCCCCACGGTGTGCAGTGTCAGAAATTATAGAGCAGGCATTGCAACTGTACAAGCACCATATGTGCAAACCACTATGGCGCTTGTATTTATTGTGCCGTGCAGCCTAAAGCAATGAACCAATGGCCCACCGGGCTCTGATTTAATGTCTGCGTTTGCTGCTGCCAATCAAGGCGGCAAACAATGCGGTGACAACAGCACCGGCAGTTGCCGCAATGACCATGGATGTCAGCGGGCGCTTAACAATGTATTTTTCAGCACAGTCAGCAACGGTCTGGATATCCATGTCTCTGAGCGGGCAGCGCTGGGCATGTTGTGCTTCGGTAGCAGTACCGTTGGCCGGGTGGTGTACATACCCACTGGTCATTTGTTTGACGCGTTCGCTCCAGCGCGCAGTTGGATCTGGTTTGGATGCTGGTTGAGACTGGGCAGGTTCCGAGCTGTCGTGCATGTTTTCCGTATCTGCAGTTGGCAGTGATGGAGATGTTTTTTTGTTCATCGCGGCTGATCCTCATGAAAAGCTTAACTTATCTATAGATGTCTAACCTGATCAAAAGTTCGAAGTGTTATCCTTGCAAAGCATGACCGGATAACACGTTCGATAGCTGAGTTCTATGGATCATTATAACTACGGTCGGTTTTTTGAATGTCCTACCGTCCGAATGTTTCTTTCCATACCCGTTTTTCTCTGCGGGCGATGAGGTAGCTGGCCGCGATGACGGCAACGCTGACCACAATGATGATAACGGTTGACAGTGCATTCACAGTTGGATCAAGCCCGCGCTGGGCCCGGGAGAATATTTCTACCGGCAGGGTGGTTGCAGACGGGCCGGAGAGGAAGGAGGCGATCACGACATCATCCAGCGACAAGGTAAAGGTCAGCAGCCAGGCTGCGGCCAGCGACTGGCCTATCATGGGCAGTGTAATCAGATGGAATACCTGAAACGGGCGTGCGCCCAGATCAAGGGCCGCTTCTTCATACTGAAGGTTGATTTCACGCAGGCGTGCCATGATGACCACTGTAGCGTAAGCAGTGCCGACCAGCATATGCCCGACCCAGATGGTGTAGATGTTGCGGCTGCCTTCCAAAGAAAACAGGTTCTGCATGGTGACAACCAGCAGCAGCAATGATAAACCGACGATCACATCGGGCATGACCAGCGGAGCATTGACCATGCCCAGAAAAAGCCGGCGGCCTAAAAACTTTTTGTAGCGCAAAATGGTATAGGCTGCCAAGGTGCCTACCAGTACAGAGCCGGTGGCCGACATGGCGGCTACCTTGAGTGATACCCACAGGCTGGCGCCGATGCGCTCGTCGTTGAACAGGGCGCGGTACCATTTCAGGCTGAACCGTGTCCAGTCGTTGATGATGGAGGATTCGCTGAAGCTGTATAGAATCAGCGAAATGATCGGCAGGTACAAGAACAGCAGCCCTGCGAATAGCCAGATACGCGAAGTCCAGCGGCCAGTAGCAGAGGATTTCATCGCTTTTCCTCCTTCGCCATGGCGTTGTTGAAGAGCGCCATGGGTACAATGATGATCATGATCATGACCACAGCCAGCGAAGAGGCCATTGGCCAGTCGTTATTGCTGGAGAATTCGTCATACAGCGTTTGTCCCACAGTCAGTATGCTGGGGTCGCCAAGCAGTTTGGGAATGACGTATTCACCAATGCATGGGATGAATACCAGCATCGATCCGGCGACAACCCCGGTGACGGAGAGCGGAACAGTAATTTTCCAGAATGTCTGCCAGGGTGTGGCGCCCAGATCCTGTGCGGCTTCCAGCAGCCGATGGTCCATTTTGGAGAGGGTGCCATACAGCGGCAAAATCATGAAGGGCAGGTAGGTGTAGGTCATCCCCAGCAACAAAGACAGGGACGTGTACAGGTACTGTCCGGGGTTGCTGATCAGGCCCATGTGGACGAGCAGGTTGTCAAGCCCGAGCGAGTGGATCAGCATGCCGACCCAGCCGGAGTTGGCGTCCAGCAGTCCTTTCCAGGCGTAAACACGCAGCAGAAAGCTGGTCCAGAACGGAACCATCACCGCCATAAGCAAAAGGGGCTGAATGGTTTTGGGCGCCCGTGCCATAAAGTAGGCGAACGGGTATCCGATGAACAGGCAAATGGCGGTGGTCACAGCGGCATAGATGACGGAATAGACGTAGGTTTCCCAGTAATACCGCTCGGTGAACAGGCGCCAGTAGTTGCTTAATTTCAGTGTGAAATTTGCGGTTTCTCCGTCACTCAGATTAAACAAGTTGGAGAGCGTGATGCCGTCAGGCATGACCACGCGAAAGCTCATTGCCAGCACAATGAGAAATGGCAACAGGAAAAATATCAGTAACCAGGTGTAGGGGATACCGATAACGGCGGTGCGGCCACGCCGGAGTTTTTTCCACTGGCGCTGCATCAAACGAATAGCACGGGTTGTCATGTCTATGCCTTTAACCTTGCTTTGCGTTATTGTGTGAGCACAACCTGGGAGGTATCGGGCCAGTATGCCCAGACTTTGTCACCCCAGGTGGGCGCATTGGCATGGCCCCGTTCGTCGTTTTCAATGTGCACTTTGATCATGGTGCCGCTGCCCAGGCGGATATGGTACATGGTGAAGCTGCCAAAGTAGGAAAGCTCCGCCACTTCGCCCTGCACCATATTGCCTTGTCCCTCTGGCTGCTCAAAGCTCAGGTCAATTTTTTCCGGCCGGATCGCTACGGTGACTTCCATGCCTTCGTAGCCTGTGACACCATGCCCGACGTACTGTATACAGTCGGCGCATTCAATGGTCACATGGTCGGCTTTATCTTCCAGAATGGTGCCGGGCATCATGTTGACGCTGCCCACGAAGTTGGCAACAAAGCGGGTTGTCGGGGTTTCATAAATGTCAGCCGGTGTGCCAACCTGCAGGAAGCTGCCTTCGCTCATGACGGCAATGCGGGAGGCCATGGTCATGGCTTCTTCCTGGTCGTGTGTGACCATGACGCAGGTCACGCCGACCTGCTCAATGATGTTGACCAGCTCAATCTGTGTGGCTTCACGCAGTTTTTTATCCAGTGCGCCCAGTGGCTCATCCAGCAGCAGCAGTTGAGGCCGTTTGGCCAGAGAGCGGGCCAGTGCAACGCGTTGCTGTTGGCCGCCGGAGAGCTGATGCGGTTTGCGTTTGGCGTATTTGGTGAGCTGGGTCAGGCGCAGCATGTCGTCCACACGTTCATTGACCTGGGCCTTGGGGAGCTTGTCACGTTTCAGGCCAAAAGCAATATTGTCCCAAACGCTCAGATGCGGAAACAGCGCGTAGGACTGAAACATCATGTTAACCGGGCGCCGGTAGGGCGGTTCATCGGTCAGGTCTTTGCCGTTGAGCAGAATGCGCCCTGAGGTCGGGGTTTCAAACCCGGCAAGCATGCGCAGCAGTGTACTTTTACCGCAGCCTGATGGGCCCAGGAGGGCAAAAATTTCTCCCCGGGCAACATCCAGGCTGACACGGTCGACGGCGGTAAAGTCATCGTAAGTTTTAACGATGGCGTCAATTCTGAGAAACGCTTCATCGCTGGCCGTAACGGTTTTTTCACTCATTGGGCAATACCTGCGTGAGAAAGTTGGCAAGAATACGGGGCGGTTATAGGCGCCGGGTCTGTTTTCTGGCTATCTGCAAGGTGAAAAGGATTCATTGAATACACACTCCGTCAAGACAACACAGTTTGCGGCGTCATAACCTGTTAAAAGAGAGATGAAGGGACGTATTCAGGCTGAGCCTGAAAGTACGTCCCTCACAATAGGTAACTCGATATTTTAATGCGTATTGGTAATGATTACCGGTTTGCTTTGAAGTTGGTGAACGTGCGTGTCACCAGACGGCGGGTTGCCTGACTCATTGCATTGGGTGGAATCATGTTGGCGATGGCTTCATCGCTCGGGAAAACGGCTTTATTGGCTGCGATTTCCGGGTTGACATGCGGCAGCGACACCTTGGATGTGGGGTTGGCGTAAAACACTGAATTGGTTAAAGATGCCTGCACCTTGGGATCAAGGATATAGTTGATCCATTTCATCGCATTTTCCGGATGTGGCGCATCTTTGGGGATGGCCATGGTGTCAAAGAACAGCAATCCGCCCATGGCAGGCAGCAGGACTTCAATATTCTGCGGCTTGCTGGACTGTTGGGATTTGTGCGCAGAGATCATCATGTCGCCAGACCAGCCGACCACCACGCACAGCGAGCCGGTGGCCAACTGGTCAATGTAGTCAGAGCCCGAACCAACGAAGCGTGAAACGTTGGGGCGAATGGTGCGCAGCATGGTTGCTGCGGCTTCATAATCTGCCGCGTTGGCGCTGTAGGGGTCTTTGCCAACATAACGCAACGCAATGGGGATGATTTCTGAAGCCGTATCCAGCATGGCAATGCCACAACTGCGCAGTTTGCCGGAATATTCGGGCTTGAATACCAGATCCCAGGCATTTTCCGGCATGGGCATGTCACCCAGGGCGGCTTTGACCTGGTCGACGTTGATCCCTACGGTGGTATAACCCCACATCCAGTCAACCAGGTGCTTGTTGCCCGGGTCAACGGTGGCAAGCTGTGCCTGAATGGCAGGGTCCAGGTTTCTCAGATTCGGAATTTTTGCAGGGTCCAGAGGCAAAAACAGGCCGGCTTCAATCTGAAGCTTGGCAAAATGGGAGCCTGGCACCACGATGTCATAGCCGGTACGGCCAGCAACCAGCTTGGTGTGCAGCGTTTCGTTGCTGTCAAACGTGTCATAGCGGACTCTGATGCCGGTTTCGCGTTCAAAGTTGGCGATGGTGTCCGGGGCAATGTAATCTGACCAGTTGTAAATGTTGAGGACTTTTTCTTCCTCGGCTTGTGCGGGGGCTGTTGCCAGCATGGCACACGTCAGGCCGACGCTGCCAATCATCAGAGTTACAACACGAGAGAGGCGCTGGGTCATCATTTTCATCTCTGAAGATCTCCTGGTTGTGGGTCAAGCAAAAAGTGTCAGGTGCATTAAAGCATCTGCAGCAGAAATATGCCTAAAGGCATTGGTTATCCCCTGCCAGCCGCATTTTCAACCTGATGCTTTGCGCTGCAAAAGATAATGGGTCCTAAGTATAAACGCACAAACCCGGATTTGTGATGCACATCAACATTCATACCACAAATTCCTATATTTTTATAAATAATTGTTTCAAATGAAATAAATATAGGGTTGTTTTCTTGTCAACCTGCGGGTTCAGATATAAACTGAAATGAAGGTGATCAGGTTGAGGTTCAGCAAAGAATAAAGGGCCGGACCGGTTGCCTGAAAGAGTCGCTGTAAAAGAAGCCGGTATGGCCGGTTGTTACCACACAGAAGGAGGCAGTGGTTCTTTACAGCATGTTGCCTTCAGAAATGTTAAGTGTGCAACTATGTCATTTACAAATGAACACGATTATATTTCGCTGTTGTTGCTGGTTCTCAGTTGTGCATTGCTCTTATTTGGCTACAGCATCCGTTCCAAAGGTGTTGGGCCTTGGGTGATGCTGGTAGGGATTTGCAGCGCATTGGCCATTATTGCGTTCAATATTTTGAGACATACCCGGGTTTTTGAGATATAAATCCAGAGCCTGTGAGGGGCGGTCGCAAAAAAATAAATGCAGGTTAAGTGACTTTTTGTCTATAAAAACGTGCCTCTCATGGTTTTTCACCGATTTAAGGCGATAACGAGTGTGCTAACATGACCCGTCTGGCTTTCAGCAAGTCTATTTAATCGAAAAGGAGAATGCCATGGGGTTATTTGATTTTGCATCCAATATCGGGAAAAAACTGTTTGGCTCCGATGCCAAACCTGAAGAAGCTGCCGCCAAAATCCAAAAAGAATTGGATGCCGCCCATTTAGGGATTAAAAACCTGACGGTCACCGTGCAGGGCCAGAAGTGCAGCCTGGCAGGCGACTGCCCTGACTTTGTTGCTTTTCAAAAAGCAGTCCTGATTGCAGGCAATGTTGAGGGCGTGCAGGAAGTGGAAGCCAAGAAGCTGATCATTGCTTCTGCTGCCCAGGCTGCTGCCGAGCCCAAAGTGGACTATTACATCATTCAAAAGGGCGATACCCTCTCCAAAATTGCCAAGCAGTTTTATGGCAATGCCAATGATTATCCGAAAATTTTTGCTGCCAACAAGGAAGTGATTCAGGATCCGGACAAGATTTTCCCGGGCCAGAAAATTCGTATTCCTGCCAAAGAAGCTTAATCTGTCTGACGCATGCAGTGAAAATGCCTGGATTTCTCCAGGCATTTTTGTTTGGGAAATGCAAAAGGCTAGCGCTTTACCACAGGCCGATCACTTTCCACCATGCCGAGCCCACGCCCAGCCAGATCACCAGACTGATGATGGAGAAAATGAATCCCATCTTCCACCATGGCCCTAAAGGCACAAACCCGGCGCCATAAAAAATCGGGCTGGCCGTACCGCTGTAATGGGTGATCGGCAAACACAGGTTGGCAACAAAGCCCAGTGCCAGTGCGGAGACCATCGGTGGGGCTCCGGCGGCAATCGCAACGCCCAGGAATGCGGCATACATGGCTGCGATGTGCGCGGTCATGCTGGCAAATCCGTAGTGCGAGTACATGTACAGAATGATCAGCACGACCAGTGCGGCAAAGCCTGCCACACCAATGGCAGAGATCCAGCCGCTGGCAGACGCGGCAAACCAGCCGATGAAGCCGAGCTTGGAGAGCTGCCCGGCCAGTGCGATCAGCGCGCCCATCCAGATCAGGGTATCCCAGGCGCCGGTTTCATTGAGCATGTCTTTCCATTCAATGACTTTTGTCAGCAGCAGGAACGAAACCGCAGACATGGCGACAGCGGTTGCGTTGAATTTGTTGAATGAAAAGTCCGATGTACACCACAGGAACAATGCCACAGCGAACGTGCATGCCAGAATGATTTCATGCTTGCTCATCGGGCCCATTTCCTGCAGTTTTTGAACTGCCAGGGCTTTGGCTTCAGGTGTCTTTTTGATTTCAGGTGGAAACAGCTTGTACACCAGCCAGGGGTATAACAGCAGGCACAGTGCTGCCGGAACGCATGAGGCCAGCAGCCAGCCACCCCATGTGATGTTGATACCGGCATCATTGGCAATTCTGACAATGGCGGCGTTACCGGCCATGGCGGTCATGAATGTGGCACACAGAATGGCTTCACATTGGTAAACGCACTGGATCAGGTAGGCACCTGCACGGCGCGGGTTGTTGTCAGGTTCAGAGCCCAGAGCGGTACTGACACCCCGTACGATCGGGTACATGATGGCGCCTGCACGAGCACCGCTGGAAGGTGTCAGAGGTGCCAGCACGAGGTCACTGAGCACCAGCGCGTAGCCAACCTTGAGTGTACTGGTACCCAGTGCACGCAGGAATAGGTAGGCAATACGCTGGCCCAGCCCTGTTTTCAGGAATGCGCGCGAAAAGATAAAGGCCGAAACAATCAGCCACATGGTGGCATCGCCAAACCCGGCGACAACGTCTTTAACAGTCAGTGTATTGGTCAGCGCAATGATGCTGATACCGATAAACGCGATAGCGCCAATTGGCATGGGGCTGAGAATGAACCCCACGATAATGGCAACGGTGAGTGAAAACAGGTGCCATGCTTGTGGCGTAATGGCTTCCGGTAAGGTGATGAACCACGGCAGGCACCACAGGACGACTCCGACCAGGACCGTGATCAGGCCCTTAGCCGCATTGTTTGAGACCGGCATAGTATGCTCCCTGATAAAAAGTGTGATGTGACAGAGGAAATTCTGGCACAGGTGGATTCACTTTTTGGGAGGGCTGGAGGGTATTTCGAAACTGTCTGATGTAACGCAAATGGCTTGACCGTTTGGTGGGAAGAGGCGTTTCAATTAAGCCATACGTAAGTGATTGAATGTGTTGTTTTATATCTGATAGAAGACTATGCTGAGGGCTGTTTTGATGTTTGAAATACGGCCTGTGCATCAGATAAAACAGGGCCTGATGTGCAGGCCCTGTTGTCATGAGAAATGATGAAGAAAGGCGGCTTAAAAAGTCTCTTTCATGAACAGATCACGTTCCATGTCGTTGATGTCAGCAGAAGCCTGAATTTCAAGTCCGGCAACAGGCTTCACCTGTTCTCTGAGGACCTGCATGGTGGCTTGTTTGAGCTGCTGTTTGATTTCGGCGGAGCGCCCCGCAAGAATATACACTTTGCAGAATATGAAGGCCTGTTCTGCCTTGTCGTTGGCGTGGGGGCCGCCTACAGCAAACACGTCGTTGCCATGCGCCAGGGTTTTAATGTCGTTTTCCTGAAATACCTTGCTTTCCAGCAGAACCTGATTGATGGCCTTGACCAGCTTTGCAGGTTCAAATGCTTTGTGGCTGACGAGGTTGTTTGAATATTCAACAATCACTTGAGGCACGGTTGATCTCCTTGATGAAATGGTAAGTGTAGGGTGTGAAGATATGTCAGTGGCGTCGGGCCGATTTGGGCCGGAATGCCGCGCAGAAGCTGTCATCGGTCACAATGTAAGGCCCACCGATCAGGTCGATGCAATAGGGAATGGCTGCAAATATGCCGTGAACTGCGGCACTGGTCTGGCTGGCCGACAGGCCGCCCAATGTCTCGGCAATCGATTTGGGCTGGCCCGGCAGGTTGACGATCAGCGTCTGTTTGCGGACGACTGCAACCTGGCGCGACAGGATCGCGGTGGGGACAAAGTTCAGGCTGATCTGGCGCATTTGCTCTCCAAACCCCGGCATCACTCTGTCGGCCACAGCCAGCGTGGCTTCGGGCGTGACATCGCGTAGCGCGGGGCCGGTGCCGCCGGTGGTGAATATCAGATGACACTGCTCTGTATCTGCCAGGGAGATCAATGCCGAGCTGATGGTTGCCTGCTCATCGGCAATGAGTTTTTCGGCGTAATGGATCGGGTTGCGAATGGCTTTGCCCAGCCATTCGCGCAGCGCGGGCAGCCCTTTGTCTTCATAAACGCCACTGGAGGCACGGTCGCTGACGGAAAGCAGCCCGATTTTGACGGACTCCAGATTTTCAGGGAAAGCGGACGTCATTGTTCATGTTCCTTGAGAAACTGGAAGAGCTCTCTGTAAGCACGCCCGGAACGCTGTTCCGGTGAGGCTGCCGCGTCTTTGCGGGCCGCGCGGATCAGGCTGCGCAGTTGTTGTATGTCGGCTTGCGGATGCTGGCGCGTCCAGTCGGTCAGCGCCTGCTGTCCATTGTCGCCCTCATCCAGCAGCGTCTGACGCAGTGTTTCCAGCCGGTGCAGTTGCAGCGTTTGTTCGGCTGAGCCACGGTGTTGCTCATCCAGCGCGCGGCGGATCGGCTCCGGGTCGACCGAGCGCATCAGTTTGCCAATGTATTGCAGTTGTCTGCGGCGTCCTCCGTGAGCGCTGATGGTTTGCCACTGTTTTAACGCATCCAGCAGTTTTTCCGGCAGGTCCAGTGCTTTGATGCGCTCTTTGGACAGTGTGACAATGGCCGCGCCCAGGTCCTGCAACTCATGCATCTGGCGTTTAAGCTCACTTTTGCTGGGAGGCAAATCCTCTGATGCGTCAAAATCTTCTGCTTCTGTCATGGTGTCATGCTTCAAGTAAGGGTCTATGCCCGATGGTATAAAGGGGACATCCCTATGAAAACGCGCAAACCAGTATGATAGCTCCCGTTATGAAAGATAAAACACATTCTGATTTATTTGCCTATCGTCCCGAACAATTTGCCGAGGTGACACAGCAAGCGCTTGATTATGCCCGAAAGCTGGGTGCCAGCGATGCCGTGGCTGAAGCTTCTGAGGGCGTGGGCTTAAGTGTATCCGTACGCTGCGGGGATGTGGAAAACGTAGAGCGAAACCGCGACAAGTCGCTGGGGATATCGGTCTATGTCGGACAAAGCAGCGGCAGTGCCAGTACCTCTGATTTCTCCATGGCCGCGCTGCGCAGCACAGTTGAAGCTGCTTACGATATTGCCCGTTTTACCGCCGCAGACCCGTTCGCCGGGCTGCCTGACGCACATGAACTGGCGCACGATGTGCCTGATCTGGATCTGTACTATCCATGGTCCATTGGCACCGATGACGCGGCTGCGCTTGCCATCAGCGCCGAAACAGCGGCTTTTGCCACGTCCAAGCGCATTACCAATTCAGAAGGTGCCAGCGTTTCGGCGCAGCAGTCGCATTTCTGGATGGCCAATACGCGTGGTTTTCGCGGTGGCTATGCCGCCAGCCGCCATTCTATTTCTGTGGCGCCGATCGCCGGCAAAGGTAGTCAGATGCAGCGCGACTACTGGTACAGCTCAATGCGCGATGCCACTGAACTGGCTGCGCCGGAAACCATTGGCCGCTATGCAGCCGAGCGGGCGCTGGCACGGTTGAATGCGCGCCAGATTCCGACCTGTGAATGCCCGGTGCTGTTTGAGTCGCCGCTGGCTGCTGGCCTGCTGGGATCGTTTGTGCAGGCGGTCAGCGGCGGGGCGCTGTACCGGCGTACCAGTTTTCTGCTGGACACTTTGGGGCAGCAGGTGTTTGCTCCGCATGTTTTCATTGATGAAAATCCTTATATCCCCAAAGGCCGGGGGAGTTCGCCTTTTGACAGCGAAGGTGTGGCAACGCGTGCCAGACGGGTGGTTGATCAGGGCGTGCTGCATGGTTATTTTCTGGGAACGTATTCCGCACGCAAGCTGGGCATGCAGACAACCGGCAATGCCGGTGGTTCGCACAATCTGCGTTTTGCCAGCAGCCTGACCAATGCACAGGATGATCTGAACGCCATGTTGCGCAAGCTACACCGCGGCCTGTTTGTGACCGAGCTGATCGGGCAGGGCATCAATTATGTGACGGGAGATTACTCGCGTGGCGCGGCCGGTTACTGGGTTGAAAATGGCAAGATTGCCTACCCGGTGCAGGAAATTACCATTGCCGGCAATCTGAAGGAAATGTTCCAAAGCATTGTGGCTATTGGTGCTGATGCTTACACCTATGGCTCTAAAACGGCCGGATCGGTGCTGATTGAGCGCATGAAAATTGCCGGTGCATGATGGCTGTCGATAGCCGTTGTTTGTTAAAACCTGCTTTGAAGTCAACGGGTTTTGTTCAGAACGTACAATAGATTCATTTTATAAAAGGAGTCAACCAATGAGTTTGAAAGATGTGCCCACCGGCGATAAGGCGCCGGAAGCGTTTAATGTGGTGATTGAAATTTCGGCCAATTCAGATCCGGTGAAGTATGAAGTTGATAAAAAAACCGGTGCGCTGTTTGTTGACCGTTTCATGGGTACCTCGATGAGCTATCCGCTGAATTATGGCTATATTCCGCAAACGCTGGGCGATGATGGTGACCCGCTGGACGTGCTGGTGTATACACCGTTCCCACTGCCTCCAGGGGTGGTGGTGCCGTGCCGCGTGATTGGCCTGCTGAACATGGAAGACGAAGCCGGCGTAGATACCAAGCTGATTGCATTGCCCACAGAAAAAATTCTGCCGCATTTCAAGCATATCCAGAAACTGGAAGACATGAGTGAACTGCTGTTGCAGCAGGTAAAACATTTCTTTGAGCACTACAAAGATCTGGAACCTGGCAAATGGGTGAAAGTGACTGGCTGGGAAGGTGCTGATGCTGCCAAGAAGGCCATTAACCAGGCGGTACAGGCTGCTAAAAAATAAGCAGGTTTTGTCGCTATTGCCAAGGATGCAATAGGCCATGCCTGACCCCGATGCCAAGGCACACGGGCATGGCGATGTGATGTTTTGATGGAGAAAGGTGTACACCATGTTGAAACCGTTAACACTGATTGCTGCGGCTCTGGTATTGAGTGGGTGCGTGCTGATGGATGGACCTTCTTCATCAGCGCCTGCCAGCCCTCAGCCGCCTGCGGCGGCGCAGCAAAACGGTGAAGAACCCGTGGTGCTGTTGCCATCGCCGCAAGGGCCGCAGGCATCCTGCGAGGCTGAGCATATTCAGTTTGCGATTGGAAAGGTGGCTTCCACCGACCTGCTGGAGCAGTTGCGCCAGAAAACAGGTGCCCGCTATGTACGGATTTTGCAGCCGAACCAGGCGGTGACGCTGGAATTCAACGCAGAACGCGTCAATGTGCTGGTGAATGACGATTTTGTGGTAGAGCAGGTCACCTGCAATTGAAGTTGCTGCAAAGGCGGGCCAGCCGGTTCTGATGCGGCACGGACATAAAAAAGAGGATGAATATCATCCTCTTTTTTTATAGGCACAGTATGTTGTGCTTAGATCAGCGTCTGCGCGCGTATTGCGGATTCGATGATGGGGCAGAGCCCGAACGGTCCAGGTAACGGAAGGTGATGCGGCCTTTTTCCAGGTCGTAAGGGGAGAGTTCAAGTGCCACATGATCACCAGCCAAAATGCGGATGTGGTTCTTGCGCATTTTGCCTGAGGTGTATGCCACCAGTGCATGGCCGTTTTCCAGCGTCACGCGGTAACGGGAGTCCGGCAGCACTTCGTCGACAATGCCCTGCATTTCAATGAGTTCTTCTTTTGCCATAAAAATTCCTTGTCCTTGTTGATGTGCGGTTAGCACATCGGCGTTATTCAGACTGTTCTGTCCTCTTGTGGCATCAGTTTTTTTGGTCAACTGAAAAGCATACAAAAGGCAGATTCAGCACACTCGCGCGATTTTGCGGTATCGCGCCAGGAGCGGACACTGCCATGTCACGGCACGCTGCGTTTGACAGCATGTGTTCATTTGCACACAGTAGCAACGTTTGCAAAGCGCTGATGTCTGTTGTACTTCTTGCAGATGGATGTGATTGGCGTCACGAGCATCTTGGGTAAGCGAAGAGAATTATGCAATAGGGGGAAAGTTTCTTCGCTGGTCGCCTGCCCCATTCCGGCAGCAATGGGGCTTGAAGCGCTGGTTCAGGCAGGTATGGTCAAAACACAAACTTGCCAGCCAGGTTAACTTATATATTATACGCTTTCTTGGCCTGTTTTGTACTGAAAGTGTGTTAACGCGCCCTAATAACTGTGTTTGCTGTTTTGCAGCATGAATAATCCGGCTGCATAGTTCTGCTGGATAAAAAGAAAACTGCACATGCCACAGGTACTGTGCAGGCGTGACATAATCGAACCTTGTCATTTTTTGTTTAAAGCCAGCCTGATCCATGAAAATAGCTGTAGCCCAGTGCAACCCGGTTGTGGGTGACTTTGAAGGGAATATCCGCCAGATTGTTCAGTCTGCCAGGGATGCTTATGCAGCCGGGGCACGCATACTGGTAACGCCGGAACTGGCCATATGCGGTTATATCCCGGAAGATTTGCTGCTGCGCCCGGCCTTCATGCAGGCCTGCGATGCGGCTCTGGTGCGTATTGCGCAGGAACTGGCAGCGTTGCCGGATTTTTATCTGGTGCTGGGGCATCCTGTCGGTTCAGGCGAGCGTACCCGGTCATTTGCGGTGCAGTACCGTCATAATGCAGCCTCGGTGATTCATGCCGGGCAGGTGCTGGCAACGTATGCCAAACACATGCTGCCCAATTACCAGGTGTTTGATGAGCGTCGTTATTTTGTGCCCGGTAACAATCCGGTGGTGTTTGAAGTGCAGGGCGTGCGTTATGGGGTGCTGATCTGTGAGGATATCTGGTTTGATGACGCGGCTTTGCAGGCGTGCAAGGCGGGTGCAGAGGTGCTGCTGGTGCCTAATGCATCACCTTATCATGCCAGTAAACAGGCAGAGCGTGAGCAGCGCCTGGCTGATCTGGCAAGAAAAACAGGCGCATCCATTATTTATGCCAACCTGTTTGGCGGGCAGGATGAACTGGTTTTTGATGGCGGCTCGTTTGCCGTGAATGCAGGCGGAGAGCTGGCTGCACGTGCAACACAACTGGAGCCTGAGCTGATGCTGGTGGATGCCGGGCAGGGCGGTGTGTTGCAAGGACAAATCCACCCGCTGCTGAGTGAAGATGAATCGCTGTGGCGTGCGCTGGTGCTGGGGCTGAAAGATTATTTTGTCAAAAACGGTTTCCGTAATGCAGTGCTGGGACTGTCTGGCGGTATTGATTCGGCACTGGTGCTGGCCATTGCCGTGGATGCGCTGGGTGCTGAACATGTCAGCACCGTGATGATGCCTTCGCCCTATACCGCCGATATTTCCTTGCTGGATGCACGCGACATGGCGCAGCGGCTGAATGTGCGCTATGACGAAGTTTCTATTCTGGATACGTTCAATGCTTTTCGCTCGGCACTGGCCCCGGTATTTCAGGGGATGCCGGAACCTGCCGGCGAAGATACGACGGAAGAAAATATTCAGGCACGGGTACGCGGTACGCTGTTGATGGCCATTTCCAATAAAACCGGCGCACTGGTGTTGACCACCGGCAATAAAAGTGAACTGGCCACCGGCTATTGCACGCTGTATGGCGATATGGCAGGTGGCTTTGCCGTGATCAAGGATCTGGTGAAAACGCGCGTTTACCGGCTGGCCCGCTGGCGCAATGAAAACGATCCCTACGGGCATGGCAAGGAGCCGATTCCCGAGCGCATCATCACGCGCGCGCCAAGCGCCGAGTTGCGGCCGGACCAGACCGACCAGGACAGCCTGCCACCTTACGATGTGCTTGATCAGATCATCGAGCGTTATGTTGAGGAAGACCAGGGCATTGAAGACATTGTGGCAGCAGGGTTTGAGCGCTCTGACGTGGATAAGGTCACGCGTTTGATCAAGTTTAACGAATACAAGCGGCGCCAGGCTCCAGTCGGGATTCGGTTGACCCATCGTGCATTTGGTCGCGATTGGCGTTATCCTATTACCTCCAAGTTCCGTGCCTGAAAATAGAGGAGATATTGCATTGAAGCTGATTATGGCAATCATTAAACCATTCAAGATCGAGGACGTGCGCGAGGCATTGACCGAAGCGGGCGTTGGCGGTTTGACGGTAACCGAAGTCAAGGGCTATGGCCGCCAGAAAGGGCATACCGAGCTGTACCGTGGTGCGGAATATGTGGTGGATTTTTTACCTAAACTGAAAATTGAAGTGGTGGTGGCTGACGCCGATGTGGAGCGCTGTGTGGACGCCATCATGAATGTGGCACAGACAGGCAAAATTGGTGACGGTAAAATTTTTGTGCTGCCGGTTGAGCAGGCCATCCGTATCCGTACCGGAGAAGCCAACGAACAGGCGCTGTAGCCTGCCAGTTGTTTGTGACAGAAAAATTCTGGCGCCAACCGGTGTAAGCCATGGCGCCGGTTTTGTTTTTAAATGGCCTGGCTTTTGCCAATGGCATGCTTGATTTACAATGCACAAAACAGCAATATGCAACTTTTGCATGAGAGCCGGGCTCTGAATAGCGTACATGCTGTTGCTGGCATCGGCCCAGTTTGTATAATGGGCTGTTCGATTCCCAAACCTCAGGCAGGTGGGGGTTCCACCTGATATATTTTCCGGGAGACCAAAATATGAAAAAACTTGCTTTATCCATGGGGCTGGCTGCGCTGGTCTTATCTGCATGCAGTACCACCGGCCAACCGCAAGGACCTGACTGGCAGGCCTATCATAACGAAGGAGGCTTTGATTTTTATGTTGATAAAAACAGCGTCCAGCCTGTCGAAGGGCAGGCCAACTGGCGCAGTGCCATGATTGCTGTGCAGGGCGGCAGTATCACATATGAAGGTCAGGCTGCCGGGTCGCTGGCAATCAATATCACCGTAGACTGTGCCCAGCAAAGCGGACGCAGTGACCGTTATGCGTTTTATGAGGCTCCGCTGGCTCAAGGTAAATTGTTGGGTGAGCAGGCCGGATACAACGAGTTCAAGAAAGCAGAAATTCCTGCTGACGTTGCCATGCTGAATGTCATCTGCAAGTAAAAGCCAGATCAATTGAGTGCGCTCAATGCAGCCTGTCATTTTTAATCAAAATGGCAGGCTGTTTTCATGATGCTTCTGTTGGCTTAAAAGATTTTTTCTGGCGTTATTCTTTGTTGCAACAGCAGTGCTTTGCCTGTCCTGTTTCGATTCAAACAACTATGCTCTGAGTTATAAGGGGAGCATAAGCGTGGCATGCGCCAACTCATTTGTCGCTTTGCTGAGAGAGAGAAATCAGATGGTCCAGAAATGCCTGTAGAACATCAGAGGGTTGTTCATTCTGGCGCCAGAATACACCCACGCTGCCCTGTTGGGCGATATGCGGCAGGTTCAGAATGGTGAGTTGCTTTTCTGCGGCATAACTTTGTGCCAGGCGCTGTGAAAGGATGCCGACCATATCACTGGCCTGCAGCATGCGCAGGGACACACTCATGGAGCCCGATTCGATGTGGTCAGGCGGCATCATCATGCCGTTGGCTACCAGCGCATTGTCAATGCTGACGCGTATTGGTGTGCCCGTAGGCCAGACAATCCATATCCATTGTGCCAGTTGGCGCCAACTGACCTCTTTTTCGGCCGCCAACGGGTGGCCGCAACGTGCAACAAAACAGATCGGTTCACTGTACAGCACGCGGTAATTCAGCGGCAGTGCCAGTGCGTTGCCGCCAATGCGCCCGACCACCACGTCAATCTGCCCTAACAGCAGGTGTTCCAGCAGCGGCGTCATCACACTTTCAAAAATGCGCAGATGAATCTTCGGGTGGTCCTGCATCAGATTGAGCATGGCCTGTGCCACAATATCGGTGGCGACCGGTGAGCTGCCCACCATCAGGCTGCCCTGTACCCCGCCTTTAAACAGTTCGATGTCTTCCCGCGAGCGCTCCAGATCATTCAGAATACGCCGGGCGTGTTTGATGACCAGCAGCCCCCCGGGCGTTGGCCGTATGCCTTTGCTGTGCCGCTCGAATAAAGGAATGCCGACCTCTTCTTCCAGCCCGGTCAGCCATTTGGAAAGCGCAGGCTGGGTAATGTTCATCAGCTCGGCAACCCGGGTCAGGTTGCACTGGTCAGCCAGTGTGACAAGTATTTGCAGGTGATGGAATTTGAGTTTTTGTGTCCAGTCCATTATTGATATAACCTGAATGTTATGGCCGTGCTGAAAATATCATTATATTTTCAATACAACAACCTACACAATACGTAAAACCCAGCAAGCGCAGACTTGCCATTACACATCAAAAAAACGGCAGGCCATGTATCTGCCTCCCCCATACGGAGACAACACCATGCAATCTTCTCAACCGCATGCCGTGAATGTGCAACAAGCCATTGACGACGCCAAAGTGACTTCTTTGCAGTGGAAAGTGCTGATCTGCTGCTTTCTGATTGTGGCCACCGATGGCCTTGATACCGCCGCTATCGGCTTTATTGCCCCGGCTATCATGGCGGAATGGGGCTTAAGCCGCCCGGCGCTCACACCACTGTTCATGGCCGGACTGTTTGGCCTGACAGTGGGGGCGCTGCTGTTTGGCCCGCTGGCCGACCGCCTGGGGCGTAAAAAAATACTGATTTTCAGCACGTTTTTCTTTGGCCTGATGAGCCTGCTGTCGGCATTTTCTCCCGACATGACTGTGTTGACCCTGCTGCGTTTCCTGACCGGTCTGGGCCTGGGCGGAGCGATGCCGACCGCAATCACGTTGACGTCTGAATTTTTACCGGTGCGCCGCCGCTCCGCTTTGGTGACGCTGATGTTTTGCGGCTTTACGCTGGGTTCGGCACTGGGGGGGATTCTGACCGCCCAGTTGCTGCCGTATATTCACTGGCAGGGCATTCTGGTACTGGGTGGCGTGCTGCCTTTGGCTCTGGTGGTGGTGTTACTGGTGGTGTTGGAAGAGTCGCCCCGTTACCGCATTCTGCGGCAGCACCCGGCCGATAAGATTGCTGCATTGATGCGCAAAGTAACCGGTGTGGCGTATGCCGACCAGACCCGGTTTTTTCTGGAAGAATCGAAAACCGGTAAAAGCGCTATTTCTGCGCTGTTTCAAAAAGGACTGCTGCTGGTCACACTGGTGCTGTGGTGCGCCTTTTTCATGAGCCTGCTGGTGATTTATATGCTGTCGAGCTGGCTGCCCACGCTGCTGGAAGGAATCGGCATTGACCTCTCGCATGCTTCCTGGGTAACGGCTTCTTTCCAGATCGGGGGCACTCTGGGTGCGCTGTTCCTTGGCTTCATGATGGATAAAAAGAGCCCCTACAAGGTGCTGATTGCGAGCTATGCCGTTGGCGGCCTGCTGATTGCAGCGATTGGTGTCTCCAGTTCGTCGATGGTGCTGCTGGTACTGGCAATTTTTGGTGCCGGCGTGGGGGTCAGCGGTGCGCAGGTCGGATTTAATGCATTGCTCGCAACGCTTTATCCAACCGAGTGCCGTGCAACAGGCGTCAGTTGGTCAAACGCCTGGGGACGCTGTGGTGCTATTTTTGGTGCACTGGCTGGCGGTACCATGATTTCATGGGGGCTCGACTTCAAAACGATTTTCCTGCTTCTGGGAATCCCGGCGTTGATTACCGCCGTGTGCCTGATGCTTCTGTTTGTGATTGCCCAGCGCAAAAAAGCGCAGGTTGTGGTGACACCGATCAAATTTCAAATGGAAGGCGCCTGAGGATGCAATGAGCCTGACCCGTGGGACTGATGTGCTATTCCATGGGGCATCCGGCTCTGCATGTGCCGGGATGCAGGCAGGGCAGAGGTGTTGTCAATGCGTAATCTGTTTGATATAACCAAAAAGTTATGGCTATGTTAGAAATACCATTTTATTTTCAACCCTGGGAGATGCACAATACATTCAGCCTTAGAGTCATTGAGGCCTAAAAAAGAAAAATGAGTTCAGCCAGAAGGCAGGGCTCAGATGAAATGGAGACAACATCATGACAAGCAACCAGTCTGATGCAATCAATATACAAAAAGCGATCGATGCCGCACCCATATCGCCGTTTCAGTGGAAGATACTGATCTGTTGCTTCCTGATTGTGGCAACAGACGGGTTGGATACTGCCGCGATTGGTTTCATTGCACCGGCCATTATCAGTGACTGGGGGCTGAGCAAGCCGGCGTTGACACCCTTATTCATTGCAGGCCTGCTCGGGCTGACGCTGGGTGCGCTGGTTTTTGGTCCGCTGGCGGACCGGATCGGGCGCAAGAAGGTATTGGTTTTCAGCACGTTTTTCTTTGGTCTGATGAGCCTTTTCTCTGCGTTTTCTCCTGACATGACCGTTTTGACCGTGCTGCGGTTTCTGACTGGTGTGGGGCTTGGGGGCGCCATGCCCACGGCCATCACACTGACTTCAGAGTTTTTGCCGATGCGCCGCCGCTCCGCGCTGGTGACGCTGATGTTTTGTGGTTTTACCTTAGGTTCTGCCTTGGGCGGTATTCTGACTGCACAGTTGCTGCAACATATCAATTGGCATGGCATTTTGGTCATTGGCGGTGTATTGCCGCTGCTGCTGTCTGGCGCATTGCTGTATTTTCTGGCAGAGTCACCGCGTTACCGGATTTTGCGCCAGCATGCGCCGCATCTGATTGGCTCTGTGCTGCAGAAAATCACCGGGCAGGTTTATGCCCAGAATGTGCGTTTTTACCTTGAAGAGCGCAAAACGGGCAAGGGTGCTGTGACGGCCTTGTTTCAGAATGGCCGGGTGTTCATGACGCTGGTGCTGTGGTGTGCTTTTTTCATGAGTTTTCTCATTATTTACATGCTTTCAAGCTGGCTGCCGACGTTATTGCAGGGTATCGGTGTCGATCTCTCGCATGCGTCGTGGGTGACGGCCTCATTCCAAATTGGCGGTACTGTCGGGGCCGTGTATCTGGGTTACCTGATGGATAAAGTCAATCCGTATCGCGTGCTTGTGATCAGCTATGTTGCCGGGGCCGTTTTTATCGCGCTGATTGGCATCACTACCGCTTCAACGCTGTTGCTGGTGCTGGTGATATTTGGCGCGGGGGTTGGTGTAAGTGGTTCTCAGGTGGGGTTCAATGCATTATCGGCTATTCTGTACCCTACGGAGTGCCGGGCCACAGGCGTCAGCTGGTCAAATGCATCGGGCCGTTGTGGCGCCATTTTTGGTGCCCTGGCTGGTGGCACTATGATTTCATGGGGGTTTGATTTTTCAACCATCTTCATGTTGCTGGCCGTTCCGGCACTGATTACCGCCATCTGTCTTGGTATTCTGTTTATGTTTGCACAGACGAAAAAGCGCAGGGCGTTATCACAACCAGGTTTTCAAATCAGAACAGCAGCTTCCTAGGAAGCTGTATAAGTGGCAGTATGTTATTAAAAAACTGCCTTAACATCCATAGGAGATAGCACGATGAACAATATTACCGATCCGGTCATCCAGCAACGGCAGGAATTTTATGGAGAGATCAGCAAGATCGATATGGTTCCACTGTGGGAGTCTATTCACTCGCTGGTTACGACCAAGCCCGAAATCAAATACACCGCGCATCTGTGGAAATACGCACAGATCAGACCGCACCTGATGCGCAGCGGTGAACTGATTGGCGCGCGTGAAGCCATTCGCCGTGTGCTGGTGCTGGAAAATCCTGAAATGCGGGGCTCGTTTGTCATTACGCCTACGCTGTATGCCGGCCTGCAGTTGATTCTGCCGGGTGAAGTGGCACCGAGCCATCGCCATACGCAGTCGGCCATGCGCTTCATTGTGGAAGGCTCCGGCGGGTTTACGGCGGTAGATGGTGAGCGCACCATGATGCATGAAGGCGACCTGATTCTGACACCGCAATGGCGTTGGCATGACCACGGTCATGTGGGCAATGAGCCTGTGGTGTGGCTGGATGCACTGGATCTGCCGATGGTGAACAACTTCGGCGCGGCATTTGCCGAAACCTATCCCGATGAACAGCAGCCGGTGACACGTCCGGAAGGCGATTTTGAAGCGCGTTATGCCGCCAACATGCTGCCGGTGCGTTATCAGTCCGGCAATTCTTCGCCGATTTTCAACTACCGTTATGACCGCAGCCGCGAAGCGCTGGAGCAACTGCGTAAGAATGGCCCGATGGACGAGTACGAAGGCTTCAAGCTGCGTTATGTGAATCCGGCCAACGGCAGGGATACCATGCCGACCATCGCCACTTTCCTGCAACTGCTGCCCAAGGGCTTCAATGGCAAAAAAGCCAGGAGCACCGATGGTACGGTTTATCACGTGGTGGAAGGCAACGGCAAAGTGCATATTGGCGACAAGACGTTTGACTTCACCAAAAAAGACGTGTTTGTGGTGCCTTCATGGGAGCCGGTCAGCTTTGAAACTAGCGAAGATGTGGTGCTGTTCAGCTTTTCAGACCGTCCGGTACAGGAAGCGCTTGGCCTGTTGCGTGAATCACGCGCATGATTTTGTTCAATAAAACAGATAAGGAAGTCTTGTTGTGACTCAGTTTCTTTTCTCCCCAGAAGCCCCGGTGGGCGTTCCCGTTGTTGGCAGCGACAAACAGTTTCCGGTGCGGCGGGTTTATTGTGTAGGGCGTAACTATGCAGCGCATGCGCGCGAAATGGGATTTGACCCTGACCGTGAGCCGCCGTTCTTTTTCTGTAAACCGGCAGGCGCGGTTGTGCCTGTCAAGGCGGGTGAAACGCTGTCTTTGCCATATCCGGCACAGACGGACAACTACCACTATGAAATTGAACTGGTGGTGGCAATCGGCAAAGGCGGCAGCGATATCACTGAAGCTGATGCGTTGAGCCATGTGTTTGGTTACGCAACGGGCCTGGACATGACACGGCGTGATCTGCAGATGGAAATGCGCAAGATGGGCCGCCCCTGGGAGATTGGCAAGGCGTTTGACCTGTCTGCACCGATTGCACCGTTGCATCCGGCTGACCAGGTCACAGATATTCACAATGCAGCGCTATGGCTGAAGGTCAATGGTGCAGACAAGCAGCGCAGCAATGTCAACTGCCTGATCTGGTCGGTGGCTGAAACCATCAGCTATCTGTCCAAATACTTCCGGCTCGAAGCTGGTGACCTGATCTATACCGGCACGCCCGAAGGTGTCGGGCCGGTGGTCAAGGGCGACCTGATGGAAGGTGATGTGCAGGGGCTGACGCCTCTGCATGTGAAAGTCGTCTGATAAGTGTGTATGCAGCCGCTCTCGCAGATGAGCGGCGCAACCCCATGGTGGTGGTATTCAATTAAAAGAGAGGTAGACAACATGAGTAACAGAAAAAAAGCAATTGTGGTGGGCGGTGGCATTGGCGGTGCGGCAGCAGCATTGTCATTGGCGCAGTGCGATATTGAAGTGTTGCTGTTGGAGCAGGCGCACGAAATCGGTGAAATTGGTGCCGGTATTCAGTTGGGCCCGAACGCATTCTCGGCACTGGACAGCCTGGGTGTGGGTGAGGTGGCGCGTTCACGTGCTGTCTTTACCGACCATATCACAATGATGGATGCCGTCAATGGTGAGCAGGTGGTGCGTGTGGATACCGGCAAGGAATTCCGTGAATGTTTTGGCGGCCCTTACGCGGTGATTCACCGGGTCGATATCCATTCCAGCGTGTGGGAAGCTGCTGAAGTACACCCGTTGATTCAGTACAAAATTTCGACCAAGGTAGATCAGGTGCATGCTGACGAAAAAGGCGTGCGGGTGACAGATACCAACGGTAATGTTTATGAAGCCGATATGCTGATTGGTGCGGATGGCGGCAAGTCTGTGGTGCGCAAATACACTGTGGGGGATGGCCCGCGTGTAACCGGCCATGTGGTTTACCGTGCGGTGATTGAGCGTGACAACATGCCTGAAGACCTGCGTATCAATGCGCCGGTGCTGTGGGCGGGTCCCCAATGCCATCTGGTGCACTATCCTTTGCGTGGCGGCTCCCAGTACAACCTGGTGGTTACTTTCCATAGCCGTAAAGAAGAGGAATGGGGGGTGACCGATGGCAGCAAAGAGGAAGTGTTGTCCTACTTCCAGGGCATTCATCCGCGCCCCGCGCAGATGCTGCAAAAGCCCACCTCATGGCGGCGCTGGGCGACAGCCGATAAAAACCCGGTTGCGGCATGGGGCCGTGATACGGTGACTCTGCTGGGAGATGCGGCGCATCCGGTAGCACAATACATGGCACAGGGGGCCTGTATGGCGCTGGAAGATGCGGTCACCCTGGGGTCTGCGATTCGCAAGTGCGAGGGTGATATCCGGGCCGCGTTCAAACTGTATGAGTCGGTACGCATTCCGCGTACGGCACGTATTGTGCTTTCCACCCGCGAAATGGGGCGCTTGTACCATGCGGATGGCATTGAGCGTGATGTGCGTAACCTGCTTTGGAAAAACAAGTCACAGGACTTTTTCTACAAAGCGATTGACTGGCTGTATGGCTGGAAAGAAGAGAACTGTCTGGTGCCGCGTTAATTTGACGCATGCATTCAGATAAAAGAGAAAATATAAAAAAATAGAAATGCGGGATCAAGGTTGTTTTTGGGCAGTCAGCACCTTGATGACCGCATTGCGTGTTTACAGGAACACGGGGCTTTTGTCATGATCAACTGTTCTGAAAAGGAAGACGATGAAGCTTTACAGCTTTTTTAACAGCTCTGCCTCTTACCGCGTGCGTATTGCGCTGGAGCTTAAAAAAATCAAATACGACCTGCAGGGAGTGAATATCCGCCTTGGCGAGCAGAATGCGCCAGGGTATCGGGAACTGAATCCGATTGCACTGGTTCCGGCATTGGACGGTGTGCCTGAAGGGCCGGTCGGGCAGTCGCTGGTGATCATCGATTATCTGGACCAGAAATACCCCGAGCCCCGGCTGATTCCGCAGCAGCTTAAGCAGCGCGTGCAGGTTCTGGAGATTGCCTATGCCATTGCCTGCGATATCCACCCGGTGAACAACATGCGCATTCTCAAGTACCTGAGCAATGAGCTGCAGGTCAGCGCCGAGCAGAAGCAGGACTGGTATGCGCACTGGATTGCAGAAGGTCTGCAAGCCGTGGAGCAGTTGCTTGCCAATGCAGGGGCAGACAAATTCTGTGTTGGCAATACGGCGACTCTGGCTGATTGCTGCCTGATTCCGCAATGGGCCAACGCTGCCCGCATGAATTGTGACCTGAGCGCTTATCCGCTGTGCCGCAAAGTGTATGAGCATTGCAGCAGCCTGCCGGAGTTTAAGGCAGCCGCACCGGAAAACCAGCCTGATTACCTCAAGCCCTGATGTTGCATGGCATAAAGAAAACCGGCAGTTTGATACGGCCGGTTTTTTATTGTGCCGGGCGCTCTTAAATAACCAGTTGCCCCTGTTCTGCTGCAATGGAAATCTGCGCTTCCATGCCGGCGTTGAACTCCACATAATCGCGGTACATGCCATCAGAGAAAATCACTCCGTTGTCTGCCATGCGTGAGCGCAGTTTCAAAGGCTCCTGTTTGCTGACTTTGCCAAACACCAGCTCGGTTTGTGTGGCATGGCTGGGAAAAGGTTCACGCACCGCAAACAGCAGTTGTTCTGAATTCCATGCCAGCGGTTTGTATTTCCAGGTGAATGAAGGCAGCGATGCTTGTGCCACCATCATCGAGCCGGTGACGATGCTTTTGATCCAGGCGGTGGAGCCCAGGCCGGTTGAAACAATGATGCCCGATGAAGACTGAAATTCGTGCTGTTCTCCAAGCGTGATGTCGTACAACGCCGAGGTGTGGTTCTGCGGGCCGATGAACAGATCGTTCACGGCACGTAGCACCTGCCCGTTGGACAGGGTGGCCTGCGCCATGGTGATGGCCTTGGTTTTTCTGCGCTTGCGTGCGGTGTCGTTGAGAATGTGCTGAAAGTCTGGTGCGGTAAATGGCAGCAAAATACCATCCCAGCGTTTGGGCTCAGGGTTGATGCCGATGACAGGTTGCCCGTGCAGGTACTTCAGCGTGTTGGCTACCAGCCCATCCTGGCCCAGCGTGACGACAATGTCGTCTTCAGCAAAACAGTAGTTGGGTACCAGATGGCGCTCAACGATCTGGTAGCGGCCCCAGGTCTGCAACACTTCCACCACCTGACGCAGGCTTTGCGCATAGGCTTCATTCTCACGCAGGTAGTCTGAAAAATCGGCACCCAGATGTTCGATGTAAAACCTGGCCTGCGCCAGCGTGTGATAGCGCTGTATCAGTTCTTCCAGCCGGGTCTGGCGGGTGATCAAGACCACTTTGCGTTCGGTTACATTGCTCATCGTGGTGCTCCTTTTTTATTTGCAGAAGTCAACAGCACAGGTACAGGTTGTTGGACTCATCGGCATATTCGGCTTTCCAGTAATGTGGATCGTTGATATCGCGGTATTCAATGCCGTTGAGGGTTTGGGGTATGGGCGTTTTAAAAGGCCAGATCAGAAAAACCATGACGCTGCCTTCACGTGGATAGTCTCCTTCGTAGATCTTGGCGATCTGGTTGCCTGCTTCCAGTTCCTGTTTCAGGATGTTTTGCAAGGGGCCATGAAATTTTTCCCAGAAGTCAGTGCTCAATGCGATGTGGTTATGGCTTTTCATCCTGCCGTTCCTTTCAATTAAGCGTTGTCATTGCTTTTTGCCAGAGGGCGCAGATGGGCTGCGCATCAGTGTATTGAGCAAATCGGGTGAGACGTTGAGTTGTCCGATGCGTTCGGCTTTTTCGGCAATTCCGCCAAATGCTTGCGCAATGAGCTGGCCGGGCTGCATACCGATGGCGGCAAGCGCCTGCACCACGCGCGGATCGGCTTTGTCCAGTGCCTGCATCAGTGCTTCCACCTTATAAGCTTCTGCTTCGGCGTTGGCACGGGTGTTTTCCACCTGCGACTGTACAAACGCCTTGCGTTTTTCTTCCAGATCAATGTCAGAACTCATCTGTTCATTGCGCAGTTCGTTGTCTTTACGCATACGGGCCGCTTTCATGGCCATCTGCGCAGCCTGGATTTCGCTTTTCTTTTCTTCGACGGCAATTTCGGTATCCAGCTCATTCTGCCGGATGGCACGCTCGTTTTCCACAGCAGACATCCGGCGTGAATAAATGGCCTCGTCCGCCGCTTGAAGGTGTGCTTCACGGGCCTGGGCTTCCAGTGCGCGGGCAATGTCAGGCGTGGGCTTAATGGCAACAATGGAAACGCCGAGAATCTCAAGCCCTAATGCTTCAATTTCGGACTGTTGTTGCAGGCTTTGCGCTGTGATCTGGGCAATCTGGGCGGCAGCACATAACGCCTCTTTTAAGGTCATGCTCTGTACCGTGCGCTGGATGATGACCTCTGTCTGCATAACGATGCGGTCACCTAACCGGGCAGGGTCTTCCGATACATAACGCTTGCCATTTGACGTTAAAGAAAAATCCATCATTTTGGCAATGTGCTCAGGCTTTGTGATGCGGTAGGTGACCTGGCCCTGCACGGTGACTTCCTGAAAGTCAGCGGTGGACATGTTCAGCATGAAGGGGCTGTCCTGGCTGCTGACCGGTACGGCAACCAGTGTCGAGGCGGGGGCGTAATAGAAAAATGACTGGCCTGCGCCTTGCCGGACGACTTTGCCGCGGTTGAACTGCATGAGGTATACGGTAGGTTGTGATTTGATATATTGAATTCCAAACATGTTGTTCTCCTAAAGTTGCATTGTGCAACTTATATGGGTTGTATAATACAACTTAATAAAATAATGTCAAGTTTTTCAAAAAATATTGGAAAATGCACAACAATAAGGCCTGGCCATCAGAATGGTTGCGCTGGAACAGAAATTGAAACGGTCATGAAAAAGCAAACAGGTGTCCATTTACCAACGCAGCGCCCGCTGAGCACTGTGGACGTGGTGATTTTTACCGTGAAGGAAGACCAACTGCAGGTGCTGCTGGTGCAGCGCGGCAGTGCTGACCAGGAACCCTTTCCCGGATGCTGGGCATTGCCGGGCGGGTTTGTGAATGTGGCGCAGGATGCCACGTTGCTGGACTGTGCTTTACGCAAGCTGCATGAAAAAACAGGCGTACAGGCACCGTATCTGGAGCAGGTGGGCAGTTGGGGCGGGGCCGGGCGCGATCCGCGCGGCTGGTCGGCCACGCATGTGTATTTTGCGCTGGTTCCCTGGCAGGAGGTTCAGGCCGCAGCACACACCAATGTCAGTGATGCGCAATGGTTTGCTGCTGAGAAGTGCACAACCATGAAGCTGGCCTTTGATCACCATGAACTGTTTCAGGCCACGCTGGAGCGGCTGCGCAGCAAGGTGGAGTACACATCGTTGCCGGCTTTTCTGCTGCCTGAGCCGTTTACCCTGCCACAGCTTCAGCACATGTATGAGGTTGTCCTGGGACGGCCGGTGGATAAAAGCGGCTTCAGAACCCGCATGCTGGCAGCCGAGTTTTTGCAGGAAGTGGGCACGGTGCAAAGCGATGCCCCTCGTGCCCCCATGGGTTATCGGCTGCAGCACCGTGAGGCGCCGGTTTACTTCCCGCGCACATTCAGTCCGCGTGGTGCAAAATAGAGTTCTCACCTGATTGATCGCTGGGAATAGGGCATGTTTTATGATGAGCCGGAACCTATTTCAGGATATGCTTTTATCTTCTGCCGGTCATACAGGGCAAAGAGGCCTTGCGGGGAAAATACGGTCTTTTCCAAGCCTCTGCTAGAATAAGTGAACTGAACACAGGGGTTGCATCTTAAGTCCATGATGTCTGGTGGACAACGGTTCAATTTTTGAGGCTACAAGGCATGGATAAACAAGACTTGATTGCTTTATTGAAACAGGCAGACTCGGGCGATGCCGAGGCGCAGAACAGATTGGGTGCATTGTTTGCGACAGGTGGAAAGGAATACCATCGGGCCGCCGTTTATTACTATGCACAGGCCTGTAAACAGGGACATACGGAAGCCAAATGGAATCTGGCAACGATGCTCTGGGCGGGAGAGGGCATTGCTGCCGATCGCACGCTGGCTTTGCTGCTGATTATCGATGCGGCTGAAAATGGCCATGACAGTGCATGCAAGTTTCTCGCCGAAGGCTATGCTCAGGGGCACTTGGATGGTTACACCGGGCTGGAGGTTGATCTGGCGCTGAGTGAAAAATGGGAAAGAAAATTCAAAAAGGTATGCGCCCGGGCAGATACGCTGACATCGTTCAGCGATCATATTGATGTTGAAACCATTTTAGGCAACCACTTCGCCAAGCCTGACAAGGATTCATGCATGCGGCTGTGCGCATAAGCATGTATTGCTTTTGCTGCTTGTGCTCGGCTTCCGCAAATCAGTCGGGCGTGAACTGCATGACGGCCTGGTAAAGCAGTTGATTCAAGGCGGCATCGTTTTCCGGTGAGGTAATTTGGCGGTAACCTTCAGGTATTTCTTGCCGGGCAAAGAACTCTTCAATGAATGCCTGTATGTTGGGGAACGGAGCACCGTACTGGCTTTCACCGCTGCTCATTTTGACTTTGAGCAGGGCGTTGATCTCTTTTTTGAGCTCAGGGTCTGTCATGGTGGCGTCGGCCAGGTCGGCAAAACGCATGGGCGGAATGCCCCGGCCGGCATCAATCCATAACACCGCCAGAATCGGGCGCAATACATAGAGGTATTTTTTCAGCCGGACCTGGTCTCCTTTCAGGTAGCCGCGGAAATTGTTTTTGGCCATTCCCAGATAGTGCCAGCGGCCTTTAAGCCCATGGTAAAACCCTGCGGCCAATTGGCGCAGGTGTGTTGTTATGCTGACATCTTCCCGGTAAATGATCGGCGAGCCCAGCCACTCGAATAAAGTGGGGTTTGACCTGCGGAAAAGCTGGAGTGTTTTACGCAGTTCCCATCCACTGATATCAAGCTCATCATCTATGGGAAGTTCAATCACATCACGTTGTGTTTCGATACTCAGATACCAGGGCAGACGGTGCACGTAAATGAATCGCACGTCATAGTCGCTGTCGGGAGAGGCAAAACCCCAGCCCCGGCTGCCGGATTCGCAGGCGTAAACGATATGCACCTGATGCTGCTCTTCAATCCGGCTCAATTCGGTCTGGATGCGCTGGCGGACATGGTCTTCAATAGGATGAGCGTAAAGAAAAGTCATACTCGTTTCTGATGGCCTGTTAAAGGAGTCAATTTTAGTGCGATGCGATTTTGCTGTTTTGCTGCTTTTAGATAACAATAGCAAAGTTCTTTTACTGTATGAAAGGGACAATAACAGGTGGTAAGAGAAAAAGATGCAGAAGAAAAAACATGGGCGCTGATCTTCCCTTATCTGGAGCAGGCAACGCCCGAACAGTGGCATCTGTACGCAGCCAAGTCTGATTTTGACTATAACGCGCTGGGTCTGCAATGGCTGATCGATAACCCTCAGCTGGATGAAGCCACAGCCCGGATGTTGTTCTGGAATATGGGGGCGGGGTTTTTAGCGCAATACGCTTCGCTGGAAGAAGTGCCGCAGGGTGAGAAAGATGATTACCAGACAGTGAGAACACTGGAAGAGCGTATTTTGAATGGTTTTTATCAGCCACCGCGTATCTGGTACGACCCGCATGATAACGACATGGTCAATATGCATGACTATGCAGATATTCCTGCCAAGCGGGCTATACCTGCAGAGTTATCCCAAAAGGTCGGAGAAGTGGTGGTTCAACTGAAAGATCCATCGGGCTATGAAGACGGCCTGCCTGAGGCTTTATGCAGGCAGATCATGGTGTTGTTCAACGAATAGGCCGCAGCAATCAAGCCAGTGCCCAGTATTGCTCGTTATGTGAATACGAGGGCGTATGTTGTCTCAATGAGGTCGGTGCATTGTCTGTGCCGCGGGGGTATTTTGACATATTCTGACCAGATGCCTTCAGCGGTTGCAGGTTACAGTTTGCGCGATATTTTTTGTTCCAGTATTTCTAAGGCTTCAGCTGATACCTTGTCGTCAGAGAAATGTTCATACCGCAAAATATCTGCAATGTGCTGAAGCACGGCGGTGCTGCCTTCTTCTGCCAGTGTTTTCATATATTCAAACAAATCAGGCAGTTTGAATATGTTGACCAAAAGATTATCCAGCTCAAACGTGCAGTTTTCACATAATGTTTCAAAGTGTTTTTGGATAACAGGAATCAGTGTATCTTTTTGTGTTTCGGTGAACTCAATGAGATTCAGCGAATGGATAAAGTTAAAAAAACTATCCTGTTCCAGATACCTTTCCTTTGAAAGCATGCAGATGATAAATTCGAGATCATCATCTGAAACTGTGTTTTTGTCAGGGTATATGCGTGATAAGATGACAATTGCTCTCCTGACCTTGTGATCAGGCAGGTTTTCAAAATAAGATTTTAAATTCTGCCCGGAAGAGCGGCTTTGTAATAAGTTCTCAATTTCTGATTGGATGACAAGATCTTTACTTTTCATCATGCCGGGCTTCTTTTTACCGAGATATTCAGGATAAAGTGCATTTTTCGGCTCTGTGTGGACATGCTCTGGTTACCTACCGCATGCATGATAACGAATGCCGATAACCTGTTAAAAAGGGCGTTTGAGCCGTTGCAGTACCGTTTCGAGCATTCTTTTACGCTGAAAGAGAAAGTGCCAGCGTTTGCCGCCTACCTGTTGCCATTGCATGGCAGCCCGTATGCCTGCCAGCAGCAGCGCACGTAATTTTTCAGGTGTTCCCTGTCGCTGCAAAATGTGCGGATCGCCATGGATCATGATGCGCTTACCACACTGGCTGACGGTGTCTTCATAAAGCTGTCCGCAGGCTGCAATCACGTTTTCGTTCAGAATGCCAAAGTGTTCAACTTTGGTACGGATCAGTTGCAGGCGTTCACTGATGGTCTGCATCAGGTCTTTTCGGGCAATGAGCTTGCGTTCCAGTGCCAGCAGCGTGATGGCATAGCGCACCGGTTCGGGCTGCAGATCGCGGTCGCCTTGCAGCAAAGCGGCCAGCAGCCGGTAGCCAGGCATCAGTTCATGATCCTGCCCGCTGTATATGGCCAGTGAGTTAGGGGGATCAATGACCAGCAGACTCTGGATCAGGCAGCCCAGAACGGCCTCATCGGCCTGGCCTGTGCGTGCGACCTGATCGGCCTGTAAAGCGGCTGTGAATACAGCACCGAGGTTCACCAGTTGTTCTTGCTGTGGTGTCATATTGTTATGGGGCAATGGATTTTTGTTTTCATTGGTTTCTCGTTCAGATTATAAACGGGATTTGTATGCCGTTTTATGCATCATCATGCGGCATATGATAAAGCACACTGCAAGCTGTGCAACCTGAACTGTTCAAGAAGGAAATGGCAAACCGTATCTGGGGGTGGTTGTTATGGAACATTGATGTCTTTCCAAAATGATGAGACGTGGGCGAAAATGGTGCTTGCAGGTAATTCCATTTTTGTGAAAAAGCCGTTTTCTTCTGCTAAGATCATTGGTTCCAATTCTTCCCCTTTTCTAATCATAAAATCATGGATTACATTGATACAGTTGTGGTCGGCGCAGGTGTTGTCGGACTGGCCTGTGCGCGTGCGTTGGCGCTTTCCGGACGTGAGGTGATGGTGCTGGAGGCTGAGCCTGCCATTGGCATGGGTGTGAGCTCGCGTAACAGCGAGGTGATCCATGCGGGTATTTATTATCGCCCCGGGTCTTTGAAAGCTACTTTATGTGTGCAGGGGCGTGAGCGTTTGTACGCTTATTGCCAGGAGCGCGATGTGCCTCATGAAAACTGCGGCAAGCTGATTGTGGCAACCACGCAAGAGCAGTTGCAGAAGTTGAAAACCATACAGGCTACAGCCAGTCAGAACGGTGTGCAACTGGAGCTTCTGGATCAAGCCCGTGCGTGTGAAATGGAACCCAATCTGTTCTGTACCGGTGCGCTGTGGAGCCCGACAACGGGCATTGTCGATACGCATGGCCTGATGCTGAGCCTGCAAGGTGATCTGGAGAATGCCGGAGGCATGGTGGTGTTCAACACGCAGGTGGAGCGGGCGGAAGTGGTTTCCGACGGTGTGATCGTTCATGCCAAAGGGGCGGATCCGCTGAAAACAGGGCTGCTGGTGAACTGTGCGGCGCTGGGTGCGCAGACGCTGGCCGAGCATACGGCGGGCTTTCCCAAGGAACAGATTCCGGCACTGTATTATGCGCGGGGCTGCTACTATTCAATTTCGGGCAAATCGCCTTTCAGCCGTTTGATTTATCCTACCCCTGAGGTCGGGGGGCTGGGCGTGCATCTGACCATTGATCTGGGACATCAGGCCAAGTTTGGTCCTGACATCGAATGGATTGATGAGATTGATTACACAGTAGACCCGAAACGGGCCGACCGTTTTTATGCGGCTATCCGTTCTTACTGGCCCGCTTTGCCCGATGGTGCCTTACAGCCTGCGTATGCAGGCATCCGCCCTAAAATCCAGGCCGCAGGGGAACCTGAAAAGGATTTTGTCATTACCGGCCCAGGTCAGCATGGTGTGCGCGGCATCGTACAGTTGTTCGGCATTGAGTCTCCCGGGCTGACGGCATCCTTGGCCATTGGGGACTATGTGACAGGGCTGGCGAATTCCCACTGAACCTGCCGGATTTCATCTGAACAGGCCAGCGCAGGTGCCGTATGGTCACTTTGAGAGGTGACCGGCTTGCTCCGTGGATTTGTTCACAGGTATCTGTTTTTGCAATCTATGGGCTTTGCATGGTTGCAAGGTGTGAACCTGGGCACCATTATTTCAATCTAAATGCTTGACTTTATATCGTAAGATAGTTTAAAGTATCTTTAAATATATCTTACGATATATTTTATTCGTGTCTGATTGGAACCATGCCGGTTAAAAATAACCATGACATTGGGATCAGCATTTTTGTGAACCACAACTACAAGGAATGTACACATGTCTGAAGTGCGTGATTTTGCCATTGAACGGGTCCGTTTCCCTTTAAAAATGCGTCTGCTGCGAGTGAAAGAAGTGTCTCGCGAATTACCGAATTTTGTCAGAATCACTTTGCAAAGCGATGACCTGCATGACTTTCAATCGGCTTCTTTTGATGATCACGTCAAACTTTTTTTTCCAGAGCCAGGGAGTGAGCGGCTGGTGTTGCCTGAAGTGGGAGAGAATGGCCTGATCTTTCCTGAAGGGCAGGCACGCCCGACGGTGCGGGACTACACGCCACGTCGGTATGACCCGCTCAAACGTGAATTGGTGCTGGACTTTGCCGTTCATAATGGTGGTGCTGCCATTACGTGGGCGCAGCAGGCACAACCCGGGCATTATCTGGGTATGGGCGGGCCACGCGGTTCCATGGTGATTCCCAGCCATTTTGACTGGCACTTTCTGATCGGGGATGAAACCGCGTATCCGGCCATCGCCCGCAGGCTGGAAGAGCTGCCGGTACAGGCGCGGGTATATACATTCATTGAGGTGGATGACCCGTCAGCACAACTACCGTTAAACACCAAGGCGCAACTGTCTGCTACATGGCTGTACCGGCGTGACCAGCAGGATGAGGTGAAGGCTTTTGTGGACGCCTTGTCTGATACGGCATTACCTGAGGGCGAAGGATTCATCTGGGCTGCGGCAGAGAGTGCTGTGATAAAGGCAGTACACCAGCATTTTGTGACGGTTCGTGGTGTAGATAAATCGCGGATACGCGCTTCCAACTACTGGAAGCATGGCGTTAAAAATGCGCCCAGAGAAGTGGAGTAAAAGCTTTTATCGGAGGGCTGTATGAGTAAAAAAGATCTGACAGCACAGATGGATGAGCTGGAATCGGCGCACGCCAGGCTGGCACAGGCCGGGCTTCGTCCGACAGCGGTTCGGCTGGTGGTGTTGCATATACTGGAGCAGGTCGCACCGAAATGTCTGGATGCAAAACAGATTTTCTGTTGTGTGATTCAGCGTGCACAGACGGTCGGAAGCATGACTTTCTCTCTGGCGACGGTTTACCGTACGCTCAATCATCTGGAACAGCATGGTGTTGTGTTGCGGGTACGCTCTGAAGGAGGTGCCATGCTGTACCGGCTTAAACCACAGAAAACATCAGAGAAAGCCGACATGCTGATCAGTCCGTGTGGCTCTCGTGTTGAGTTTTTAAATGATGCCAAACTGCATGATGCGATTTGTGAGGCTGCGCAGGTACAGGGGTTTCATGACATTTCATCGCTGACCATTATGCTGGAAAGCTGCCAGGTTCCTGATACTTCAGCGTAAGCGCTATAGTGAAGACAAGGCGTTTATGGCCTAAGCAGGTATGGCTTCTGAAGCCAGATGCTTTTCTTCTGCAATCAGTTTTTTTGAGATATGGTTGAACAGCATGACCAGTGCGATGGCAATGGCAGCCAGACTGACGGCGTTGCCAAACCAGAAGCCGGCCGGGCCTTGCAGAAATTCAGGTGAGTGCCCGGTGAGGTTGAATGCAATCGTATAGCCCCCACCCAGCCCGACACCCCACAGCGCCACAGCATACAAAATGGTGGGCAGAATCGCAATCTTGTAAGCCCGCAGGATGAATGCGGCAGTGATCTGGGTTGCGTCTGCCAACTGATACAGGGCAATAAAGATGATCAGTGAAGAGGCCACAGCAATCACATCGGGATCGATCGTATAAATGCCGATAATGGGTTGCTGGCAGAAGTAGACCAGCAGGCCTGCTGCAATGGCGCAGATGATTGCCATGGTAATGCCTTTATAACCGGCAGATCTGGCAGCAATGTAATTACAGGCTCCCAGGTACTGGGCAACAATGGCGCTGCTGGCAATGCTGATGGACAGTGGAATCATGTAGACGGCACCGGCAATGCTGCCCACGATCTGGTGCCCGCTGGCATAGGCATCGGAATGAAAGCGTGCAATAAATATGGCCATGAACGTGGTGCCGGTCACTTCAATAAAGTAGCTCAGCCCCATCGGAATGCCCAGCTTTAATAAGGCGACCTGGTCTTTGGCAGCCGGTGGCTCCAGCCGCTGGATAATATGAAATGGTCGGTATACCGGGTGCTTGATCAGCATGACGACAGCAATGATGAAGAACAGCGTGTTCAGCATCGTTGTACTCACGCCGCAGCCGGCAATGCCCATCTCCCATTGCACGGCCAGCAGCCAGGTCAGCGGGATTTTGATAACGAGCCCGATGATCTGCAGCACAGTAACAAACAGCGGGCGCGATATGGCCTGGCTCAAAGAGGCATAAATCCGGAACAGCACTGCAGGCACAAACCCCAGCGCCAGCATGTGCAGGTAATCGCGTACCAGCGCTTCTTTTTCGGGCGGGGCGTCAGCCAGTTGCAGCAGGGGGCCGGGAAACATCAGGCACAGAATGCCGATAATGCTGACCCCAATGGCCAGGTAAAACGTCTGCCGGCATTGGTAGCCAATTTCTGTATAGCGCTTGGCACCATAGAGCTGGCCGGCAATGGGCAAAATGGCCTGAACAATGCCCATCAGGCCGATGAACACGCTCATGTAGATGGCAATGCCCAGTGAAAGGGCTGATAACGCGGTTTTGTCTATGTGGCCGGCAATGGCGTTGTCGACTATGCCATAGCCGACAGCCGCCCACTGACCAGCTAATACAGAAAATGCATGACGCCCGATCTTAAAAAAATCATTCATGCGCAATACCAATGGCGTTATCAGCAGGCTGAGCAGCGTCATGATATGCATCCGGGTGCAGGCGGTAAATCAGAACCCGGTCTTGCAGGGTACGGTCACTTGGGCGGATGACAATGCCATTGTCGTCTAGCTCCCAACGCTGTTTATCAACAAAGGGAATAAACGCATTGGATGGTGCATTGACAATCAGATAAGGGCAGTTGGCCGTTTCTGCACGCAACGGTATGCCAGGCTGCCATGACCAGGTGGCAATCTGCATGACAGAAAGATTCTGTGTGGACAGGCATTCAGGTACAGTGCCGCTGGCAGTAACCACCTGCTCAATTCGGGCAGTCCAGGGCCTGAAGCTGCGTGCGTAGTCCATCACATTCAGCCCCAGGGTCATCAGCATCAGCCAGCACAGTGTCACGCCGCCAGCTGAGAGCACCATGCCTTTCCAGATAGCGTGCGGATGCCTGCCGGTACGCCAGCGTACCAGCCATAGCCAGGCAATGGTTGCCAGCAGCGCAATGATGAAGGGCAGCAGCGCGAATTCGGGTGTATAGCCGGGTACCAGACGCAATACTTTGGCTGAGGGTGTTGCCGGATAGCCGGTTGACATGGCAAACCAGTAAAACCAACCCACCAGCATCAGCAGCGTGAAAAGAATCAGCGCAAACCAGTCAATCAGCGCCGATACGCTGCGCTTGAATGTGGGCATGGCAAATGCAGCCAGTACAGCCATGGCGGGCAATGCATAAAGCAGGTAGTTTTTGTCGCCATCGCTGAACAGGCAGCCCAAAACTGCAACCACCACCACGACCAGCGGGCCGGAGATGTGTCTGCGGCGCCACAGATAACGCCAGTGCCATAATGTCCATCCCAGAAAAGGCCATACCGGCCAGGTGAACCACACTGCATTTTCCATGAACGATAACAGCAGGCGCAATGGCGAATTGATGTATATGCTGATGCCGCCCCAGGTATTGGTCAGCCAGGACAATACAACAGATAACACAACACCGAGGATAAAAAAGGCTGCCGCCGGACGGGCTTTTTCATACTCGGAATTAGCGCACATGACCGCCGCGGCAATACCCAGCACCACGGCCATGACAGGGCCGCCACTGAGTGCAAGTACCGGCAATGAACAGGCCGCGCATATCCAGGTAGATACTGTTTTATACGGTGCTGCGGCGAGTGCAAAAAAGAAAAATGTAATGCACCCCATCTGTACCAGTTCCGGGGTGGTTTCATGCCCTGGCTGCAATAAGCCGATGGTGGCCATCAGTGCCAGCAAGGCGCCGTCTGCAATAGCGCGTGCGTAATCTTTCGGCTTGGCTTCACCACCAAAAGCAAAGGCAATCGGTTGTGCCGGCTCGGTGCGTGCCAGGTAATAGCAGGCGTACCAGGTGAGCAGGAAAATTGCGGCCAGCAGCAAAGCAAATGGAATGCGCGCGGCGGTGGGCGCATCCAGAAACGGCAGCAGTTTGATAAAGGCGGCCCCCAGCCAGTAGGGAATCAGCCCACCATCAGGCGAATTGCCTAAAAGCTCCGGGGCAAGCCATGAGGTATGGCCTTCGGCCAGCGCATACATGTATCCGAAAGCGGTGGAGTCGCTGGGACGCCAGGGGTCCCGGCCAAATAAACCGGGCAATATGTAGGCGGCACACATCAGCAGCAGAGCCAGGCGCGGCAGGCGCTTGACCTCGCGTTGGGTGACTATGGCCGGGGTGGGTTGGTTCACATCAATAATCTGTTGTGAGGGTATGCAGTGATTGTAACGATATCGTTGTGAATTTCGTTACTCAGGGGCAATGAAGTTCAATGAAAAAAGGGCAGTGCGGTGTGAACCGTCGCAGCCCTTTTTTGAAATGGATCAGTTGCCAGGCCGCAATTCAAAATGCGGCGCAGCCGTCCATTATTTGCGCAACAGAGAACCTGCCTTGGCAAATTTGTTGCGGAATTTCTCAACGCGACCACCCATGGAGTCCACACTCTTCTGTGTTCCGGTGTAGAACGGGTGCGATTCGCTGGATGTTTCCAGTTTGAACAGGGGGAGTTCGCGACCATCGTCAAGTTTGACGGTTTCTTTGGTCGGAGCGCAAGAACGGGTTACAAACTGGAAGCCGTTAGATTGGTCCAGAAATACAACTTCACGATAATCGGGGTGGATACCTTCACGCATGGTATTTTTCCTAGCTATGTTTAACAACGGGAGCCGCTGCCTGCTTCATTGAATAAGCGCAGTACTTTCCAGAATAATTCTCTATTATCGCACAAAATGTGCTTGGATGACAAGAGGCTGTAATTTGCCGCTTTAGCTGCCTTTGCGCATCATTTCAAAAAATTCGTTGTTGTTTTTGGTCTGGCGCATTTTGGTCTGAATAAACTCCATCGCTTCAATTTCGTCCATCTGATAGAGCAGTTTGCGCAGAATCCAGGTTTTTTGCAGCACGTCGTTGGGCACCAGCAGTTCTTCACGCCGTGTGCCAGACTTGTTGAGGGCAATGGCCGGAAACACACGTTTTTCATACAGGCGGCGATCCAACTGGATTTCGCTGTTGCCGGTGCCTTTGAATTCTTCAAAAATCACTTCATCCATCCGGCTGCCGGTGTCGATCAGCGCGGTGGCAATGATTGTCAGGGAACCGCCTTCTTCAATATTGCGTGCAGCACCAAAAAAGCGTTTCGGGCGTTGCAGTGCGTTGGCATCGACACCGCCGGTAAGTACCTTGCCGGATGACGGCACAACATTGTTATAAGCACGTGCCAGGCGGGTGATGGAGTCCAGCAGAATCACCACGTCTTTTTTCAGTTCAACCAGGCGTTTGGCGCGCTCGATAACCATTTCTGCCACATGGACATGGCGGGTGGCCGGTTCGTCAAAGGTGGAGCTGACCACTTCGCCCTGAACCGAGCGTTGCATTTCTGTCACTTCTTCCGGCCGTTCATCCACCAGCAGCACAATCAGGTAAACATCCGGGTTGTTGGCGGTAATGGCGTGGGCAATGTTTTGCATCAGCACGGTTTTACCGCTTTTCGGCGGTGCCACAATCAGTGCACGCTGGCCTTTACCGATGGGGGAGATCAGGTCGATGATGCGCCCGGTGATGTTTTCTTCACTGCGGGTATCACGCTCCAGCACCAGCTGTTTATTCGGAAACAGCGGGGTGAGGTTTTCGAACATGATCTTGTGCTTATTTTGCTCAGGCGTGAGGCCGTTGACACGGTCCACTTTGACCAGCGCGAAATAGCGTTCGCCATCTTTCGGGGTGCGGACTTCACCTTCAATGGCATCGCCGGTGTGCAGGTTGAAGCGGCGGATCTGGCTGGGGCTGATATAAATATCGTCGGTTGCAGCCATATAACTGGCTTCCGGCGCACGCAGAAAGCCGAAACCGTCCGGCAGGACTTCAAGCACACCATCGCCAAAGACCTGTTCACCGCCTTTGGCGCGTTTTTTCATAATGGCAAACATGAGTTCCTGTTTGCGCAACCGGGCAGCGTTATCAATCTCAAGGCCTTCGGCCATCTCGAGCAACGCTGAAACATGGAGTTTTTTTAGTTCAGAAAGATGCATGAAGTCCGCCCCTTGGCGGTTAAAGGATATGTTGAAAATTTATAGCAAGGAATATGCTAACCTGTACCACTTGTCGGCACACTGATCAAAGTGCGTGTGAAAATGGTGGGTATTTGTACAACAGCCTGCTGGTCCAAAGACAAACAGGCTGTTTTCACTGTTCAGGCAGCTAGTATACGACGAAAAAAGCTGTCTGCAAGAAAAAAGTGTAACAAATCCTGAGGAATCAGGAAATATGGGGTTCGATGAAGCTGAGTAATTGTGACTTGCTTGCTGCACCCACTTTGGTTGCCAGCAGGTCGCCATTTTTAAACAGCATCAGTGTTGGAATGCCACGAATCCCGAACTTGGCGGCGGTATTGCGGTTTTCGTCGGTATTGACCTTGGCGACAACCAGCTTACCTTGGCACTCCTCGGCAATTTCATCGAGAATAGGGGCCATCATGCGGCATGGGCCGCACCATTCGGCCCAGAAGTCAATTAGAACGGGTGTGGGGGACTGGAGGACATCGTTTTCAAAACTACTGTCGGTAACATGCTTGATGAGTTCTGTGCTCATAATGAAACCTTGTTCAAGTTGATTATCATAATCATAATAAGGAAAAACCCTGAAATGTGTGAAATATTACCAGCACATTCCCATGGATGTGAATTCTGACATAAAGGCGAAAAGTTGTTTTTCAATGGCCGTGACTACCCACTCAGTAAATGATGATACCCTCCCTGGCTTGACAAGCGCCTGGGATTGGCCTTTAGAGAGCGGAGCCACTTCTTCGCTGTGGAGAAGGGTTGCCGCCGAGATTAACGAATGGGGTAAAAGAGGCGGCCTAATACCCACACAAATTACCGTGGTATTGCCGTTTGTCCAGGTGATATCTCCGCTGCGAAAAGCGTGGCAGCAGGAACTTGGGGACGGTTTGATTCCCCGCATAGAGACGACCCAGACCTGGGCGGCAAGGCTGGGCGGTGTGCATCACCCAGGCGCAGGACCTTGTGGAGACCCGGTGCTGGACCATCTGCAGGCACAAAGCTGGCTGCGCCGGCTGGAGCAGGGGCAGGCGCTTGATCTGGCCAATGCCCTGGTGGAGCCGCTGGTAACCATGGCCAATGACCTGATGCAGGCAGCTGGCACACTGGCACCGCAGGAGCGTGTGGCTTACTGGAAACAGGCCGGGCAACTGGCTGAGCAGCCGCAGCCTGGCGTGGCGGGCGTGGAAGCGGCGCTGGGGCCGCTGGCTGTGGCATGGGCCAGCGCAACCGAGGTATGGGCTACCGACATATTGTTCGCACTGGCAGATAACGTATCGGCATTGTCGCAGCAGCGCACTGCGCTGGTGGTGGTGCAGGCCGGCGGGCCGGACGCGCTGACGCAGAACCTGTATGCCCGCTGGCCGCAGCAACAGCGGTTGTGGCTGAATCTCGATCTGTTTTCGTCGCAGCAGGCACACGTGCAGTCCACGCCGGATATGTTTAAACGCATGGAAGTGCAGACCGATCCTCTGGCTGTCATTGCCAAAGAGCATCCCCCGGTGTGGCAGATTGCCAGTGATGCTGAAGATGAAGCTGAACGCGCAGCGGCAGAAGTGGTCAACCTGCTCAATGCCGGTGTCATGCCTGTAGCCTTATGCTCGCAAGACCGGCCAATCGCCCGCCGTGTGCGGGCCCTGTTGTCGCGGCAGGGTGTTGCACTGGCCGATGAAACCGGTTGGACACTTTCCACCACGCGTTCTGCCGCACTGGTGATGAGCCTGGTTCGCAGTGGCTTGTGGGATGCCCCGGCTGATACACTGCTGGATGCGTTTAAAGCGTTGCCGCCAAACCATGAATTCACCTGCGGGCTGGATATGCTGGAGGCCTGTATCCGCAAACAGGAAGTTCCCAAGTGGCCTTACGAAGCGCGGCCCGGCTGGCCACTGGCTGCACAACAGGTACTGCGGCGCATCAATGACCTGGTGACAACCCTGCGGGGCACAGGGCAGCGCAGTTTATGGGCACATTTGCAGGTATTTGACCAGGTGCTGGAGCAATGCGGCGCCAAAGCGTTTTTACTGCGCGATGCGGCAGGGATTGAGGCGTTGCAGATACTGCACTGCCACGAGTTGTCTGCACAGTCAGAGGCTGATGCGGAACATGTTCTGTCTGATTTTGCCCGGCAGGCACAAGCCGTATCAATGAATTATGCTGATTTTGTCCGCTGGGTGGCGCATGCACTGGAAACAGTGACGTTTATTCCGCCTGCTCCCGAGCAGCCGCAGGTGGTGATCACGCCATTGGCCCGTGTCATGTTGCGTCCTTTTGCCGCCATTGTCATTCCGGGCTGTGATGAAACACGTTTGACGGCAGCCCCCAGCCTGCCAGGATTCTGGCGTGAATCTGACCGCATCGCCCTGGGGCTGGCCAGCCGCCAGCGCTGGTGGCAACGTTTGCAGGCACAGTGGGTGCAGGCGTTAAGGCTGCCCCGTGTCAGTCTGATCTGGCGTTCCATGGAGGGCTCTCAGCCGCTGAGGCCTGCCACGCTGGTACAAAGGCTTTTGAATGCTGAAGCAGAAGGCGGGATGCAGCTTTCCGACCAACAGCCGGATCAGCGGACAATGCGTTTGCTGGAAGCGCAGTCTACACCGGTTCCTGCCCCACGGCCTGCCAAACGTTTGCAGGTGGACATGTTGAGCGCATCAGCCTATCAGGCCCTGCGCAACTGCCCTTACCGTTTTTATGCTTTGTACATGATGCAACTGCGCGAACCTGACGAACTGGACAGCGAACTGGATCAGCGTGATTATGGTAACTGGCTGCATGCCGTGCTTAAACAGTTTCACGAACAGAGGGCACAGCAGAATTTCCCTTGCACAATGGCAGGTGATACCGAGTTGCTCAATGCATGTGCGCAGCAGCTTTCTGAAAACTATGATCAGGCGGCGCTGATTCTCTGGCGTGCGCGCTGGCCGGACATTTCCGTAGCGTATCTGAGCTGGCTGCACGGGTACGAAAGTGAAGGGGGACAGTTTGAGCAGGCAGAGCTGGCGATGCGTAGCCAACTGACTGACCAAATCACTTTGCAGGGGCGTATCGACCGTCTGGACAAAAAGCGGGGCGCGCCTGTGGTGATTGATTACAAGACAGAACGGCGCTCCAAAACCAGGCAGCGTGTCAATGAACCGTTTGAAGATGTGCAACTGCCTTTTTATGCCCTGCTGATGGAAGGGCAGATGGTCAAAGGCGGGAACGCTGTGGGCGAAGTTTCCCAGGCAGATGCCGCGTCGGCATTTTACCTGTCGCTGGATGAGCGGGAAGGTAATGTCGAAGCATTTTCAGTCAAGGATCTGGCACAGGACAAACAGGCGCTGCGCCAGGGCATTGTGAATGACTTGCAGAGGCTGGAAGATGGTTTTCCTGCGGATCCGATCGGCCAGGCGCAGGCGTGTGCCTACTGTTCGGCTATCGGGTTGTGCCGGAAAAAATACTGGGAAACTGACGCCCAGCCTGCCTTAAGTGCTGCCGATCCGGTGGCGGTCAATGGCGCAGTACAGACAGGGGAACTGCATGACTGATTCTGTGCCAAACCCATCTGTACGATCTCATGCTCCTGCGTATACGGCCAATGGTGCGCCAGTCAGCGCAGAACATTTTTATGCCATTGCCTGTGATCCGGCACGCAGTGTTTCGGTAGAGGCCTGTGCCGGTGCCGGAAAAACCTGGATGCTGGTATCCCGCATCCTGCGGGCCTTGCTGGCAGGGGTCAAGCCTGAAGCGATACTGGCAATTACCTACACCAAAAAAGCCGCCGGTGAAATGCGTGCCCGCCTGCAGGAATGGTTGCATGCATTTGCGCACGAGGCAGATGATGTCGTGCTGGTACAGGAATTGGTAAACCGGGGCATTGCGGCGGATCAGGCCAAACCGCTGGTGCCCGAACTGCGCGGGCTTTACGCCAGGCTCATTGCCAACCCGCGCAGTGTGGAGATACGCACTTTCCATGGGTGGTTTGCACAGTTGCTGGGCGCTGCCCCTATGGGGGTACTGAATGAACTGGGCTTGCCGGCCAGCTATGAGCTGGTTGAAGATGACAGCGAGCTGTTTGCCCCGGCCTGGTACGCGCTGCTGCAAAAGTGTCTGCACAACAGTGAACTGCGGGAAGACCTGGAAAACCTGCTTCAGGAGCAGGGCAGCTTTAACACGCAGGAAGCCTTGCGGAAGGCCTGGGAACGCCGTATTGAATTTGCGTTGGCTGATGCACATGGAAAAGTGGCCGATTCAGTTGCTGATGCGCCCGACCCAGGCAGCCAGGCGATGCATGCTGCATTTGTTCAGCGCTGGCTGGGTTATGCCAAAGTGCTGAGGCAGGAGAAGAATAAAACACCGCAGAATGCAGCCAGTGCCATAGAACAGGCATTGACCGCAGACAATGCCAAGCAGCGTCTGAACATGCTGCGCGAAGCGCTGTTTGTTAAAACCGAATTTCGCCTGAATAACCGCCTGCAAAAATTTGAAGCAGCCCAACTGGCCGAACAGGAGTTGCAGCCCTTACTGGAAGCACTTATCCAGCATGACGCTTATGTGTACCAGCAGCGCATGATGCGCTTAACGCGTGCGTTGCTCGCGTGTTATGCGCAGGTCAAACGCGAGCAGGGCAAGGTGGACATGGTCGATCTGGAGCGTGTGGCACTGCGCCTGTTGGGCGATACCGAAACCTATGGCTGGGTGGCGCAGCGGCTGGACGCCAGCATCAGCCAGGTGCTGATCGACGAGTTTCAGGATACCAACCCTTTGCAGTGGCAGGCGCTGCGCAGCTGGTTTTCTGCCTATGGTGGTATTGGCGGTGGCGGACGGCTGAGCGTGTTCATTGTGGGAGACCCCAAGCAGTCCATTTACCGCTTTCGCCGGGCCGACCCGGCAGTGTTTATGGCTGCGTGCGATTTTCTGCAACAGATGTGGGGGGCTGACCGGCTGGCGTGCGATCATACGCGCCGCAATGCGTGTGGAGTGATTGAGCGTGTGAATGAGCTGTTTACGCTGGCACAGACGGTAGGGGAATATGCGGACTTCCGGGCGCATACCACAGCTTCTTCACAGCCGGGGCTGGTAGGTATTTTGCCGCCGGTGGAGCAGGCTACCGGGCAGAAGCAATCGGCGCAACAGCGTATGCAATGGCGCGATTCGCTGACCGAGCCGCGTTATGTGGAAGAGGAAAAACTGCGTAAGCAGGAGGTACGCCAGGTGGCCGACCTGATCAGCCAGTGGATAGTGCAGGACGGCTGGCGGGCATCTGATATCAAAGTGCTGTCACGCAAAAAAGACCGTTTGCGCGAACTGCTGGTGGAACTGAACCACCGGCGTATTCCCTGGCGTTTTGCTGATGATGTGTTGTTGGGGCAAACGCAGGAAATTCAGGATGTGACTGCCCTGCTGGATGTGCTGGCTTCGCACATGCATGACCTGTCACTGGCGCAGGTGCTGCGCAGTCCAATTTTTGATGTGAACGACGATGATCTGATGCTGCTGGCACAGCGGGTCAGGCAGGCACGCATGCCGGTGCCTGATGATGCCGGATGTGCCGCAGCGGAAAAAACGCCCGTCAGCTGGTGGGATGTGCTGCTGCAGGCAGCAGGCGAGGAGGATGAATTTCCTGCTGCTCTGCAACGGGCAGCCGGGCTGCTTCAACAATGGGAAAAATTGGCGCGCGAACTGCCGCCGCATGATTTGTTGGATGCCATTTACAACCAGGCTGCCCTGCTGGCACGTTATGCACAGGCGGTTCCGGTGGCGATGCGTGACGAGGTGCTGACCAATCTGCGCTCTTTGCTGCAACAGGCTTTAACGCTGGATGGCGGGCGTTATGCAACGCCTTATAACTTTGTGCGGGCATTGCGCAAACGCCCGATCAAAAGCGAATATCCGGGCGGTGGTGATGCGGTGGAACTGCTCACTATTCACGGTGCTAAGGGGTTGGAAGCACGTGGCGTGATTGTGCTGGATACCGATCCGGCCAAATCCAGGGCGGACGGATTTTCTGTGCTAATGGACTGGCCCGCGCAGGAAAGCCACCCGCGCCGGTTTGTATTTTTCACCAGTGCCAAAAAACTGCCGGCTGATGTGGCGCTGCTGGCGCAAAGCGAAGCTGCCGCCAATGCGCGTGAAGAGCTCAATGCCCTGTATGTGGCGATGACGCGGGCTCAGGAACGCCTGGTGTTTTCTGCGGTCAAAACCGGCAGGGATGAGCAGAGCTGGTGGTGCAGGCTAAATCAGTTGCAGCGTATTCCTGAGCTGGCGCTGGCTGCTGACGTTTCGTCTTCTCAAATAACTGCGCAGGGTGTTTTTGAACAACTGGAGCAGCCAGCGTATAGCCCGCAGATCATGGAGCAACCGGCGCAGGCTGCCGAATGGATGGAACTGGTGCGCGCAGAAACAGGGCTGCCCGGTATTTCTCGTGCGGCCCAACTGGGAGCAGGCAATTCCGCTGAACAGACCTCAACTGCGCAGCGCTTTGGCCGGGTGGTGCATCGCCTGCTGGAGTGGGGCAGCACGCAAGATATGCATGTGCAGGCAGCAGCACGGGAACATGGACTGGATTTTGGGCAAGCCGCTAAAGCGGCGCGCAGCGCCCAGGCGATTCTGACCCATGCGCAAAGCAGGCGTTTTTTTGATGCGGATGCGATTGAGCTGGCCGAGAACGAGGTTGAGCTGAGTTACCAGGGAGAAATTGTGCGCATTGACCGGCTGGTGATGCTGGATGGGCAGTGGTGGATTGTCGATTACAAATCGTCCTGGAATCCTGAAGCGCATCATGCTGACGCTTACCGTGAACAACTGGCGCTATACAGGCAGGCGCTGGCACAGGTTTATCCTGAAACGCCCATCCGTACTGTGCTGATTGCCGGTAATGGCGAAGTGACGGAATATTGAAAATGAATTCTGGCATAGCCGATTGCTGTTGAATGCACACCACCGGCTGAGCCAGCCAATACGGGTTAAAGCTGGAACAGGCCTTTGCTCACCAGTTCATTGAGCGCGATGCGTGAGCTGGGTTTTTCACGCTCCTGCAACTCTTTGGGTAAAGCGGATATGTCCGGATTGCGGCGGCCAACAGCCATCAGCAGCAACGGCGCAAACAGATCCGGAATGCCCAGCAGGTTATGCGCGGATTCTTTGTCAAAGCCGGCAATTGGATGCGTATCCCAGCCCGACATTGTTGCCTGCAAGGAAAAGCACATGGCTGCTGCGCCCACATCCAGCGCATGATATGGCAGAGGCACCTCATGGTCCATCAGTGGAGGAATCCATTGTGTTTGCGCAACAAACAGAACCAGCGCGGATGCGTTTTGTGCCCAGATCTGGTTTTGCGGGAAAATCGGTGCAAACAAGGGCTCCCATTCGAGGCTGCCTTTCAGGGCATAGATAAACCGCCAGGGCTGGCTGTTGTGCGCCGAAGGTGCCCAATGGGCCGCTTCAAAAAAACTCATCAATGTTTTTTCATCAATGGCCTCACCGGTAAATGACCGGGGCGACCAGCGCTGTGTGAATACCTCATGGATATGATGTGTGGTCGAACGTGGTTCAGACATGTTGCCAATACCCTTTGTGCGTCGTGATAGGTGTGCTTATTCTACTGGTTGTGCCAATCCATGCCCCTGACAATGATTCCGGCAGTTCAGAACAGCGGTATAAGCTTTATGGTCATGTTACTGCATGGTACCGTTTTGTATCAGTTCAATTTTATAGCCGTCAGGGTCAACAATAAAGGCAATCACCGTGGTTCCGCCTTTCACCGGGCCAGGTTCACGGGATATCTGGCCACCACCGGTACGGATTTTTTCACATGCCGCATAACAGTCGTTAACGCCAATGGCAATGTGGCCGTAGGCTGTTCCCATGTCGTAATGGTCGGTTCCATAGTTATAGGTCAGCTCCAACTCAGCCTGTTCAGGGTTACCGCCAGCGTATCCCAGGTACGCCAGGCTGTATTGCTGGTCAGGGCGGTCGACGGTGCGTAGCAGCGTCATGCCCAACAGTTGGGTATAAAAATCAATGGATCGCTGCATATTGCCCACGCGCAGCATGGTGTGTAGAAATTGCATCATGGTTTCCTTTTATATTGAATTTTTTGAAGAATAGCTTTACAGCAATATATAAGGTTATATCAATATCAGATCACAGGTCAGGCCATGCCTGATACGCCGGGGTTTGTATGAGGTTTTGTACGCGTGCCGATTCGACCTTGTGTTGAATGTGCTGTTGCTCTTTCGGTACAGTGTTTGGGGGTCGGGCGAGAGAGTCGGGTTAGGGGGAACAGTTTGTTGTGAATTTTTAATTTCCATTTAAATTCAATAAATTAGATATTTTTTCAGAGGTGTTGTACAAATTGTTTGGGGCCAGTGGAGCGTACAGGGGTTCTTTGCAGCGGTACGGCCTGCCTTGCTGCATATAAGGCCATGGCAGTAAAATATGTAACTGACATTGGGGCGCTCGTTTGAAGTAGGTCAGCCGGTTGATTAAGTTGTACAGCGGGTTGATGTGCGGGGCGTTCCAATGGATCTATTGAAAACCATTGATTCATCACCATATCAGAAAGTCATGAAACTGAATTTTGCTAACACACTGATGGTTTCTGCGCAAAACACAGCATCTGCTGTGTGTTTTGTGCTGCCTGCCGGTGTGCACGCAATTTTGATTCAGTAGCCTGACGTATCAGTGGTACGGAAGGCGGTATTGAAGGCCTTCTGAAGCTCAGCAAATTTTTGTGGAACCCGGTTGGCTTTGAGTCTGCCGGGTTTTTTGTTTTTATTCATCACATTTTCAGGAGCCAGTGAGTCATGTTCCGCTATGACAAACAGATCGAATCCATTCGGGCCGGCCGGGGTCAGGATAGCTTGCGCCTGTGCTTCGGCTCTGTTCATGATGGCAAAAGCGCTTTAGGAGGGCTTTTGAGCCAGTCAGCAGGTTAGTGGTTGACCTTTGGTGATTCTGAAGGTCAACCGACAGACTTTCAGATTCAACACCATGCCAGCGGCACGTAAATACGGTAGTGCCTGGCAGACGTGTGATAACCAAGGGGTAAAACCATGAGAAACCGAATTCGTAACATTGGCATCATCGCGCACGTGGATGCAGGCAAAACCACCACGGCAGAGCGCATTCTGTATTACACCGGCAAAAACTACCGCATGGGCAATACGCATGCGGGCGATACCACGCTGGACTATGACGAGCAGGAACGCAAGCGCGGTATCACGATCAACAGCGCGGCAACCACCGTGTTCTGGCGTGAGCATCCGATCAATATCATCGACACACCGGGCCACATTGATTTCAATATTGAGGTCAAGCGTTCGCTGCGCGTGCTTGATGGCGCTGTTGTTGTTTTTGACGGTGTTGCGGGTGTGGAGCCGCAAACCGAAACCAACTGGCGCCTGGCCGATCAGTACCATGTGCCGCGTATTGCGCTGGTAAACAAGCTGGACCGCACCGGGGCCGATTTTGCCCGTGTGGTGGAGATGATCCGTGAGCGGCTGGATGTGGTGCCTTTGGTGCTGTATCTGCCAATCGGCTCAGAAGGCGAATTCCACGGTGTGGTCGACCTGTTGCAGCAGCGTGCGCTGTACTGGGCGTCGTCATCGGGCGAAGCATATCAGGTGGCCGATATTCCGGTTGAAATGGCAGATACTGCACAACAGTGGCGCAGCAAAATGGTTGAACTGGCGGTTGAGCAGGATGATGCCTTATTGGCGCGCTGGCTGGATGGTGCCGAGCCCTCGGTTGAGGAACTGCGTGCCTGTATCCGCCGTGGCACCATTGCCGGTGCGTTTGTGCCGGTACTGGCGGCATCAGCCTATCGCAGTTATGGTATAGAGCCGTTGCTGGATGCTGTGGTGGATTATCTGCCTGCGCCCGCTGAGGTGCAAAACCCGGTCGACTCTGACCCGGATGCACCGCTGGTGGCGTTGCTGTTCAAGGTAATTGCCGATCAGCATGGGCAGCTTTCGTTCTTGCGCGTTTACCGTGGGCAGTTGCACGCGGGTGATATGGTGCTGAATGCGACAACGGGTAAACGGGAGCGCATTTCGCGCCTGTATGAAATGCATGCAGACCAGAGGAATGAGGTCAAGCTGGCACAGGCCGGTGATATTGTGGCGGTGATGGGCATCAAGGATGCTGTGACCGGGCATACGCTGTCAGACCCGGCGCACCCGGTGGTGTTGGAACAGATTGTGGCCGCGGACCCGGTGATCGACATTGCGATTGAACCGAAAAAGCAGGCAGACCAGCAACGTCTGGGGCTGGCATTGCAGGCGCTGGTGCGTGAAGACCCCAGTCTGCATGTGCGGCAGGATAGCGACAGCGGGCAGATCATTCTGTCCGGCATGGGTGAGCTGCAACTGGACGTGCGGCTGGAGGATCTGCGCCAGCGGTTTAATGTGGAAGTAAATACCGGCAGGCCGCAGGTGGCTTACCGGGAAACGATCACAAAGACCGTGGAAGAGCGTTACCTGCATAAAAAGCAGAGTGGTGGTCCTGGGCAGTATGCCGAAGTGGTGCTGCGACTGGAGCCTTTGCCTGAAGGACAGGGCATTCAGTTCGAAAGCAAAATTGTCGGTGGTGCTGTGCCGCGTGAATACATACCTGGGGTGCAGGCCGGTGTACGCCGTGCGGCGCAGGCCGGTGTGCTGGGGCATTTCCCCTGTGTGGATATCAGAGTCACGCTGCTTGATGGCAGTTACCATGAGCAGGATTCGTCCGTTATGGCGTTTGAACAGGCTGCGGTAGCGGCTTTTCAGGCAGCTGTGCGTAAGGCGGGCCCTGTGGTGCTGGAACCGTTGATGCGGGTGCAGGTACATACACCTGCGGCTGCGCTGGGCGACAGCATTGGTGATCTGAGCCGGCGGCGTGGCATCATCCATGCGCAGGATGTGCAGGGCCAGTTCTGCGTGGTTGAAGCCAGCGTGCCTTTGCAGGAAATGTTCGGCTATATTGGAACCTTGCGTGCGCTCACTTCAGGGCGGGGCAGTTTCAATATGCAGTTTGAACGCTATGCACAGGCACCTGACGCTGTTGCCATGCGGCTGGCAGCCTAGCCAACATGAACAGGCGAACTTCGGTTCGCCTGTTTTTCAATCGGTCAGGCGCAAATTATTTTCTGGTTTTTTTGTGTTGTTTATTTTGCTGCTGTTTTATCTGTTGGTATCTATTTCTGGGCATGCAATAGGCAGCGCATTTGTTTTCAATCGCCTGTGACTGCTCCAGCAGGTCTTTTTTAAGCGCTGGGTCATCTGTTTTGGCAGCCATGGCTTCCAACTGGTCGCACGTCTGGTAAGAGCCTTCTGCGGTCAGCCATAGCCTGATGCTGTCAATCATTTCATGATCAAAGTCCGGGGCAGGCATGTTAAACGTTTCCGTATATACACGGATCAGCTCGTTCAGAAGAAGGTCTTTTTCGGCACAAAGCAGTGATAACCGGTGTTCGACTTCAAGGTATTTTTTTCGCAGTTCTTCCATTTCATGCGGCTTTGCAGGTGAATGTAGTTAGGAAGGAGTATTTAATGCCGCCAGTTCCTGTGCAGTAAAACCGGCCTTGTGGCGCGCGGCTTCATTGAGTGGCGGTTTGATGCGCGGTGCATGGTACTGCTCCAGCAGGCTGGCGTAATGTGTTTGCGGGTCAACCCCCTGTTGCTCGCACAGCCAGTGGTACCAGCGGTTGCCAAAGGTTACGTGGCCGATTTCATCGCGGATGATGATGTCCAGAATTGCCACGGCATCATGGTCGCCTACCTGACGCAGTTTTTCCTGAATGCCGGGGGTGACATCCAGCCCGCGGGCTTCCATGGTGCGTGGAATCAGCGCCATGCGGGCACATAAATCAGTACTGGTTTTTTCGACCATGTTCCACAGGCCACCATGTGCGTCAAAGTCGCCATAGTGATAACCGAGCTGTTCCAGGTGTTCGCGCATCAGGTTAAAGTGCAGTACCTCTTCATAGGCGACCTGCCACCAGTCGCGGTAATATGGTTCGGGCATATTGGGGAAACGCCATACCGCATCCAGCGCCAGATTGATGGCGTTGAATTCAATGTGCGTCAGTGCGTGAATCAGCGCAGCGCGGCCCTGTAGCGTGTTCGGGCTGCGTCTGGGTACATCTTTGGGTGGCAGGAGCCTGGGCAGGTCAGGCCTGCCGGGCATGGGGGCGCTGGCCGAGGGGATAATTGACAGTTCTGCGCCGGATGGGATTTGCTGGAAAGCTGTTTGTGTGTAGTATGAAATGACCGCGTTGCTTTTTTCTGCCGGGGCGCATATGCACAAGGCGTGAAGCGCTGCTTCGCGCAGGTTCATACTGGAAATGGTATGTTGCATTGGACCCTATGGATTATCTGTTTTTAATGGCATTGTCTATCATATCGGGGATGGCCGTCAATTTGGCATGGTCGAGTTGGGGCAGCTCAAAAGACCACCACAATGGCACATACGCCGAATAGTGTTCAAAAGAATGGCATGCTGAACACCATTGCCACAAACTTCCTCTGCCTTTGAACATGACACCTTCAATCATGCGTGGTTCCAGTCTCTCCAGGGCATAATATCTGTAGAGTTTTTTCAGGCCGCAGACGGGGCAGGCACTGTGCAGGTGAATGCCTTGTGCAGGAGTTGCTGCATTGAATATTTTTTTCCATTTACCTCGATACGCGTCTGTAACGCCGGGCCATGCACCTTCTGCCATTTTTACCTCATGTTTGCTTCACGTATACGCTGACAACAGAGGAGGTTTAATGGGGTACAGCAACTTTGGACGGCATGTTGCCAGCGTATGCCTTGGCAATGGCATTGCCCATTTCCACAACCACCATGGCGTAAAAGCTGGAGCGGTTGTAGCGGGTGATGACAAAAAAGTTCTGTGTTCCTGCGATGTAATCCGGTGGCAGATCGGTGCCGTTTTCCAGCGCAATGAAGGCCAGTTTGGTATGGGTCATATCCATATTTTCGTTAGCGCTGGCATCGACGAGCACACCATGCCGCTCGAGCTCTTGAATGGTAAAGGTGGGCACGATGTCGGGCTTCAGCAGTGCTTCAAGGCTTTCTTGGGAAGCCCCCTGGAACAATATGGGCAGGGTTGGCGGCAAGCCTCTTTGCCAGCCGTGTGCGGCCAGGTAGTTGGCGACACTGCCGATGATGTCGGGGGCGCTGTTGTGCAGGTCAATTTTGCCGTCACCATCAAAGTCGACGCCGTAATTGAGCAGGCTGGAAGGCATGAACTGCGGCATGCCCATGGCACCGGCGTAGGAGCCGCGTACGCTTAACGGAGGTACGTTTTCACGAGCAGTGAATACAAGGTAGTATGCAAGTTCGCTGGCAAAGTAATCGGTACGGTCGCTGCGGCCCTGTGGAAAGTCAAATGCCAGTGTGGCCAGCGCGTCGATAATGCGGTGGTTGCCGGTAAACTGCCCGAATACGGTTTCCACGCCCAGAATACCCATCACAATGTCTGCCGGTACGCCATAGGAGGCTTCGGCGCGTTCCAGCCATTCGTGGTTCTGGCGCCAGAATTTAACACCGGCCTGAATCCGGTTTGCTTGGATAAAACGCCCTTTGAAATTCTGCCAGTTGCGTGTGCCGGAAGGCTGCGGCATGATGAACTTGGCCGTGGAGGCCTGGTATTGTGCCTGCCCCAGGGTATCTAGCACCCATGCCAGATCCAGGTTGTGGCAAGCGGAAACCTGTTGTGCAAAGGCTTTGACATCGGCTCGGTCTTTGTAGTTGCCTGGTGTGGTCAGTGCTGTTTCGGGCTTGGTCTCGCGAATCAGGTCGCCCAGCGTTTCGCACGGGTCAGGCTGGGGCGGGGTGATGTTGATGTGCGCTGCTTCCAGAATTTCATCGGCCGTGTTTTGCTCAGCAGGTGCAGGGGTATGGTTTTGTGCCAGTTCTTCAGATGATGTGACAGGGGCCGTATTTTCACAACCGGCCAGCAACACCATGCAACTGATGCTGGCAGTAGTACAAACGATCATGCGGGCAAGAGAACGGGGAAAAGAAGCTGTCATAAGGATGATGGTGTCTGTTGAAGCGGTATATATAAAGATGTCTTATTGTGTCATGAAATATGGAATCGATGAACTTCCCGTATGACCTCTTTGAGAGAATGGTGTTGAGAAGCAGAAGGGGCATAACGCAGTTTTTCCAACCGCAGCAGCAGATGTTGTGCCTGCTGCAATTTGGGTTGCTGTGCGGCAGAGCCAGCCAGTTGTTTTGCCAGGGTTCTAGGGGCGGTTGTTGCATCAGACGGAAAGCCGGCCTTTTGCAGCTTTTGCCGCAGCACAGCATAAGCTTTCAGCCAGTGGTCTTGAGTGCGGTTCTTCCACCTGATGATCAGCAGCAGCACCAGCAGAACAGCGCCGGTTATGCCTAATAGTATTTTCACCAGGGTACCCCAGGAGGCGTTTTTAATGCCCAGCCGCGACAGCAGGTCAATGCCCGCATCGACCGAATAGGCCAGCACCCATTGGTTCCAGTAGTTTTCCAGTGCATCCCAGCGCATCAGCAATTTGTCAATGAACGGCAGATTGGCAAACGACCGGTTGCCTGCGTTTTCATCGGTCAAAAACAGACTGCCATTGTTGATGCGGTACGGTGCAATGGCTGATGTGGGATCAATACGGATCCAGCCTTCTCCTGGCTGCCATATTTCGGTCCAGGCATGGGCGTTGCTCTGGCGGACAATCCAGTAATCGTCGATGAAATTGGGCTCGGCTCCCTGGTAGCCTGTCACGATGCGGGCTGGAATGTTCAGCGCACGCATCAACACCACAAATGCCGATGCATAGTGCTCACAAAAACCGGCGCGGTAGTCAAACCAGAGCTGGTCTGCTGCGGTTGCCGCTGTGTAGCCGGCTGGCGGTTGCAAGGTATAGTGAAAGTTTTCCTGGCGAATGTAGTTCAGCAGCCATTGCGCTTTGCCGCGTGGATCAAGGGCCGCGAAGGACGGGTCCTGCATCAGTTGCTTGGCCCAGGCCTGTGTTCTGGGGTTACTTTGCGAAGGCAGAAATGTTTCTATATACAGGGCATTGGGTGGTGTGTTACTGCCTAATTGGTAGTTGAAGTAAGCCGTTGCATTGTAGCGAATGCGGTCCGAGATGATTCTGCCCACAGCCCATTGGCCGCCGTATCCTATTTGGGCCCGGTTGCTGTTGAGTGTAGGTGCACCTTGCGGGGGCGTCAGATCCAGCGTGAAAAGCCAGTTCTGGTTGGTGGTTTCCTGTGTAATCTCATAGTGAACTGCCGGGCCGGAAAAGGTGAAATAGGCTTCTTTTTCTTCAGCCGACAGCATGTTGTGTATCGGTATGCCACGTGCACGCCAGACACGCCCGTCAAAAAGAGAGAGCACAGGGCCACGAAAATAAAGATCTTTTTGGGCAGGCGCGTTACCCTCAAACTTGACGCGAAAAGCAATGGCCTGATTTTGCACCAGTTCGGAAATGCCGTTGATGGACAGTTCATCTGAAACACCTGTTTTCGCCACATTGGGGTCTGGTAACGCCCATAGCGGGTCCAGGCGCGGAAATGTCAAAAACAGAATGACCATGAAAGGCGTACCCCAAAGCATCAGGCGCAATGCAATGCGGATAGCGTCTTTGAGCGGCGGATACCCGGCTGGCATATGGGCGTTGATCAGTGCAGCCATTAATGCAGTCAGCGAGATCAGCATGCATAGGGCAATCAGGATATTCTGAGACTCGAAGAAACTCATCATGATCAGGAAAAAGCCCAGATAAAAAATAATCAGGGCATCGCGCCGGGCTCTGAGTTCCAGTGTCTTCAGTGAAACCAGCATGACCAGCAGCGTACCGCCTGCCTGTGGGCCGGCAATGGTTTTATAACTGATCAGCGTGGCGCCGACAAAAAATACCAGCAAGGAGATTTTGATCAACAGCCCTGGTAACTTGGCAGTGCCTCTGGTCAGCCAGGCGCGCCAAAGCAGGGTCAGGCAGGTGAGTACAGAGGCCCAGATCGGCAGGTAAAAAAAGTGCGGCAGCAAAATAAACAACAAGGTGCCCAGAATGAACAGCGTATCACGCTGCTCGCGTGGCATTTTGGCGGCACTGATGGCTTTGAATGAAAATGAAGAGGGTGTCTTTGCCATGGTCCTACCCCTCATTAGGCATGTTGGGCTGTGTTTGCGGGCGCTGGTAAAGTGCCAGTTCGCGCAAACAGCGCAATTGATGCGCTTCCCCGGTTGCCGGTGGAATGCGCAGGTTGCCCAGTTGCAGCCCATAAGCGATGCCCAGCCCATGCGCCTGCAGTACCCATGTGGTCAGGCGGGAAAGCTGTGCTTCCAGCATGCTCAGCCGGGTGGACTGCAGACTCAGCCACAATTCATTGCTTTCAAAAGAGGCGGTTTGCCGGCTGACCAGTTCGCCGCTGGCCAGCACTTTCTTCCACACAATGCGCTTGAGCGGATCACCTGGCTGATAGGGCCGGGTGCCATCGTATTCGTCGCCTACCCATTTTTGGGCGGTATTTTGTCCGGGAGACTGTTCATGCAACTGGTTGGTTGGCAATACGGGCGCTTTGATTTCAGCAGCCGGGTATACAAGACCAGCGGCGGCAGGCTGCCATACACTCCAGGTGCGGAAAACACCCATTGGAAAACGGGTCAGGATAACAAGCTGGGGAACGCCCAGCCAGCCCCGCTCATTTGCCATGACAGAAAGTGTGATGGTCGCTGTTTCGTTGGCAGGAATGTCGGTCCATGTCCATTCGTTTTTTTCATAGCGCAGTCCATAAACATCTATGGCCAGCCCGATACCGTAGTGCGCCCGTTTGTCCGGGTTGTCGATGACGACTGTGAACTGCAGATTCTGCCCGGCAAAGGTCGGGGTGATGCCGCGCATGCCCAAAGACAGGTTGCGCAGGGTGCGGTAAGCCGTAAATACGCTGGCCGCCGCTGCGCCGGTAATTAAAAAAGTCAGTGCATACCCCAGGTTCAACTGAAAGTTGATGCTGGTGACCAGCAGCAGCAATAAAGTGGCCAGCAGCATGAAACCTGCGCGGGTTGGCAGCACATAAATGTTACGCAGGCGCAGATGATGGCTGGGTGTTGCTTGGCGTGGTCTATGCGGCATAATGAACGTGTTGCATGAATTCCCAGTTAGCAAAGAGAGAAGGGCAAGGCGCCTTACCTGATCGGAATAGACTGCATCATGGCCTGTATCTGCTCTATGGAGCCGCGTGAGGCACCGGCAATCGGCAGCAGGCGATGCGAGGCACAGCAGGGGAAAATATTCTGCACGTCTTCGGGCACTACATAACTGCGTCCTGCCAGCATGGCTTTGGTTCTGGCTGCCCGCAATATGGCCAGCACCGCGCGCGGGCTTAATCCTTGCACGAACCATTGCCCGGAACGGGTGGCTTCGGTCAGATCCAGCAGGTATTCCAGCAAAGGAGGCGCTACCTCAACCTTATCAATGAACCGCTGCACTATCAGCAATTCTTCTGTGTTTAATGCGGCAGGCAACTGGTGGATCAGTTTACGGCGGTCTGTTCCTGTCAACAGGTCAATTTCGGCCGCGCGGCTGGGGTAACCCAGAGAGATTTTCATCAGAAAGCGGTCTAACTGGGACTCTGGCAGCGGATAGGTGCCAACCTGTTCTTGCGGGTTCTGGGTGGCAATCACAAAGAACGGACTGGGCAGTGGCCGTGTCTGTCCTTCAATACTGACCTGCCGCTCTTCCATCGCTTCCAACAGGGCGCTTTGTGTTTTGGGGCTGGCCCGGTTGATTTCATCAGCCAGCAACACCTGTGAAAAGACCGGACCGGGGTGGAACACGAAGGATTCATTGGTGCGGTCGTAAATGGAAACGCCGGTCAGGTCAGAAGGCATCAGATCCGAAGTAAACTGAACGCGCGAAAAATGCAGCCCGAAACTGTGCGCCAAGGCCTGTGCCAGGGTTGTTTTACCCACACCCGGCACATCTTCAATCAACAAATGTCCGCCGGCAAGCAGGCACACAACACTATTGGCAACTTGCTGTTGTTTTCCGATAATAATGGTATTGAGTTGTTGTAACAGCGTTTTTAATTTATTGGGAATGTCTGTGCTCATGATATATTTGTGATAAAGCAATTCGCTTAGTATAAAAAAGTATTATTATTAATATAATAAATAATGCGCATTTAAAAGAAAATTAAATATGACAACAGGATATTTCTCCCACCCTGATTGTTGGAGACACGAGATGGGATCGGGACATCCAGAATGCCCGGAGCGTCTGGATGCCATTGAAGACAGACTGATCGCCAGCGGACTGGCGGACTTTCTGGAGCGCCGCAGTGCCGATCTGGCAAGCGATAATGCTTTGATGATGGCGCATTCTGCTGCTTATCTTGCATGGTTAAAAAGTGAACATGAGCTATTGCTCGAAGAGTACGCTGCAGGCGGGCCGAGTTACCGGTATGTTGACCCGGATACCACCATTAACCAGTATACCTTACAAGCCATCAGGCGTTCAGCCGGCATGTCGATAGCTGCGACCGAGGCGGTCTTTTCCGGGGAACTGAACAATGCGTTTTGTGCGGTGCGTCCGCCAGGACACCATGCCGAGCGTGCCCGGGCGCATGGTTTTTGTTTTGTCTGCAATGTGGCTCTGGCGGCTCTTTTTGCATTGGATGTGCTGGGGCTGCAGCGTGTAGCAGTGGTGGATTTTGACGTGCACCATGGCAATGGAACCGAGGATATTCTGGCTGGTGATGAGCGGGCACTTATGGTCAGTTTCTTTCAGCATCCTTTTTTCCCGCATATGGGTGTGCCGCCCAAAGCCGATAACATGATCAATATACCGGTAGAGCACTACACCAAAGGGGAGGCTATCCGTGATATTGTGCAGGAAAAGTGGCTGCCGGCGCTGGATCGGTTTGAACCCCAGATGATCTTTATTTCAGCCGGCTTTGACGCCCACCGCGAAGATGACATGGGGCAAATCGGTTTGGTGGAAAATGATTACGCCTGGATAACAAGCCAGTTGATGCAGGTGGCCGACAGACATGCCGGGGGCAAGATTGTTTCCTGCCTAGAGGGCGGTTACGACCTTTCCGCGCTGGGGCGCAGTGTGGAAGCACATATCCGTACGCTGGCAGGGCTGGACTGAAGCAAGTTATGGCCCAAGCATCATGCGAGCTTATTGATTAGTCGGTATGCACCACAAACGGACGTTGTTGTCAGTTCCCTGTTCCATTTTATCCAATGTCCGCAATTGCACGATAGGCGTTTTGTTCAAATGCCTGCATACTGTAGCGCTTAATTGATTCCCGGGTATAGCGCCCATCTGGGATACCTGCCAGTTCCCAGTTATTCATATTCAGGCCAATTTCCTGAATGACAGCAATAGCCTGGTCCGCGCTTAATCTGGGGGTTGTGTCTTCCCGGTCCAGTTTCTGATTAAGGCGATACCTGATGAGCGTCGTATTTGTGCTGTTGAATCTGCTCAGGCGCCAGACAGCGGTTACCCGGTCTGGAAAAGCGGCCTGCAGGCTGCTGATGTCGATGGGGGTGGGTGCAGATGTGGATCTGTGATAAGGAATAAAAGCATTGCTCAAAGAACTGCAGAGTAAAAGGAAACCAAACAGGATTAAGAGTTTTTTGTGCATATGTTCCCCTTATCACTCATTTTTCTCATTAGCCACTATGTATAAACCACCGCTTGTTTGACTGTTTTTGCCGGGCCGGGCAGCTATAGCGATGTAACAGGCTGGGCAGAACGGGGGAGCCCTACAACCCGGTCAAATCCCCAGTTGAAAATAAACGTATAAACCATAAAGAAAATCATCAGTCCGATTTCGGCTATGAACGCCGCTGTCAGTGATATGTGAAACCACCAGGCCATCAATGGTACCAGTGTGGCAACCAGCCCCAGCTCAAAGCCAATGGCATGTGCAATGCGTCGCTGCACACTGCGGCCCTTGACAGTTTGCCGTGCCTCCCAGTATTCAAACAGGGTGTTGTAGATGTAATTCCAGGTGATCGCAACCACTGAGGTGGATGCGGCATAGGCTGCTGAGCTGAAAACAGTTTCATCAGTCAGAATCAGCGCACCAATGGTGATTGCTGCAATGGCAAAGGCCTCATAGATGCTTACCTGCAAAGCACGGCGCAACCAGGGGTTCAGGGTAGATATTTTCAACGTCACAGAGAGAGATTTTTAAACGACTTTGCACTATAAATCAAATCGTTTACCAGAGGGCGCAGCATGCCATTGAGCTGCTGTGATCAGCATACCGGTCCGTTGCGATGATTCAGATGGGATTAAACATGGTATACTGTATAAATATACAGTATTTTAATTGACTGAAACCATGGCCCATTCTTCGGGATACAAGCAGGACAAATCCAAGCCTGCAACGCAAAATGCCTGCGGCGATGATAGCCTGGCTGTTCCCCTGCACCCTGTGTACCAGTTCAAAGGGCGCGGGGCGAACCTGCATATTGCGCATCGTTTCAGCAAAGATGAGCGAGAGGTGTACGACGACGGCTGGCAGGATGCTGAGCAGGAAGATGAACAGCTTGCGCCGCCTGTCACGACAGTTCGTTACGAGCAGTCCAAAAGCGCTATTTTTTATAACGACTCACCTGACATACCTTTTGACCGCTCCATCAACCCCTATCGCGGTTGTGAGCATGGCTGCATTTACTGTTATGCCAGGCCATACCATGCGTATCTGGATCTTTCGCCGGGGCTTGATTTTGAGACACAGATCATTGCCAGGAGCAATATTGCCGAGCTTTTCCGCAAGGAGCTGGCACGCCCCAAATATGCGGAGAATGTCCAACCGATCGCGCTTGGGTCAATGACGGACTGTTACCAGCCGATAGAAAGAAAGCTCAAGCTCACAAGGCAGATCATTGAGGTTCTGCACGAAACGCAGCATCCCTTTTTTCTGATTACCAGAGGCAGTGCGGTTGAGCGGGATCTGGATCTGATTGCACCGATGGCAAAGGCCAAATTGGCAGAAGTGTGCGTGACCATCACCACACTGGACAGGCATCTGGCGCGTATTCTGGAGCCACGTGCACCGACACCGCAAAGACGTTTGCAAACCGTGGCTGCTCTGGCACAGGCGAGGGTGCCGGTCAGTGTCAGCATTGCGCCGCAGATTCCATTTTTAAACGACGATATGGAACAAGTCATTCAGGCTGCTGCACAGGCAGGGGCGACCAGCGCTTTTTACACCATCCTGCGGCTGTCGTGGGAGTTGAAACCTTTATTTGAAAGCTGGTTGCAGCAGCATTATCCTGAACGTGCGCAGCGCATCATGGCCCGTATCCGCGATTTGCGGGGTGGAAAAACCAACGACAGCCGATTTGGCGTGAGGATGCATGCTGAAGGTATCTGGGCTGATCTGATCCGGCAGCGTTTTTACAAGGCATTGCGGCAACATGGCATGAACCTGACCAGTGCCGGGCTGGATACCACCCGTTTCCACCCCCCTGTATGGGTACGGAAAACCGCACAAATACCTTCCCGGCATGATGTGTTCCAGCCCGATCTGTTTGAGTAAGCATATTTTATGCTGTGATCTGAAAGCTGCTTATTTCCGGCACAGGTGGGCGGGGTTCAAAAGAGGTGTGCCTCATCAAGAAAGGCCGATTGATAAAATGCCGGTATGGAAGCTATTCATATCAGGAACATGCAAGCGTCAGACCTGGAGGGGATTCTGACGATACAGGCACAATGCTATCAGGAGATAGTGCCTGAGTCCAAAGTGTCGATACAGGCCAAGCTGGAGGCAAGCCCTCAAACCTGTTTCGTGGCTGATGACCCCGCGCGCGGCGTTGCCGGCTATATGCTTTCCATTCCCTGGCAGCGCCAGCAGCCGCCTGAACTCGATGCACCGGCCTGCAAATTGCCAGCGCAGCCAGACTGCCTTTACCTGCATGATCTGGCAGTATCTCCCGCATATCGGGGCAGTGGTGTGGGCAAGCACCTGTTCAACGCCTTTCAAAAGGCGCTGGCGACAACCCATTTGCCATATGCCTGCCTGGTGGCAATTCAAAATTCAGCATCTTACTGGCAAAAATACGGATTTGTCCCGGTGCAAATGAGTCCGGGGCTGCATGCCAGCGTTGCAACTTATGGCGGGCAGGCCCAATACATGGAATGGTATGCTGCACAGGGCGCTGATCATCTGCATTCGCTGGCTGTCTAGTTCTGGAATTTGTCTCGTGTAGGATTTGTTGCATCTGGTCGTGCAGATGGAAGGTACGCACATTCCAATGACAGAAAAATGACACATGATCTGCTTGCAGGGTTGCTTGGGCAGTGCTTTTGCAGCACGGTATTGTGCGTGGCAGAATGGGCGCTCAAACCGCAAAGCACAAGCAGGGAGTGGCAGTGATCAGTTGGTGGGAAGCACTTATTTTAGGACTGGTACAGGGGCTGACCGAATTTTTGCCGATCTCATCCAGTGCGCATTTGCGAATTCTCGGTACTTTTCTGCCTTCTGCCACAGACCCGGGAGCCGCGTTTACCGCCATTACGCAAATAGGCACCGAGCTGGCGGTTCTGGTGTATTTTCGCCATGACATCTGGCGCTTGTTGATGGCTTGGTGTGCGTCGCTTGCGGGCAGGCGTTCATTTCAGGATTCCGATGTGCGCGTGTCTTGGCTGGTCATCATCGGCTCTATTCCTATCTGCGTACTGGGCCTGCTGTTCAGGCATGCCATTGAAACCTACCTGCGTAACCTTTACATCACGGCAACCATGCTGATTGTGTTTGCCATTTTGCTGGGTATTGCTGACCGCATTGGCAGTAAAAAACGCCCGCTGAAGGAACTGGGCTGGACGCAGGGCATTCTGTACGGCTTGGCACAGGCGCTGGCACTGATGCCCGGGGTATCGCGCTCAGGCGGCACCATCACGGCGGGGCTGTTGATGGGGTTTACGCGTGAGGCGGCAGCGCGTTATTCATTCCTGCTGGCTATTCCAGCGGTACTGGCTTCCGGTTTTTACCAGTTGTATGCCAGTTGGGGCGAGGCAGGGCCGGTGAGTGGCAGCGCGACCGCGCTGGCAACGGTGGTTGCGTTTGTAGTTGGGTATGGTGTGATTGTCGCTTTTATCCGGCTGGTTTCGCATTACAGCTATATGCCGTTTGTCTGGTACCGGCTGGCACTGGGGGCGCTGGTATTTGTGCTGCTGGCCTGCGGCGTGATTGCTCCGCTTTAAAGCGAATGTATATGACCTGCGTCATACGCTTGTTCTGCCCTGACAGGGCAGAAAATATGTTTTAAATCTTTTTGCCGGTTGAACTTGTTGATTGACAATTTTCAGTATTTTTATAAAATAATGACCAATCGGTCAGTCATTATTTTATTTGTATGGCAAAACGTGAACAACAAAAGATGCAAACAAGAGCCAGCCTGCTAAATGCGGCCGCTGCCTGTTTTGCAGAAAAAGGCTATTCAGGTTGCTCTGTTTCCGATATTGCGGCCCATGCGGGTGTCAGCAAGGGAAACCTGTATGTGCATTTTGAAAGCAAGGAAGAACTGTTCAAAACCATGATTCAGGATGAACATGGGCAAGGTGCAGATAAAGCCAGGCAGGCTTCTCAATCATCTTCATCGTTTCTCTCGAGCATCATTGCTCTGATGGCAGACTGCATTCGGGATGTCGGGTTTCCGATCGATCACCGGTTGTGGATGGAAATTCTCGCGGTGGTTGCGCGTGATGATTCCATACGCAAAGCTTTTGTTGCCAGCGATAAAGCCATGCGCAAGGTGTTTGTTGAGCTATTGGAAAAGGCGGGGCAGGCCGGTGAAATCGACAATACGCTCGATTTTGATGCCGTTTCGATATGGCTTTATGCATTGATAGATGGCCTGATTGCCCGAACAGCCGATGACACCGAATTTGATTTTCAAAAACACCTGGATGTTTTTGAAACCCTGGTCAGGCGTGCGCTGCGGCCAGAATCATAATGGAAAATCTGAAAAGGTAACCACGATGAACAAATGCAAAATCACCGTATTAAAAAAAACATTTGATGAAGAACTGGCTAACGAATACGGGGCAGAAGGAATTGGGCCCTGTCCGATGCTGAAGAAAGGGCAGGAATTTTATGCGGACTATGCCTGCCCGGAAGGTTTTTGTAATGAGGCATGGAAGGCCATATACCAGTATGTGTTTGCACTGGCGCATGGCGTAGGGCAGGACAGCAGTCTTTTTTATTATGGCGACTGGATACGCAAGCCGGGTGTCGCCATTTGCAGTTGCAACGATGGTTTACGGCCGGTGATTTTTAAAATTGAGCAGACAAATCAAAAAGCCAGCATTGAATATACGCCGGTGGCATGAATAGACCATCAGTTGCGCTTGAATGGCGGGGCATTTTGCTGCGCCAGCTATTTCGTAAGAGGTCCGTGTTTGAGGTCACACTTTGGCAAATACGATATCCCACACACCATGCCCGAGTTTGAGTCCGCGGTTTTCAAACTTGGTCAGCGGCCGATAATCAGGCTTGGGCGCATAGCCTGTTTCGCTGGTGTTGCGCAGGTCGGGCTCGCTGCTGAGCACTTCCAGTATCTGCTCGGCATAAGGCTGCCAGTCGGTGGCGCAATGAATGTAGCCGCCAGCCTGCAGGCGCGAAGCCAGCAATTTGACTAACGGCGCCTGGATCAGACGGCGTTTGTTGTGGCGTTTTTTATGCCAGGGGTCTGGGAAAAAAATGTGCACGCCTGCCAGGCTTGCCGGCGCAATCATCTGCTCCAGCACTTCGACCGCGTCATGCTGTACGATGCGTACATTGGCAATTTGCTGCGCTTCCAGCCTGAGCATCAGTTTGCCGACGCCGGGTGGATGTACTTCACAGGCAATGAAATTCACATCCGGTTTAACAGCCGCAATATGCGCAGTGGCCTCACCCATGCCAAAACCGATTTCAAGCACTTCAGGCGCTTTGCGGCCAAAGAGTTCGCTCCAATTTACGGCAGAACCTTGGTAAGGAACGATGTATTTATCGCTGAGTTCACGGAATGCACGTGCCTGTCCCTCGGTGGTGCGGCCGGCACGCAGCACAAAAGAGCGGATACGGCGTGGATACGCAGCTTCAGAGGCGGCGGGGGACTGGTTTTCCGAAGCATCTGCCGGGTCGTGTGCTGTATTTGCCATACTGGCATCAGAAGAGGTTGTCATGGGCATGTGAATGGGGAGAAGTGTTTCGTGCAGGTTGATCAGTCCATGTGAAAAAGGAGCACACAGGCTCCTTTAATCATGTGGTGGCTATTTTATTACACCTTGAGCTTCTGGAAAAAGTCTTTGACCTTGTCCGTCCACGACTTGGCCTGGGGCGAGTGCTTGTCTCCGCCAGCCTGCAGGCTTTCATCGAGCTGTTGCAGCAGCTTGCGCTGGCTCTCGGTGAGCCGCACCGGAACTTCCACTTCAATGTGGCAGTACAGATCGCCAGGGTAACTGGCATGCACGCCTTTGATGCCTTTGCTTCTGAGCCTGAAAATTTTGTTGGTCTGTGTACCGGCCGGAATATCAATGCGCGCCGAGCCATTGAGCGTGGGCACTTCAATTTCGCCACCCAGCGCAGCAGTGGTCATTGTCACTGGAATTTTGCAGTGCAGGTCGTCGCCATCACGTTCAAAAATTTCATGCCGTTTCACACGGACTTCAATGTACAGGTCGCCTGCCGGACCGCCATTGAGGCCAGGTTCACCGTTGCCTGCGGAACGGATACGCATACCGTCATCAATCCCCTGCGGAATTTTGATTTCCAGTGTTTTGGTGGTTTTGTTGCGGCCTTGCCCATGGCAGTCAGGGCAGGGGTCGGAAATGACTTTCCCGGTGCCGTGACAGTGCGGGCAGGTCTGTTGCACACTGAAAAATCCCTGACTCATGCGCACAGCCCCCTGGCCGTGGCAGGTTGGGCATTCTTTCGGGCTGGTGCCCGCTTTGGCGCCGCTGCCGTGGCAGGTGTCGCAGGTATGCCAGGATGGCACCCGGATTTTCATTTCTTTGCCGTGGGCGGCCTCTTCAAGTGTCAGGTCGACTGCATAAGAGAGGTCGTTTCCACGGTAAACATTGCTGGCGCCACCGCGTGAACGCTGTCCGAAAATGTCGCCAAAGATATCTCCGAATGCATCGGCAAAACCGCCAAAGCCGGAAAAACCGTCTGCACCACCGAAACCGCCCTGGCCATTGGCACCTGCGTGTCCGAACTGGTCATAAGCAGAGCGTTTTTGGGCGTCAGACAAGACGGCATAGGCCTCGTTGACTTCCTTGAATTTCTCTTCCGCTTCTTTGTTGTCAGGATTGCGGTCAGGGTGAAACTTCATCGCCAGCTTGCGATAGGATTTTTTAATTTCCTCTTCAGAAGCTGTCTTGGATACGCCCAATATTTCGTAATAATCACGCTTGGCCATGGTGTCAAACTAACAAAGATTCATGTAAAGACCCCGTGAGCTTTGCAACAGCACTCACGGGGGAGGGAGGAGAGTCAGTCATTTCGCATGAAATGATGTCTGCAATTACTTCTTGTCGCCATCCTTGACTTCGGTAAAGTCGGCATCCACCACGTTGTCATCCGCCTTGGCCTGCTGTTGCTGGGCGCCATCGCCAGCAGCACCGGCCTGGCCTGCCGCACCGGCAGCAGCCTGAGCGTCAGCATACATCTTTTCGCCCAGCTTCTGGCTGGCAGTCATCAACTCCTGGGTTCTGGCTTCGATAGCGTCTTTATCTTCGCCTTCGAGTACACCTTCCAGTGTCTTGATGGCAGCTTCAATTTTTTCTTTTTCGGCTGCGTCCAGCTTGTCACCGTACTCGGTCAGACTCTTGCGAATCTGGTGCATCGTCGCTTCGCCCTGGTTACGGGCCTGTACCAGCTCCAGTTTTTTCTTGTCTTCAGCGGCATTCAGTTCAGCGTCTTTGACCATTTTCTGAATTTCATCTTCGGACAGGCCGGAGTTGGCTCTGATGGTGATCTTGTTTTCTTTGCCGGTGGCTTTGTCTTTGGCGCTGACGTTCAAAATACCATTGGCGTCAATATCGAAAGTCACTTCAATCTGCGGCAGGCCACGGGGAGCCGGTGCAATGCCTTCCAGGTTGAATTCACCCAGCAGCTTGTTACCTGCGGCCATCTCCCGCTCACCCTGATACACCTTGATGGTCACAGCAGGCTGATTGTCTTCTGCCGTGCTGTAAGTCTGCGAGTGTTTGGTTGGGATGGTGGTATTTTTCTGGATCATTTTGGTCATGACACCGCCCAGGGTTTCAATACCCAAAGACAGCGGGGTCACGTCCAGCAGCAGCACATCGGTGCGGTCACCCGCCAGCACAGAGCCCTGAATAGCTGCGCCCACGGCAACCGCTTCATCCGGGTTGACGTCTTTACGCGGGTCTTTGCCGAAATATTCTTTGACTTTATCCTGCACTTTAGGCATACGGGTCATACCGCCGACCAGGATGACGTCGTTGATGTCGGAAATCTTGACGCCCGCATCTTTGATCGCGGTACGGCAGGGCACAATGCTGCGCTCAATCAGGTCTTCCACCAGCGCTTCCAGTTTGGCACGGGTGAGCTTGATGTTCATGTGCTTGGGGCCGGTTGCCGTGGCTGTGATGTAAGGCAGGTTGATTTCAGTCTGTTGGGTTGAAGAAAGCTCAATCTTGGCTTTTTCAGCCGCTTCTTTCAGCCGCTGCAATGCCAGAATATCCTGGCTCAGGTCAATGGCCTGTTCTTTCTTGAATTCGCTGACCAGATAATCAATGATACGCTGGTCAAAGTCTTCACCACCCAGGAATGTATCACCGTTGGTGGAGAGCACTTCAAACTGCTTTTCACCGTCCACATCCGCAATTTCAATGATGGAAATATCAAAAGTACCACCACCCAGGTCGTATACCGCAATCTTGCGGTCGCCCTTGGTCTGTTTGTCCATACCGAACGCCAGCGCTGCTGCCGTAGGCTCGTTGATAATGCGTTTGACTTCCAGCCCGGCAATACGGCCGGCATCTTTAGTGGCCTGGCGCTGGGCATCGTTAAAGTAAGCCGGAACCGTGATCACCGCTTCGGTAACGGTTTCACCCAGGTAATCCTCAGCCGTTTTTTTCATTTTACGCAGGATTTCAGCGCTGATTTGCTGCGGTGCCAGTTTTTTACCGCTGATCTCAACCCAGGCGTCGCCATTGTCGGCAGCAACAATGGAGTAGGGCATCAGGTTCAGGTCTTTTTGTACCTCTGCATCGGTAAATTTACGGCCAATCAGGCGTTTGACGGCATATACCGTGTTTTTCGGGTTGGTCACCGCTTGGCGCTTGGCAGAGGCCCCGACCAGAATTTCGCCATCGTCCTGATAGGCAATGACGGAAGGCGTTGTACGTGCACCTTCTGAGTTTTCAATGACTTTCGGGGTAGTGCCTTCCATGATGGCAACGCACGAGTTGGTGGTCCCCAAGTCAATACCAATGATTTTTCCCATGTTATTCTGCTCCTGATATTAAATAATTAACTGCAATGCAACTGTGGGCTTTTTACGATATTTCAAGGGACGCAATTGCATTGAACATGTTTTCTGAACTTATTTTTTCGCCGCAACGATAACCATGGCCGGTCGCAGTGTGCGCTCTGCAATGGTGTAGCCTTTTTGCAGGGTTTCGACAATGGTGTTGGGCTCCTGCTCGGCGGGTACGACGGAAATGGCCTGGTGCACATTTGGGTCGAATTTATCTCCCACAACAGGAGCAACTTCAATGATCTTGTTGCGCTCAAAAGCGGCAGTCAACTGCTTGAGCGTGGTTTCAACGCCTTCTTTCAGGCTTTCATAAGTCTGGTTCGGGGTGTTCAGTGCCGCTTCCAGGCTGTCTCTGACCGGCAGCAGATTTTCCGCAAAGCTTTCAATGGCAAATTTGCGTGCCTTGGACTCGTCTTCTACCGCTCTTCTGCGGGTATTTTCTGTTTCGGCTTTGGCTCTCAGGTAGGCGTCAGCCACTTCAGCATGTTTATGCTCCAGATCAGAATATTGCTGCTGCAACTGTGCAAGCAGTTCTTCCGGAGTTGAGTCTGGTAATAATGCTTCATCCTGAGGTTGGGTACCTTCGGAATTCTGGACCTCATCCATGCTTTGTTTTTCTTCTGGCGGGTGTTTAGTCATATTTTCATTACCTATTCAAATAAAAGTACTCACCGTAAATGGGGGTATTCAGGCTGAATTCAAGCCCCAAGGGAGAAAATAATAAAACAGAAGATATGGTTCTGTGCTGATCAAGGCGGGTGTATCGGACATACATTCCGATAGGCTGTGTTTAAAACAATGCTGTGCCTTTGAACTTCACAAAATAAAAGGGTAAGTACATCAGAACTTACCCTTTTATTCTATAAAACAACTGTTACTGTATTACGAGTCGGCAGCCATTTTATATATTTCAGCCATCAAACTGTTTTCATGTGTTCCAACGTATCATGAATCGTCGGAATGGTGTACAGGCTCTGGTCAATCAGGTCGATACCGCACTGCAGGTTTTCAACCCAGTCAATACAATCCTGCGCCACCACCGGGTCCAGCATGGGAGAACCGTGCTGCGGCACAATTGCCTTGATATCAAGCTTGCGGACCATGTTGGCCCACAGGCGGCAGGCCTTGTTGGACAGCATGTAGCGACGATGGAAGCCTTCCATGTACTTGACATGATCTTTGAAGTTCGTCACAGGCTTGGCAGCGTCTTTGGTTGCTACCAGTGAAACGCCCAAGTCACCGCTGAACAGAATCTTGCTGATGGGGTCATAAAGCTGGAAGTTTCCTTCGCTGTGCAGGAAGTGCGCCGGAATAAATCCGTACTCAACGCCATCAATGTTGATCCAGGCACCTTCATCACCTAACGGAACAATACGTCCTGCGGTTTTCCCGGCCGGGCAGAAGTGCGGAACAAAACGTGCCCACAACTGGGAAATGATCAGCTTGGTTTCAGAGTTACTGAGCCAACGCGACAGCGAGGCCACAATATCCGGGTCCTGGTGCGAGGCAAAAATAGCCGAGAGCTTTTTCGGAGCGAAGTAATGGCTCATCTCCAGATAGAGCTCGTTGTAGGTCATGACGCCACCCGGATCCAAAATGATGCCAGAGTCGCCGTTGATGATCAAAAACTGGTTAGCTTGAACGGCTTCGGCATCATGGTCAGTTTCGCTGACCAAATCGGAAAACATCAGAACTCGGTGGTGTCCGTTATCAAATATTAATTGTCCCATGGCTAGGTATGATCCATTTTGACTTGCAGTGTATGCAGTATATTATGAACAGGCATTATCTTCAACAGAGATGCCGCTGAATATAATTCAAAGCTAAGTTGAAGCCCCCCTATAGGCCGATTATCCATTGATATCGACATATTTTATACATTTTCCAGTAATCGCAGGGGGGATAGGATAAATTCATTACTTTTTCCCACCCAGCAGTCCGCCTAAAATTCCTCGTAAAATCTTGCGTCCGGTATTGCTGCCAATACTGCGAGCAGCCGATTTGGCCGCGGTTTGCAGCATACCGTCACGATGTCCGCCACGTGGGCCCGTTGACCCAAAAATCAGATCTTTCAAAAGACTACCGCTTCCTTGATCAGCCGTTTGTTTAGATTCGGACGGCTTTGTCTGTCCTATATTATCACCGTTGTTCGTGCGTTGCTGCAATACCTCATAAGCCGATTCGCGGTCTAATGTTTTTTCATAAACGCCAGCAACAATTGAATGCTGTATCAGTGCCTGCCGTTGTTCTGCTGTGACCGGGCCGATCTGGGAGCCTGGCGGAATGACAAAGGCACGCTGTGTCGGAATCGGCTGGCCTTTGGCACCCAGAAAGCTGATCAGCGCTTCACCGGTAGCCAGTTCAGTGATGGCAGTGGCAATGTTGAGATCAGGGTTAGTGGGCATGGTCTGGGCAATAGCCTTGACAGCCTTGTGGTCTCGCTCGCTGAAAGCGCGTAGTGCGTGCTGTACACGGTTGCTGAGCTGCGCGAGCACGGTTTGCGGAATATCCAGTGGGTTCTGGGTTGCAAAATAAACACCGACGCCTTTGGAACGGATCAGCCGCACGACCAGTTCAATGCGCTCCAGCAGCACTTTGGAGGCATCTTTGAACAGAAGGTGCGCCTCATCAAAAAAGAACACCATTTTGGGTTTTTCCGGATCACCAACCTCGGGCAAGTGTTCAAACAGGCTTGAGAGCAGCCACAGTAAAAATGCGGAATAAACCCGGGGTGAATTCATGAGTTTGTCTGCAGCGAGGATATTGATAACGCCTTTGCCATCAATGGTCTGCATCAGGTCGTCTATATTAAGCATGGGCTCACCAAAAAAATGGTCGCCCCCTTGCTCTTCCAGTTGCAGCAATGCGCGCTGAATCGTGCCGATACTCGCTGTGCTGATATTGCCATACTGGGTTGTAAACTGTTTGGCGTTATCTCCAACGTATTGAACCATGGTGCGCAGGTCTTTCATATCAAGCAGCAGCAGGTTGTTATCGTCGGCAATTTTGAAAACCAGTGTCAGTACGCCGGATTGGGTATCGTTGAGGTCCAGCATACGGGAGAGCAGCAGTGGCCCCATATCCGAGACGGTGGCGCGTACCGGGTGCCCTTGTTCGCCAAATACATCCCACAGGGTTGTCGGGCAGCTGAATGGTTCTACCGGTGTGATACCGCGTTCGGCCAATGTTGTTGCTAATTTGCTACTGATCTGGCCTGTCTGTGAGATTCCGGTCAGGTCGCCTTTGATATCAGTGGCAAAAACAGGCACGCCGATACGCGAAAATTGTTCTGCCATGGCTTGCAGGGTCACCGTTTTACCGGTACCGGTGGCACCACTGATCAGGCCGTGCCGATTCGCCAGTGCGGGCAGCAGTTCGCAAACGTGAGTAGCATTACGGGCAATTTGAAGTGCTTGGGTCATTGTGGTTCAGATGGTTAAAATATGAGGCTGTCATTTTTATTACTGCATTAGCATAAGAGAGAATACCATGGCTGGACACAGCAAGTGGGCAAATATACAACATCGCAAGGGTCGCCAGGATGAAAAGCGCGGCAAAATCTGGAGCAAACTGATCCGCGAGATCATCGTGGCTGCGCGCACCGGCGGGGGGGACATGAATGCCAACCCGCGTCTGCGTCTGGCGGTAGATAAGGCCAAAGACGCGAATATGCCGATTGATACGATCAAGCGCAATATCGACAAAGCAACCGGCAACCTTGATGGCGTGCAATATGAAGAAATCCGTTATGAGGGTTATGGCATTGGCGGCGCAGCGCTGATCATTGACTGCATGACCGATAACCGTGTGCGTACTGTTGCTGAAGTGAGACATTTGCTGTCAAAATCAGGGGGTAACCTCGGGGCGACCGGGTCTGTGGCATTCCAGTTCAAGCATTGCGGACAGTTTTTGTTTGCTCCGGGTGCCGATGAAGACCGTATCATGGAAATCGCTCTGGAAGCCGGTGCAGAAGATGTCATCTCCGGAGACGATGGGGCCATTGAGGTTTTGTGTGCGCCGACAGATTTTGAAGCGGTCAGAGACGCTTTGGCCGGTGCCGGCGTTTTGCCTGATGCGGCAGAAGTGATATTGCGCCCTGAAAACAGTGTGGAACTCAGTGGCGATGATGCGGCAAAAATGCAAAAACTCATTGATGCGCTGGAAGACCTGGACGATGTGCAAGAGGTATATCACAATGCGGACTTTGCCTGAATTTTCCCCCAATTCATCAGGCGCGAATCAACTCAATAATGGATAACTATGAAAATATTAGTGATTGGATCAGGCGGGCGTGAGCACGCATTGGCTTGGAAGCTGGCACAGTCGCCATTGGTGCAACGCGTGTTTGTGGCTACAGGCAATGGCGGTACCGCACTGGCTTCACCTGAACTGGAAAATGTACCGATCACCGATTTTGCCGAGCTGGCAGATTTCTGCGTAGCGCAGCAGATTGAATTGACAGTCGTTGGGCCTGATGCGGCGCTGGCCGAAGGGGTGGTGAACTTGTTTCAAAGCCGTGGGCTGCTGGTTTTTGGCCCCACCAAAGAAGCCGCGCAGCTTGAGTGGTCGAAAGACTTTTCCAAAGCTTTCATGAAGCGCCACCGCATTCCAACAGCGGCTTATGAAACTTTTACCGATGCGGCAGCAGCCCATGCTTATGTTGAGCAGCAGGGCGTACCGATTGTGATCAAGGCCGATGGACTGGCTGCGGGCAAAGGCGTGGTGGTTGCGGCGACTCTGGATGAAGCGCATGCAGCCATTGACAGCATGCTGCTGGACAATAAGTTTGGTGCTTCCGGCTCGCGCATTGTCATTGAAGAATTCATGGCAGGCGAAGAGGCCAGTTTTTTTGTCATCAGCGACGGCTATGAGTTTTTGACGCTGGCCACAGCCCAAGACCATAAGCGCCTGAACGATGGTGATACCGGCCCCAACACGGGTGGTATGGGGGCATATACCCCGGCACCGCTGGTAACGCCGGATATCCATGCCAAGGTAATTCAGCAGATTGTCCGCCCTACATTAAAAGGCATGGCTGCAGAAGGGCGGCCGTTCTGCGGTTTTCTGTATGTGGGCCTGATGATTGATGAAAACGGACAGCCGCGTGTGGTGGAGTTTAACTCCCGCATGGGGGACCCGGAAACGCAGCCGATCATGATGCGCCTGAAGTCGGACCTGGTACCTGTGTTGTTCAACGCCGCACAGGGCAAGCTGAAAGAGGAAACCGAACTGGAGTGGGATCACCGTTTTGCATTGACTGTGATACTGGCCTCACAAGGCTATCCTGAATCACCGCGCAAAGGCGATGTGATTACCGGCCTGCCGCTGCAGGCTTCTGATGATGTGGTGGTGTTTCACGCCGGCACGCAGTTGAAGGATGGTGCGTTACTGACCAATGGCGGCAGGGTGCTGTGTGTCACAGCGCTGGGCACATCATTGAAACAGGCGCAGCAGCGCGCTTATGAAGCGGTTGCCCATATCCGTTTTGACGGCATGCAGTATCGGCATGACATCGGCAACAAGGGAGTCAAGCGGCATGACAGCTGAACCGGGCATGCAAGCGGTGCCAACGCATGAGATCAAGGCGTGGCTGTTGTCTTTGCAGTTGCGCATTGTCAATGCGCTGGAGCAGGCAGATGGCGAGCCTTTCCTGATTGACGAATGGCAGCGTGCGCCCGGCGAAAAGCTGCAGGGTGGCGGCATTACCCGGCTGATAGAAAATGGCGGCCTGTTTGAACGTGGTGGCTGTAATTTCAGCCATGTGCAAGGGCAGACATTACCGCCTTCTGCTACGGCACAGCGGCCGGAACTGGCAGGCGCAGCGTACGAGGCCATGGGGGTGTCGATGGTATTGCATCCGCGTAACCCTTATGTACCTACGGTGCATATGAATGTGCGCATGATGTGTGCTTTGCCGGCGAACCGCGACCCGGTGGTATGGTTTGGCGGCGGCATGGATTTGACGCCTTACTACGGCTTTGAAGAAGATGCCGTGCATTTTCACCGCGTTAACCAGCAGGCGTTGCAGCCTTTTGGCGACGATAAATACCCGCGTTTTAAACGCTGGTGTGATGAGTACTTTTTCCTCAAACACCGCAACGAGGCGCGTGGCATTGGCGGTGTTTTTTTTGACGACTTTAATGAACTGGGTTTTGAGCAGAGCTGGCTGATGACCAAAGCGGTGGGCGATGCATTTTTGCAAGCCTATCTGCCAATTGTCGAGCGGCGCAGAAGCATGGCTTATGGTGAGGCAGAGCGGGCATTTCAAGCGCACCGCCGTGGACGTTATGTCGAGTTCAACCTGATCTGGGACCGGGGAACGCACTTTGGCCTGCAATCAGGCGGGCGCACGGAATCCATCCTGATGTCGATGCCGCCCGTTGCCAGTTGGGCTTACCAGTATCAGCCTGCCGCAGGGACGGCCGAAGCGCGGCTGTATACCGACTTTTTACCTGTGCGCGACTGGGTATGAACAGCACCCAGCCTGCGGCCAACCGGCGGGTCGCCATGTACGGTGGTGCATTTGACCCGGTGCATCTGACGCACCTGAAACTGGCCCGCTGCGTAACGCAAGCGTTGCATCTGGAGCAGTTGCTTTGGGTGCCCACCGGAGATGCCTGGCATAAAAACCATGTGCTGACGACGGCACAGCATCGTGTGGCCATGCTCAGGCTGGCATTTCAGGATGAGCCTGAAGCCCTGGTACAGAAATGGGTGATCAGCACCAGCGAAATAGACCGTACCGGCCCCAGTTATACGGTAGATACGCTGGAGCAACTGCAACAGGCCAGCTCTGATGCGCAATGGTATGTGGTGATGGGGGCCGACCAGTTTGCCCTGTTTCATACCTGGAAGCGCTGGCAAGAGATTGCCAGCCGCTGTACACTGGCAGTGATTGGACGTGCCGGAATACCATTACAGGCTGATGCCGATGTCATGGGCCAGGCAAAATGGGTACATGTGCCATTTGCCGAGTCGGATGTATCATCCTCTGTCATCAGAGAACTGGCACATCAGGCGGCAGGCGGCTCACAGCAGGCGGCTGAGCGGCTTGCAGGCATGGTACCGGCACCGGTGATCGGTTATATTGAGCAACATCATCTTTATCAGTGAGGGAAAAAATTCTGCATGGATATTCGCAAATTGCAACGCGCTATTGTTGACGGACTGGAAAACATCAAAGCCCAGGATATTGTGGTATTCAATACCGAGCATCTAAGCCCTTTGTTTGAGCGTGTCATCATCGCCTCGGCCAATACCAACCGGCAAACCAAAGCGCTTGCCAGCAGTGTTCGCGAAATGGTCAAAGAGGCTGGCTATCCGGTCCCGCGCAGCGAAGGCGAAGAAAATGGCGAATGGATCATTGTGGACTGCGGCGATGCCGTGGTGCACATCATGCAGCCGACCATCCGTTCCTACTACCGGCTGGAAGAAATCTGGGGTGAAAAGCCGGTACGTGTGAAGCTGGTTTCGGACAAAAAAGCCGCACCAGCCAAGACGGCTCCCCGCAAAACAGTGGCATCGGGTGCAAAAACAGGTGCTACGGCGGTGAAGAGCGGTGCGGTCAAAAAAGCACCAGCTAAAAAAGCACCAGTTAAAAAAACATCGGCATCCAAAACCGCTCCGGCGAAAACGGTGAAAGTTGCCAAAACTACGGCGAAAAAGCCTGCGGCAAAAACATCTGCCCGCACGGGTGCTTCTCGGACTACTGCTCAGAAAACAGCAGTGAAGAAAACCGTGCGGAAAAAAGCGGATTAACCGGTCAGGTTGATCAAACATCGCATGGGTTGCTGACATGAAAATTCTGGTGGTTGCCGTGGGGCAGAAAATGCCTGACTGGGCTCAGGCAGCATCAGATGACTATTTCAAGCGCTTTCCGGCAGACTGGAAAGTTGAGATCAAAACCGTGAAGACCGAGCCGCGTACATCGGGGAAAACCGCGCCCGTATTAATGGCTGCGGAACGGGCGCGCATTGAGGCGGCTATCAGCACAGGAGCCCGGCATCCTTATGTGATTGCGCTGGATGAGCACGGCGTACGCCAGACGACGGTGCAACTGGCACAGTCACTGCAAAGCATTGACCGGCAGGGGCACGAAGCCGTGCTGCTGATTGGCGGTCCGGATGGGCTGGATGCCGGGTTGAAGAAGCAGGCCCAGGCGTTATGGCGCCTGTCCGATCTGACTTTGCCACACGCCATGGTGAGGGTGCTACTGGCCGAACAGCTTTACCGTGCATGGTCTATTCTGGCCGGGCATCCTTATCACCGCGAGTAGGTATACCATTGGCGGTGGGATTTGTGCGCTGGTCAGCATGATCCGCTATGATAAAGCGCCCGCTGATTATCCACAATCATGACATCTGCTTTGACAACTTCAACCTCCTTGGCAACATTTGATTTTATTTATCTGGCCTCTCAAAGTCCCAGACGCCGTGAGTTACTGGGGCAGATTGGCGTGCTCTATGAAATGCTGCTGCCGGACGCCCAGGAAGACGCTGAAAGCCTGGAAGCCATTGAGCCCCTGGAAGCCCCCGCAGTTTATGTGCAGCGGGTCACGCGGGCCAAATTACAGGCAGCGGTTCAGCGGCACAAACGGCACGGATTACCGGCAGCGCCGGTTTTGTGTGCAGATACCACGGTCGCGCTGGGCGCTACCATTTATGGCAAGCCTGAAAATGAAGCGGATGCCTGCCGAATTCTTTCCGAGCTTCAAAACGGCGTGCATCAGGTGCTGACGGCTGTCGCCGTAGCTATTCCGGGACAAGAAAACAAAGTGTGGCAGCGTTTAAGCACGTCCCATGTGAGGCTGGCGGCCATGTCTGCACAAGAAATCGAGCGTTATGTCCGCAGCGGCGAATCCATGGGTAAAGCCGGGGCATACGCCATACAGGGCCGCATGGCGGCTTTTGTCAGCCATATTGAAGGCTCTTATTCCGGAATTATGGGCTTACCTTTATACGAAACGGCACAACTGCTGGGTGCAGCAGGTGTCAAACACAGCTAAAACAATCACGATGCAGGAAATTTTAATCAACACCAGCCCTCAGGAAACCCGTGTCGCTGTCGTCGAAAATGGCGAAGCACAGGAACTGCATATTGAGCGCGAGCTCGAGCGCGGCCTGGTGGGCAATATCTATCTGGGCAAAGTGTCCCGCGTACTTCCGGGCATGCAGTCCGCTTTTGTCGATATCGGGCTGGAAAAGGCCGCATTTTTGCACGTGGCCGATGTCTGGCGCCCGCATGTGGGGGCGGATGCATCGCAGGAAGTGCTGACGCCGATTGAAAAGCAGATTTTCCAGGGCCAATCGCTGCTGGTACAGGTGGTGAAAGACCCGATTGGTACCAAGGGTGCGCGGCTTTCAACGCAGATCAGCATTGCCGGGCGAATGCTGGTGTTGTTGCCGCAGGACCAGCATATCGGGGTTTCAACCCGTATTGAGTCTGCTGATCTGCGCGAGCAGTTGCGTGACCGACTGACGCAGATTGTGCAGGCGTATCCGGGTGAAGGCAACGGGTTTATTCTGCGTACCAATGCCGAAGATGCAACCGATGATGAGTTGCTGGATGATGTAACCTATCTGCGGCGTATTTGGGCGGTTATTGTGGAAAAGGCGAAAACCTCGCCTGCAGGCTCGTTACTGTATGAAGACCTGAATCTGCTGCGGCGGGTTCTGCGTGATCTGGTCACGGAAAATACCCGTGCCATCCGCATTGATTCCCGCTCCCGGTATGCGCAACTGCGCGAATTTGGCGAGCGCTACATGCCCGCCGCAACCGGAAAACTAGAGCTGTTTCAGGGAGATCGCCCGATTTTTGATTATTTTTCAATTGAAGATGCATTGCTCAAAGCCATGCAACGCCGTTTTGAACTGAAATCCGGTGGTTATCTGATCATTGACCAGACTGAGGCGCTGACAAGCATTGACGTGAATACCGGCGGCTATGTCGGGGCCAGAAACTTTGATGAAACCATTTTTAAAACCAACCTGGAGGCTGCCGGGGCCATTGCCCGCCAGTTGCGTTTGCGCAACCTGGGTGGAATCATCATCATTGATTTCATTGACATGATCAACGAAGAGCACCGGATGCAGGTGCTTGAAGAACTGCGCAAGCAGCTTGCGCATGACCGTGTCAAAACCACTGTGAGCGATTTTTCAGCGCTCGGGCTGGTCGAGATGACACGCAAGCGCACCCGCGAATCTTTATCGCATATGCTGTGCGAGGCCTGTCCAACCTGCCAGCGGCGCGGTGAGGTCAAGACCGCCCGGACCGTGTGTTATGAAATCCTGCGTGAAATTCTGCGTGAGTCGCGCCAGTTCAATCCCAAGGAATTCCGTGTAATTGCTTCACCCAAGGTCATTGAAACTTTTCTGGATGAGGAAAGCCAGCATCTTGCCGGGCTGTGTGAATACATCGGAAAACGTATTTCGCTGCAGGCAGAAAGCATTCTGACGCAGGAGCAGTATGATATTGTTTTACAATAACCGGCTGTGGACCTTGGGCTGCGGCTTGACCGCTTTTTTATAAACGGGGTATGCTACAGCATTATGCCCGTTTTGACAGAATTATTGATCAGTATAAAAAAGGAATGACGACATGCTGAATTTGCCAACATATGACGATGTAGTGCTTGCTGCCAAACGTTTAAGGGGGCATGCACATCGTACCCCTGTACTGAGCTCCAGTACGGCTAATCGTGATGTCAATGCGCAGATTTTTTTCAAATGTGAAAACCTGCAGCGCATGGGGGCGTTTAAATTTCGTGGCGCGTTCAACGCACTGTCCAACCTGAGCGATGAACAGCGCCGCGCCGGTGTGGTGGCATTTTCATCGGGCAATCATGCGCAGGCAGTTGCACTGGCTGGCCGGCTGCTTGGCATTGAGACAACCATTGTGATGCCCGAAGACGCGCCGCACTCCAAGATGGAAGCCACCCGCGGGTATGGCGCCACAGTGATTACGTATGACCGTTACACACAGGATCGTGAAGAAATTACCCGCAAACTGGCAGACGAAAAAGGGGCGGTAGTAATTCCGCCTTATGATCACCCGGATGTCATTGCCGGGCAGGGTACGGCAGCCAAGGAACTGCTGGAAAAAGTCGGCCCGCTGGATGTGATCATCACGCCTTTAGGCGGTGGTGGCCTGCTCAGCGGCACAGCGCTGGCAGCGCGGGCATTGGCACCGAATATCCAGGTGTTTGGTGTGGAGCCTGAGGCAGGCAATGATGGCCAGCAGTCGTTCAGATCCGGCTCCATTGTGCACATCGACACGCCCAAAACCATTGCCGATGGCGCACAGACCCAGCATCTGGGCCAGTACACCTACAACATCATCAAGCGTGATGTGAATGATATTTTCACGGCAACAGACGATGAACTGGTGGACTGCATGCGGTTTTTTGCCGAGCGCATGAAACTCATTGTGGAGCCTACAGGGTGTCTGGGGCTGGCAGCAGTGCGCAAGATGAAAGATCAGCTCAAAGGCCTGCGCATTGGCGTCATTATCAGCGGCGGCAATATTGATATCCAAAGGTTTTCCAGCCTGATACACGCATAACAGGCGCATGACTTTTCTCTGAAATAACGCATCGGATCACAGGGCGTATCTTTAATAGGTACGCCCTTTGGCATATTGGGCGAAGGTGCGGCGGTTAAGTTTGGCGGTTTGCGCCAGCTTGCTCATAGAGCCTCCGGCATGGGCATGGCAGATGGCAAGTGCCAGGGCATCTGCCGCGTCTTTGGAAGGGCGGCCAGGCAGATTCAGCAAACGCATGACCATTTCCTGCACCTGTTCCTTGCGTGCCTTGCCATGCCCGACGACGGCTTTTTTTAACTGCAAAGCGGTGTATTCTGCAACGGGCAGGTTGCACGCAACCAGCGCGGAAAGCAGCGCGCCCCGGGCCTGCCCGAGCATCAGGGTGGATTGCGGGTTGACATTGACAAATACGATTTCAATGGCGCTGACCTGCGGCTGATAGCGCTGCACAATTTCCTGAATTCCCTCGTACAGAACTTTGATGCGCCCGGGCAGGTTGCCCAGCTCCACATGGGTGGTGCTGACGGTGCCGCTGGCAACATAACTCAGTTTGCTGCCCTGTGCGTCCAGCACCCCAAAGCCTGTGCGTTGCAGGCCGGGGTCAATGCCCAGAATGCGAATGCTCATGGCTTATTTGCCGGTAATGGTGATCGATGCCATGCTTTGCGGCACCGCTTCTGGCGGATTGCTTGATGTGGACAGGATCAGCAGGATCTGGCGCGGTGCCTCAGGCAAAGTCCATGTGTAGCTTTGGTGGTGAATGACATTGCTCTCTACAATACGGTAGTCATCCTTGTATACAGATGACTGCATGTCGGCAGGTGCATCTGTGGCAATGGCTTGAAACTGGGTTTCTATCCGCGTGGTGTCTGCGCGCAGCGCATAAACAGAGCAAATGTCAACCTCGTCGGGTATGGCAATGACGTAGGTGCCGCCCATGCCCGATATCGGCCACGCTTTTCCTGGTATGCCCTGCAGAAAATACTCGGCCTTGTAAGGCTCCAGCGGCGGCTGGTTTTGCAGTTGCTGGCGCAGTGTATCAAGCTGCACAATATGCTGGACGCACAATTGGTTGTAAAGCCTGATGAACGCGTCAGCCTGTTGTTGCAGAGAGTTTTCGGGTGCAGATGGCTGTTCTGTGCTTGCTGTGGCGGGCGTTGTCTGTGCCAACGCAGTGCTAGCCCACAGCACAGATAAGGCCAATACAATGGAAACATGGCGGCGCATCTTAAAACTCCTTGCTTCTATGCCTGCAGCATATGATGATGGGGGAAATCATAGCGCAAGTTGGCAATAGCGGTTTGGTCAGGGTGTAAAGCAGCTGCACCGTATGGCCTGCATAGTGGCCGCGGACGGTAGCCGCCTGTGTGTTTTATGGCTATCCTGTAGTGGTTGTTGTTTCATGCGCTACGGGCGACATCGTGCCAGCCAGCAGCGACAGGTCATGCCCCGATGGCTGTTGGTAGGCTCGCAGGCCAAACTCGGACAATACGGAAAACAGGTGGTCAAAAATATCCCCCTGTATGCCTTCATATTCGGCCCAGGCAGTGGTATTGGTAAAACAATAGATCTCCATTGGAATACCTTCGGCCTGTGGCGCCAGTTGCCGCACCATGCAGGTCATGGTCTGATTGATGCGTGGGTGTGATTTCAGATAGGCCAGCGCGTAGGCACGGAAGGTGCCCAGGTTGGTCAGGCGGCGGCGGTTTGCCTGCATCTGGGCATCTTCCCCCAGGTTGGAGTTATAGGTATCAATTTCGACCTGTTTATCGGCCAGGTAACCTTTCAGAACACGCAGGTGGCACAGGTGATCGAACTGCGTTGGCGCGACAAAACCGACGCTGCTGATGTCAATATATAACGAGCGCTTGATACGCCGTCCGCCTGACTCCTGCATACCGCGCCAGTTTTTGAAGCTTTCCTGCATAAAGCGCCAGGTCGGAATGGAGGTGACGGTTTTGTCCCAGTTCTGCACCTTAACGACCTGCAGCGCAATGTCGATTACATCACCATCTGCGCCTACCTGCGGCATTTCAATCCAGTCGCCTACCCGCAATGTGTCGTTGGAGGATAACTGTACGCCGGCAACAAAAGAAAGAATGGTGTCTTTGAACACCAGCATGGTGATGGCGGACATGGCACCCAAACCGGAGAGCAGGATCACCGGCGAGCGGTTGATCAGTACCGCAATGATGCAGATGGCACCCAATATGAATATAGCCAACTGGGCCAATTGCACATAGCTCTTGATAGAGCGCAGGCGCATGTCTTCTTTATGAGTGAAGTAAGTCGTAATAGCTTCCAGATAGACGGAAATGGTCAGCATGCCATATAACAGCGTCATGGCCGTGGCAATGTTACGTACGATCTGAACAAACGATTCTGCCAGGTTGGGGATCAGGGTGATGCCGACCTGGATGATGATCCAAGGCAGGATTTTTGCGATTTTTTTGATGACTTCCGGATCTGCCAGCGTACTGATGAAGGCGGTTGTACTGCGGGTCAGGCGTTTTGCAGCGTAACCCAGTATCTGGCGAAAGACATAATAGGCCAGCAGTGCAACGATAAACAGAACACCGACGTTGAGGATGATGACAGGCAGTGTGTTTTCTGTAGAGAATAAAGTACGTAATTGATCAAGCATGGGTGATGATGTGATCCCTATCAAAAAAGTCGTGGCGGATGTATTGCCGATTAATTGCTGGTGCAGTGGCAATGCTTGAATACCGGCAGAAAATTACCGGTTTTACAAAAGTCTGTGCAGACAGGGTTTTATGGCGTAGCAATGTATGCCTGCCTTTTAATCATAACATTATCGGAAGATGCATGCCTTCGCAGCATATTCAATCGATCATGAAGCTGCGGCAAAAATAAACGCGGCCTAATCATCGAATGCAGATATCGAGGCATATAAGGCAAACCCTAATAAGCTTTTGTGATAAAAGCATTTTGAAACGCGTTCAAGATGATGCCCTGATGCGCGATACCGCTTTGAATTCTATCGGTTTGTGTGGTGCATAAAACAGCCAGGGTACTGGTGATGCAAGCTTTTACGACCGGGTGATTGATCAGGGCAGAGGTTTTGACAGGAATCAACTTATTAGGGAATATCCTCAGTTTTCAGCGATGAAACCGTGTGTAGGAGAGTATACAATCGATATGTTATCCTCTGAATAAAAAAGGCACCGGATATTTCTCATTGATAAGGAGACAGAACGATATGAATAACAGCATCGAGTCTACATTGGTAGAAGATCGCATTTTTAATCCATCAAAAGAGGTTGTAGCTCAGGCGCGCATCAGCGGCATGCCTGCCTATCAGGAACTTTGTAAACAAGCCAATGAGAATCCGGATGAATTCTGGGCTAAACTGGCCAAAGAGCATTTGAACTGGGACAAACCTTTCACCAGGGTTCTGGATGAAAGTCAGGCCCCGTTTTATAAATGGTTCGATGATGGCATGCTGAATGCATCGGCCAACTGCCTGGACCGCCATCTGGGTACGCCAACTGAAAAAAAAGTTGCAATTATTTTTGAAAATGATGATGGCGAAGTTACCAAACTGACTTATCGAGACCTGTACGAAAAAGTTTGCCAACTGGCCAATGCTCTGTCGGCCAGCGGCATTCAAAAGGGTGACCGGGTCATTATCTACATGCCGATGACGGTGGAAGGCATTGTGGCCATGCAGGCCTGTGCCCGCATCGGGGCAACGCACTCGGTCGTGTTTGGCGGTTTTTCCGCACGCAGTCTGCATGAGCGTATTCAGGATGCCGGTGCGGTGGCGGTTATGACTACCAACTTCCAGCGCCGTGGCGGCAAATCATTGCCGCTGAAATCCATTGTGGATGATGCGCTGGATATGGGCGGGTGCGACAGTGTCAAACAGGTGATTGTGCATCAGCGAACAGATGACAAAACGGTGATGAAAGAAGGCCGTGATGTCTGGTTGCACGATTTCCTGAAAGGCCACGCCAAAGAAAGTAAACCGGTTCCTGTAGAAGCCGAGCATCCGTTGTTTGTGCTGTATACATCGGGGTCTACCGGCAAGCCTAAAGGCGTGCAGCATTCTACGGCGGGTTATCTGCTGTGGGCCAAGGTCACCATGCTGTGGACATTTGATCTTAAAGATGAAGACGTTTACTGGTGTACTGCCGATATCGGCTGGATTACCGGGCACAGCTACGTGAACTATGGGCCGCTTTGCGCAGGTGCGACGCAGGTGGTGTTTGAAGGCATTCCAACCTATCCGGACGCGAGCCGTTTCTGGCAGATGATTGAGCGCCACAAGGTTTCTATTTTCTATACAGCGCCAACGGCGATCCGTTCATTGATCAAATCTTCTGATGCCGATCAAAAACTGCATCCGAAAAACTTTGATATGAGTTCGCTGCGTATTTTAGGCAGTGTGGGTGAGCCGATCAATCCGGAAGCCTGGATGTGGTTCTATGAGCAGGTTGGCGGCAAACGTTGTCCGATCATGGATACTTTCTGGCAAACCGAAAGTGGCGGGCATCTGATTACGCCGCTGCCGGGTGTGACGCCTTTGGTGCCAGGCTCGTGCACCTTGCCGCTGCCGGGTATTGACGCGGTTATTGTCGATGAAATCGGAGACGAAATGCCCAATGGCGAAGGCGGGCTGCTGGTGATTCGCCGTCCATGGCCAAGCATGATCCGCACCATCTGGGGTGACCCGGAACGGTTCAAGCGTTCCTACTTCCCGTCAGAGCTGGGTGGCAAGATCTACCTGGCAGGTGATGGTGCGGTGCGCAATAAGGACAATGGCTACTTCCGCATTACCGGCCGTATTGATGATGTGCTCAATGTGAGTGGCCACCGTCTGGGTACCATGGAAATTGAATCGGCACTGGTTGCACGTTCTGACATCGTGGCCGAAGCCGCAGTGGTTGGCCGTCCTGATGATGTCACCGGTGAAGCCATTGTGGCATTTGTGGTGCTCAAGGGAGAGATTCCCACAGGCGATGCTGCGCAGAAACTGGCGCAGGAACTGCGCAACTGGGTAGGCAAGGAAATTGGGCCGATCGCCAAGCCCAAGGATATCCGCTTTGGTGAAAACCTGCCCAAGACACGCAGCGGCAAAATCATGCGCCGTTTGCTGCGTGGCCTTGCCCGTGGTGAAACACTGGCGCAGGATACCAGCACGCTGGAAAACCCCGGCATTCTGGAACAGCTTTCACGCAATAACTGATATTTAGTTATAAATCTGCTGATATGGCCTGCCGTGATGCAGGCCATATTTTTTCATGTGGTCTTATTTGTGTGCCTTTTTGTCACACATGCATGTACTGTTCTTGTGCCGCCTGTGTGCATGCATATACAATACAGTCACCTTGTAAACAGCGGTGATGCTGTCTATGTATGGGCGTTACATTTTGGCATGGGGTTCTATACCATCACGGGTTAGATGCATATCCCCTTGCATGCCTTGCCATCCGTTGGCCAAACCGATCACTTCGTTATTCTGCTTGAACCGTATGTGTTGAAGCATTGCCATGCATCATGAGCGTGCAGTAGGCGTATACCTGATTGCGCTGTGTTGGCAGCCGGTTCATTTGCGCAATTGTCATGCAAAATCAGCGGTAGTGATCAAAGATAGCAAAATAAAGAAGTAAAGAAGAGGCAAAAATGCTTTTGAATATTACAACCACACACAGGCCGGCAACGGACATGGGGTATCTGCTTGGGAAGAATCCCGAGCGTTTGCAAACCTTTTCCATTCCCTTTGGAAAAGCACATGTGTTTTATCCACAGGCGGATGATGAATGCTGCTCGGTTGTCCTGTATGCCGATATTGATCCGGTCGGGCTGGTGCGCGGACGTGGCGAAGGTGACGGCGTGCTGGCACAGTATGTCAATGACCGGCCATATACAGCATCGTCTTTTCTGTCGGTTGCCATGGCCCGGGTATTTTCCAGTGCCCTGTCGGGGCGCAGTCGTGAACGGCCCGAGCTTGCATTGACAGCGATACCATTGCAGGCACATCTGCCGGTGATTCGTTGCCAGGCGGGTGAAGAAAAGCTCAGGGAGTGTTTTGAGCCGCTGGGGTATCAGGTTGATGTAACGCCGATTGTGCTGGATGCACAGTTTCCGCAATGGGGCGAAAGCAGCTATTTTGATTTGAAACTGTCGGCAACGATCAGGCTGTCAGATCTGCTGATGCACCTGTATGTGCTGCTGCCGGCAATTGATGGCAGCAAACACTATTACATTGGCGAAGATGAGGTGCAAAAGCTGATCGAAAAGGGCAGAGACTGGCTGCTGGACCATCCGCAACGCGAATGGATCATGAACCGCTATCTCAAGCGCCAGCGTTCGCTGGTGCATATGGCGCTGGAAAAACTGCTGGAAGATTCGCCGGATGTTTTGCTGGCCGATGAGCAGGCCCTTGAAGAAGAGGCAGACGATGTTGATGTGACAGCAGAGGGGCAGGAAACTGGAGGGCAGGAGGCGGTGCCGCAGAATGATGCTGCAACAGTGAACGGAGAACAGGCGCTGGAAAAACCATTGAGCCTGAATGCACAGCGCATGAACACCGTGGTGGATACGCTGGTGGCAGCCAATGTGCATTCGGTGGTTGACCTGGGTTGTGGCGAAGGGCGCCTGCTGCGCCATTTGCTGGGAAAACGCCAGTTTGAAAAACTGCTGGGGATTGATGTGTCAAACATAGTACTGGAGCGTGCATTCAGCAGGCTCAAGCTCGACCGCCTGCCGCCCATGAAGCGCAAACGCATTGAACTGGCGCAGGGCAGCCTGACTTACCGTGATGCGCGGTTGCAGGGTTTTGATGCCGCATGTGCGATTGAGGTAATTGAGCACATGGATGCAGAACGCATACCGGCGTTTGAACGGGCTTTGTTTGAGTATGCGCAGCCTCCGATGGTGATTGTGACCACGCCCAATGTGGAGTACAACGCGCGTTTTGAGGGGCTTGCCGATGATGCGTTAAGGCATAAGGACCACCGTTTTGAATGGACACGCTCAGAGTTTGAGCGTTGGGCCAATGACGTGTGTGAACGTTATGGTTATAGTGTGGAGTTTGTGCCGATCGGGCAGTTTGACCCTGAAGTAGGGGCACCCACACAGATGGGAGTCTTCCGCCGATGAAAACAATACAGATACCGGAATTGACATTGCTGGCGCTGATCGGCCCGTCGGGGTCGGGTAAATCCACTTTTGCCCGCCAGCATTTTCTGCCCACCGAAGTGATTTCTTCTGATTATTGCCGGGGGCTGGTCAGTGACGATGAAAACAACCAGCATTGCAGTAAAGATGCTTTTGATGTGCTGTACTATATTGCTGCTAAGCGGCTTGCCGCAGGCAAATTGGTGGTGGTGGATGCGACCAATGTACGCCCGGAGGATCGCAGGCAACTGGTTGCGCTGGCGCGGCAGTATCATGTACGGCCTTCGGCCATTGTATTTGACCTGCCGGAGCAGCTTTGCCATGAGCGCAACGCCAGCCGCCCGGATCGCGCTTTCGGGCCACATGTCATTCGCCAGCATATGAAAAGCCTGCACCGTTCGATGCGCGGGCTGGTGCGTGAGGGTTTCCGGCACATTGCCCATCTGAAAACCGAGGAGGAAGTCAACGCGGCGGTCATTGAGCGGCAAAAGCTGTGGAATGACAAGCGTGAAGAACATGGGCCGTTTGACATCATTGGTGATGTGCATGGCTGCTATGCTGAATTGCTTGCACTGCTGGAAAAGCTGGGTTATCAGGTAACAGGTGATGCAGACCTTTTGCAGGTACAGCCGCCCGCAGGGCGCAAAGCGGTGTTTGTGGGGGACCTGGTGGATCGCGGCCCCGATTCGCCTGCCGTGCTCAAGCTCGTGATGCACATGGTGCGCAATGGCACAGCGCTGTGTGTGCCGGGCAACCATGATGTCAAGCTGATGCGCAAACTGTGGGGCAAACAGGTCAAGCTCACACATGGCCTGGAAGAAACGATGCAGCAACTGGCGGCATACCCTGCAGAATTCCATACGGAAGTCGCCGATTTTCTGGAAAGCCTGGTCAGCCACTATGTTCTGGATGATGGACGGCTGGTAGTGGCGCACGCCGGGATGAAGGCAGAAATGCAGGGCCGTGCATCAGGCGAAGTCCGCTCCTTTGCCTTGTATGGCGAGACCACCGGCGAGGATGACGAATACGGGCTGCCGGTGCGTTATGACTGGGCCAATGACTACCGTGGCGATGCAATGGTAGTTTACGGGCATACGCCTTCTCCGCGTGCCGAATGGATCAACCGTACCCTTTGTGTCGATACCGGTTGTGTATTTGGCGGACATTTGACGGCGCTGCGCTATCCCGAGCGTGAAATTGTCAGCGTGCCCGCGTTGCAGGTGTATTATGAACCGGTGCGCCCGCTGGAAGAGCCCCAGACGCAGGCCGATACGCTGCGCGGGAGCTATGTGCTGGATATTGATGATGTACTGGGCAAGCGGCATATTCAGCCGCGCCTGGGTAACAGCATCACTATCCGTGAAGCGCAGGCGCGTGCGGCACTGGAGGTCATGAGCCGCTTTGCCATGGACCCGCGCTGGCTGGTTTATCTGCCGCCGACCATGTCGCCACCGGCCACCTCGGCGCTGGCGCATTATCTGGAATACCCGACCGAGGCTTTTGATTACTACCGCCATGCAGGTGTGACGGAGCTGGTGTGTGAGGAAAAACACATGGGTTCGCGTGCGGTGATGGTTTTGTGCCGCGACGAGGAGGCTGTGCGCAGGCGGTTTGGGATAGAGGCGGGTGGCCGTGGAGCTGTTTATACCCGCACTGGCCGGGCTTTTTTCAATGACGCTGATCTGACTCGGCAAGTTTTGGAGAAAGCGGATAACGCCATGCAGGCCAGCGGGCTGTGGCAGAGTCTGCAAACCGACTGGATTGTTCTGGATATGGAGATTCTGCCCTGGTCGGCCAAGTCGGGGGAGCTGCTGCGGCAGCAATATGCGCCTACAGGGGCATCGGCATTGGCGAATCTGGGGGCAGTATCTCAATGGATGGAAATGGCCGCCGGGCGTGGCGTGCAAATGGGCGCTTTGCCGCAGGAGGTTTTGCAACGCAAAGATATGATTCAGCGTTATATCGATGAATATCGAAATTACTGCTGGGAGGTGAACAGTGTGGATGACCTGCGCCTGGCACCGTTTCAGATTCTGGCTTATGAGGGCAGGGTGGGAATGGATGCCGACCATCGCTGGCATCTGGACATGCTCGATCAGCTTTGTGCCGCGGACTTGCAGCTTTTCAAACCGACCGGCCGGCGTTTTGTCGACCTTTCAGACCCTGCAAGCGAGCAGGAGGCAACCTCCTGGTGGGAAGCACTCACCGGGGAGGGCCGGGGTGAAGGCATGGTTATCAAGCCGGTGGCGGGCATCGTCAAAGGTGAAAAAGGCCTGATGCAGCCTGCCATCAAATGTCGCGGGCGAGAATACCTGCGCATTATTTATGGCCCGACTTATTCAGAGCCGGAAAATCTGGAACGCTTGCGTAAGCGCGGGCTGGGGCTCAAGCGTGCCTTGGCACTGCGTGAGTTTGTATTGGGCTACGAGGCATTGCACCGTTTTGTTTCCAATGAGCCCCATTACCGGGTGCATGAATGCGTATTCGGTGTACTGGCGCTGGAGAGCGAGCCGGTCGATCCCCGTCTGTAAACGCATGGTGACAGCGGGGTGAAGGCTCGGCTATGCAGACTGAATGTTGTATAAATGCCGCAGATCGGCAAAATGGGATGAAACCAGGTTTATTCGATATTTTGCACCTGTTCGCGCATCTGCTCGATCAGCACTTTCATTTCAACCGAAATCTGCGTCAGTTCAATCGTGGCTGATTTGGAACCCAGGGTGTTGGCCTCGCGGTGCAACTCCTGGATGAGAAAATCCAGCCGTTTGCCGATTTCTCCGCCTTTAGCCAGCAATCGGTCAATTTCATCCAGATGGCTGGCCAGCCGGGTCAACTCTTCGGCCACGTCAATGCGCAACGCGAATGCGGTGGCCTCAGTCAGGGCGCGCTCCTGCACGCTGTCGGCAGAGAGTGTTTTAGACTGCGGGTCGGCCTGCTGCATGATCTGCTGCCAGCGTTCCAGAAAACGCTGGCGCTGCTGTTCCACCAGTTGTGGAATCAGCGGCCCTGCTTGTGCGGCCAGGGCGCGCAGTTTGACCACACGCTCACTGAGGCTTTGTCCGAGTTTTTTGCCTTCGCGCTCACGCGCATGCATCAACTGATCAAGCGATTTCTGCGCCAGTTGCAGGATTTGCTCCTGCATATTTTCCAACGGAGCGGGATGTTGTGCCAGACGTAAAACATCAGTCACACTCAGGGATCTCACATCTGGCAGCCAATTGCGTACAATATCGCTAAGCCGTGCCAGGTTTTGCAGTGTGGATACAGGAATTTGCCCTGTGATTTGGTCGGAAGTGTTTTCCAAGGAAATACGCGTTTCGACCTTACCGCGCTTGAGTTTGCTGGAAATCAACGTGCGCAACGTTGGTTCACAGGCTCGCAACTCATCTGGCAAACGAAAATTGAAATCGAGAAAACGGCTGTTAACTGAGCGGATTTCTATATGAATAACGGGCGCATTGGGTGCCGCAGCATTTTCTGCGGGGTTGGATTTTGAACAGGATGTTGCATAACCTGTCATGCTGTAAATGGGCATGATTGTTTTAGAATGTAAAAAATAATATTGCCATTATGACAAAGAATAAGCCTGCTGCATTACCTCCCGGTACGGCCTTACATGGTTATCAGATACTGCGCAGAATTGCCAGTGGCGGTTTTGGGATTGTTTATCACGCCATCGATAAGGACGGCACGCCTGTAGCCATCAAAGAATACATGCCTGCTTCACTGGCTGAGCGTCTGGAGGGTGAACGCTCGCCGCGGATTCTGCCGGAAAAAACCAAGCTGTACCGTCTGGGGCTGAAAAGTTTTTTTGAAGAGGGGCGGACACTGGCACAGATTGAACACCCCAGCGTGGTCAGTGTGCTGAATTTTTTCCTGGAAAACGATACTGTTTACATGGTGATGAACTACCTGGAAGGGGCCAACCTGCAGGATTTCATCATTACTGCTAAAAAAATGCGTAAAAAACAGGGTGTGCTGGGTGAGGCCACCATTGTTTCGCTGTTTGACGAGGTATTGCACGGGCTGCGTGTGGTGCACCAGCATAAGATGCTGCACCTGGACATCAAGCCGGCCAATATCTTCATTACCGATACGGATAAAGCGGTTCTGATCGACTTTGGTGCTGCCAGAGAGGTGATTGCCGATGAGGAAAAATTCATCCGCCCGATGTATACCCCTGGTTTTGCTGCACCTGAAATGTATCGCCGTGATGGCAATTTAGGCCCCTGGACTGACCTGTACGCCATTGGCAGTTGTATTTTTGCCTGTATGCTGGGTATCCCACCGGATGAGGCAACCAAACGGACTGAAAAAGACCGGATTCCGATGATGCTGACCAAACTTAAGGGCATTTATTCGGATCATCTGCTGGAACTGGTGAACTGGGCCATGTTGCTGGACCCGCTTTCCAGGCCACAGAGTGTGTTCAGTTTCCAGCGGGAACTTAATTATGCTGGAGTAAAGTAAGCGGTTTATCGCATGACCATGAGATTTTCTGTTTCAGAACTGAGTCAGCGTGGCGGACGTGCTAAAAACGAAGACCGCTCTGGCTACACGCAAACCGAGGAAAGCGCCCTGTTTATCCTGGCGGACGGCATGGGCGGGCATCCGGATGGGGAAATGGCGGCTGAAATTGCCGTGCGGGAAACCATTGAACTGTTCCACCGGGATGCGAAACCTGTTATTCATGATCCGGCGCTGTTTCTTTCTACCGCACTGCGTACCGCGCACCATCGAATCATTCGTTATGGTACCGAGCAGGGGTTGATGGATGTACCCCGCACCACGGCAGTTGCCTGCGTGCTGCAAAAAAACAAGATTTGGTGGGCCCACTGCGGAGACTCCCGTTTGTATCTGGTCAGGCAGGGGAAAATTCTGATCTGTACAACCGACCATTCTTATATCAAAAGCGGGCGCCAGCCATTTAAGATGGATGGCACGCTGGCTGCCGTTAACCGCAGCATGCTGTACGCCTGCCTGGGCAGTGCCACATTGCCCATGATTGAGGTTTCCGGCCCATTTGATCTGGTGCAGGGAGACCGCATTTTGCAGTGCTCAGATGGTTTGTGGGGCTCTGTGGATGATGAAGATATCCGCGATGTGCTGAGCATGAAATACGATATCGCCAAGGCGGTTTCCGTTTTGGTTGCCATGGCTTTGGATAAAGCCGGAAAATCCAGCGACAACGTGACGGTGATTGGTGTGGAATGGCAGCCCCACGAAATGCAACCAGAGGTTTCGCAGGAACAGGTTGCTGAGCCTGTGGAAAACGAACCGTCTTCTTCACCTTTTGCCAATAAGTTTCAGTTTGACGATGAGATAGACCAGTCGATCAACGAAATCAATGAGGCATTGCAGCGGACAAATCGTTCCGAATAGTTGATGCGGGCGGTTTGAAGTGTTTTAGACCCGTATCAGGTGCGGGTACCGCCAATGTGGCAGCATTTTTAATCAGGGGAAAATAATGACTTTTCAGCGTTTTCAGGAGCGCCCGTGGGATTCTCTTCGTGAGGTGCGCATCAACCGCCATTTCACTTGTTATGCAGAAGGATCTGTTTTGATCGAAATGGGCAACACCCAGGTGCTGTGCACTGCATCGGTGGAAGAAAGGGTGCCTCCGCATAAAAAAGACAGTGGCGAAGGCTGGGTGACCGCCGAATACGGCATGCTGCCACGTGCCACGCATACGCGCGGGCAAAGAGAGGCGACCAAAGGCAAACAGAGCGGGCGCACGCAGGAAATTCAACGTCTGATCGGTCGTTCATTGCGTGCCGTATTTGATTTAAAAGCGCTGGGGCCGCGCACCATTACATTGGATTGCGATGTATTGCAGGCCGATGGCGGCACACGTACTGCCAGCATCACAGGGGCCTGGGTTGCTGCTTACGATGCAGTCAACTGGTTGCTGGAGCAGGGGAAAATTCAGCACTCTCCCATCTTGGATTCGGTAGCGGCCATTTCAGTGGGCATGGTGCATGGCACCGCACTGCTGGACCTTGAATATACAGAGGATTCTGCCTGCGATACCGACATGAATGTGGTGATGACCGGCAAGGGAGGCATGGTGGAAATACAGGGCACAGCAGAAGGTGAGCCTTTCAGCCGTGCGCAACTGGATACCATGCTGGCGTTGGCGACCAAGGGCATTAACGAGCTGACAGAGCTGCAGCGCGTGGCGCTGGCGATTTGATTTTGTGATTTCGAATAGGGGCATTCACGGTGGAACTGATCCTGGCATCCAACAATCAGAACAAACTCAAGGAGCTGAACGCATTGTTATCCCCCTTGGGGTTTCATTTGCTCAAGCAGGGCGATCTTAAAATACCTGAGGCCGAGGAACCTTTTGACACCTTCGTGGAGAATGCACTGACAAAAGCACGCCATGCCGCCAGACTGGGCGGCAAACCGGCCATTGCCGATGATTCCGGCATTTGCGTGCAGGCGCTGGGCGGTGCGCCCGGTGTACAGTCGGCGCGTTATGCGCAACAGCCTGGCGGACCGAAAAGCGATGCGGCCAATAATGAACTGCTGCTGCAACGCATGCAGGGGCAGGCAGACCGACAGGCGCGGTTTGTCTGTGCACTGGTGGCGGTACGTCATGCCAACGACCCGGAGCCGCTGATTGCCACCGGCCGCTGGAATGGTGAAATCCTGCATGAACTGCGTGGCAATGGCGGTTTTGGTTATGACCCGCTGATGTTCATTCCCGCACTGGGGAAAACTGTAGCTGAACTGGATGCCCACGAGAAAAACCTGCACAGCCACCGGGCCCAGGCCATGCAGCAGATGCTGGCGCTGATGAAATCTTACTGGGCAGACAGTCTCTCCCATGCCTGAAGCGCCGATTTTTTTTCAGGGACGGCAGTCCATTGCATTGACCGAACTGCCGCCGCTTTCACTGTATGTGCATTTTCCCTGGTGCCTTCGCAAGTGCCCGTATTGTGACTTCAATTCGCATGCATTGCCTGCCGATGGTATACCGCAAACAAAGTATCTCAATGCCTTGTTAAGTGATTTGCAGACCGTGCTGCCGTTGGTCTGGGGGCGCTCGGTGCAGAGCGTGTTTATCGGCGGGGGTACTCCCAGCCTGCTGACCCCTGATGGTGTGAACGAGCTGTTATCGCAGCTACGGGCCTTATTGCCGCTGGTTCCGGGCTGTGAAATCACGCTGGAAGCCAATCCGGGTACGTTTGAAGCGGATCGTTTTCAGGCCTTCAGCCAGGCGGGAGTGACGCGCCTTTCGCTGGGGGTGCAGAGTTTCAATGATCAAAAACTGAAAGCGCTGGGGCGTGTTCACAATGCGGCTCAGGCGTGCGCTGCAATTGAAGAGGTGCAGAAACACTTTGCCACATTCAATCTGGACCTGATGTATGCATTACCGGAACAAAGTCTGGATGAGTTAAGCGCTGACCTGGATACAGCGCTGGGTTATCAGCCGCCGCATATCAGCATTTACCATCTGACGATGGAGCCTAACACTTATTTTGCCAAGTATCCGCCACAGGTTCCGGATGATGATCTGGCAGCCGAAATGCTGGATCTGATTACCGAGCGTACCGGCCGTGCTGGCATGCAGCGTTATGAAATATCAGCCTACGCCAAAACCGGGCATCAATGCACGCATAACCGCAACTACTGGGAATTCGGGGACTATATCGGCATAGGTGCCGGGGCACATGGCAAGATCAGTTTTCCAGACCGCATTGTGCGGCAGGTGAAACACCGCGATCCGATGCTGTATATGCAAAAAGCATTGCAGGGTCAGGCACTGGCGCAGGAGCATGTTGTCGCACCTGACGAGCTGGCTTTTGAGTTCATGCTCAATGCATTGCGTTTGAAAGAAGGCGTTGCCTTGCGGCTGTTGACGCAACGCACCGGATTGCCGGTGCAGGCGGTTGCTGACCGGTTGGAGCGTGCTGTACAACAGGGGTTGCTGGAAAACGATGGCCTGCAGATCAGGCCGAGTGCCAAAGGATTTGATTTCCTAAGTGACTTGCAGGAAATGTTTTTACCACCAACTTGACCAGCTTATGGTTTGAGTGCATTAGTCAGCGCTTGATTTAAGCCTTCCACATCGCCGGGCGTAATAGGCGTCCATGCCAGATCGGCGGTCAGGCCGCAAGCCGATGTGGCCAGCACCGGCTTGCCCAATGCAATGGCCTGCAGCAGCCCGCGCGGCATATGTTCCACCCAGGCGGGCAGTACCACCACATCGGCCTGCCGGATGCCTTCGAGCATGGATGCTGTGCGCTGTACATTGAAGCCATCCCACAGATCTGGCGTTTCTGCTGCACCTGGCGGCAGTAGCAACTGCACAGGCATGTCCAGCGTACGCAGTGCTTCGCGCAGTTCGTAAACACCTTTACGCGCCAGTGATGAGGCTGCCAGCATGACTTTAGGTTTTTGCCCGGTGTCGGGCGGGGCGGATTGTTCAGAGGCCGTGGGCTTTAATTCAGGTACCAGCCAGGGCAGGGCGATGCCTTTGGCACCGGCCAGCTTCAGTATTTCGGCATGGGGTGTGACCCAGTGGCTGGCAGCGGCAAGCGCTTCCTGCTCCGCCTGCATCAGGAGCTGATCAGCGCGAAAGTCGCTTAACGTGGTGGTTTGCGGGTAAAGCTGTACCGCTTCATCCAGCCTGCGCTGGATGTCGGGGATGGGCAGCGCGGTCATCAGCACATCGTATTCACGCCCGCGCAGCTCTCCGGCCATCCACAACCACGGCAGCAGGGATTGGGGTATGACCAGATGAGTGTCTGATGCATCCAGTTGACGCATCAGATTGCGCGCAATGTGGCTGAACCGGCTGTTGTGCGCTACCGGCAACGGGTGGCCGCGCCAGATATGAAAGCGCCGCATCAGGCGCGAGTTGAAATTGGCAATGCGTGTACCCAGAGGTGGGGCGGCATCTGCCTGGGCAACAGTGGAAAGCAGTTTGTCCTGCTTGCCAGCCTGTTGCTGACGCCATTGCGTAAATTCAGGCCATTCCTCTTCGGTGACCAGCCAGGTTTTATGTGTATGCAACGGAATGTCTCCTACATGCAGGTAGCAATCGGTGCGGCCACATTGTGTGCAGTCGCCCATGGCATCGGGCGCACGGTGTTTTTGAGGCTGCACCGCCACCAGAGGAATGTGTTTGTCCTGATGCCTATCCGCCAGAATGCGCACCGACAGGTGCCGCCCATCCATCTTGACCTGGAGCAGCCAGGGGTGGCTGGCGCGTATGCGCAGGTCGCGGTAATTCCAGAACACGGTGGCATCGCGGTCCTGCTCAGCCAGCGATCCGGCAATGACCTGCGAATGGCGATGTCGCTCTACAACTTCAAGCCCAGCCTGCAGGGCGGCATCGTAAATGCCGTTGGACAACTGGCACAGCCCGCCGCCAACGGTGGGAATGATGCAGCCTTCGCGCAGTTCACGCCCCTGAGCATAACCGCGCTGGTGTGTTGCCCGCCCGATCTGTTTCCAGAAGCTGAAAATTTTCCCGGCCGGTATGACCAGGCCGTCCAGATGCCGTGCAGCCTGGCGCAGGTTATGAATTTTGCCAGCAACCAGCATGCGCGCAGTTTCCTCCCCTGACCATAAGGGGGAGCTTGATTCGGACAACAGCCTGCCGTTTGGCAAGTGCTGTCCGGGGGCATGCCGCGGAATGCGGTGATATACATTCTGCACAGCGCGTTGCATACGCAGACCCCAGGCTTTGCATTCAAAGACAACGCCATGCCAGCGGGTTGGCAGGTCAGCACCGGAAACTTTTTTTTGCGTGGACTTCATACAAATATGATGGCAACCAGTTCAGTTTATGAAAAAGCTCTATGGTGTTCTATGCATAGATGCACGGTGGTTTAGCGGCAGCATCAGCATGAGAAACACATGGCCATTGGATCTCCTGTCAGAACAGTGTACTTGCAACAAACAGGGTTATTTTCAATAGTACACTGTGATGCGGGGTCTGCTGTTCGGCACTCCGATATGGTTGCGGCAGCAGTACCTTCTGCTGAAATCAAGGTGGCTACCTTGCATGAGGGAACCATTACGGTTGGCAGGACTCTTATATCCATTGACTGAAATGAAAGGGATCTGTTTCGATGAATAAAATGAAAAACTTACTGGCATTGACACTGGGTTCTTTTGTGATGATGCAGGGCGCTATGGCAACACAGCCGCTCAAAGAGATTGCGCCTTATCCTGAGGCAGAAAAAGGCTTTACACGGCAGGTTATTTTTCTGCCGGCACTGCCCGATGAAAATGACGCTAAGGTTGAACTGCTGATCGGCAAGACGATTGAGGTGGATTGCAACCGGTATTTTTTTGGTGGGCAGTTACGCACTGAGACTTTGCAGGGCTGGGGTTATGACTACTATGTGCTGGACGAGCTCAAAGGGCCCGCCGGTACGTTGATGGCATGTCTGGATCAGCAGAAGAGAGAAGCCTTTGTCACCATGCAGCCGCAGGGCCTGCAGCGCTATAACAGCAAATTGCCGATTGTGGTGTATGTGCCTGAAGGGGTGCAGGTGAAATACCGCATCTGGCAAGCTGAGGACGAAGTGAAAACCGCTCAGGAACAATGAAACTGTGATACACCGCCTATTTGATCAAATCGGCGGTGTGCACCGTGCTTCCCAGCGTGTGTTGCTGCATGTCCTGAAAGTAAAGCCTGAGCGCGGTTTCTATGGTTCTGAATGCAAGATGCTCCCAGGGAATATCATTTTCAGAAAACAACCGGGCCTCGATACTTTCGGGGCCTGGTGCAAAGCGGTCTGAAGTCAGTTGAGCCAGGTAAAAAAGATGCACCTGACCGGCAAAAACCACATTCATGACGGCAAAAAGTGCGCCCATATTGAAGGTGGCGCCGGCTTCTTCCACCGTTTCGCGCGCAGCCCCTTCAGAAGTGGTTTCGCCGAGTTCGAGAAAACCGGCGGGCAGTGTCCACAAACCATAGCGGGGCTCAATGTTGCGGCGGCACAGCAATACCTGGTCATTCCAAATGGGGATGGTGCCCACCACATTGATCGGATTCTGGTATTGAATGGCACTACAGGCCGGGCACACGGCACGAAGGCGCGAGTCGCCCGGCGGTATCACAAAATGAATGGTATGGCCGCATTCGCGACAAAATTTGATGGTGGGAACAATAGACATAGCAACAGTTTAACGATATCCGGGAAAATGTACATTCCAGCAGGGTATCAGCATGCACGATGCCCTCTTCAGATGGCATGATTGGTACGATATCATCTTTATCTTGGCAAGGAGTTTGGTGTGAGTTTTATCATTGATCCTCCGGCTGTTGCAGCCGTTCCTGTTGCAGGACAGTCCCATTTGTTTCCGGTGCACCGCATCTATTGTGTTGGCCGTAATTATGTAGAACATGCCCAGGAAATGGGACACAGCGGGCGTGAGGCGCCATTTTTCTTTTTAAAACCTGCTGATACGTTGCTGCCAGCGAAAAGCGGCCAGACAGTGGATATGCATTATCCTGGGCTGACCTCCAACCTGCACCACGAAGTGGAGTTGGTAATTGCCATTGGCATGGCGGGCAAAGATATTGCGGTAGAGGATGCCATGGCTTATGTCTGGGGCTATGCTGTCGGGCTGGATATGACGCGCCGCGACCTTCAGGGCGAGGCGAAAAAACAGGGGCGTCCGTGGGACATTGGTAAAGGGTTTGAAGAGTCTGCCCCCATTGGTGAGATATTGCCTGCAGCCCAGGTGTTTGACATTGACCAGGCGGCCATCTGGCTGGACGTGAACGGCCAGCGCCGCCAGCAGGGCTCTATCGAGCAACTGATCTGGAATATACCAGAGATCATTGCAGCGATTTCCCGTGCCTGGACTTTGCAGCCTGGCGACCTGATTTTCACTGGAACACCTGCCGGGGTAGGTGCCGTTGTGCAGGGTGATGCGCTGGTGGCGCACGTGGACGGGCTGCCGGAATTGGCTGTGAAGATTATCTGAGCGTCGTAACAGTGCTATAACGTCAGGCAAATGAATTTGCCTGCGTTTGAATGGAAGCATCTTGTTTGAGAAGACCACATGAACATGCGTATCGATGAGCAGGCGTTGATTATTCCTGACTGGCAGCCTCCTGCCGGGGTTCGTGCACTGATGACGACCCGTGCAGGCGGCGTGAGCCAGGGGCCTTACGCCAGTTTGAACCTGGGAATGGCCACTGGTGATGATCCGCTTGCCGTGCAGGAAAATCTGGGCCGTCTGCGGCAGACGCTGTCTGCATATGGGCAAAGTGTTGCATCCGCATGGATGTTTCAGGTGCATGGCACACATACGCTTGATCTGGATGATGAAACGATCCGCCAGCAGTTAAAAGCAGGGCAGGTGTTGCAGGCAGATGCCAGCTTTTGCACCACGCCGGGCATGGCCTGCGTGGTACGTGCTGCCGACTGCATGCCTGTGTTGCTGGCTGTTCCTGGGGGCGTTGCTGCAGCACATGCCGGTTGGCGCGGGCTGGCCAGTGGTGTGATTGATGTTGCACTGCAAAAATTATTGCAAACAACCAAGCAAAAACCGGATCAGGTGGTGGCCTGGTTGGGGCCGTGCATCGGGCCGGATGCGTTTGAGGTAGGAGATGATGTCAGGGATGCTTTTATACAGAGACATCCCGACAATGCAACTGCCTTTCGGCCTGGGGAGGCATCAGGCAAGTGGTATGCCAATCTGCCGTTGCTGGGTCGGCTGGCATTGGAACGTGCAGGCGTCAATCAGGTTTATACCGATGGCAGATGTACGGTTACGCAGGAAAATCTGTTCTTCTCCTACCGTAGAGATCAATCGCGCCTGGGTGGAAGCGGGCGCATGGCGGCATGCATCTGGCTGGATGCATGAATGCCGGTGAAACGTTAAAAATCAGGGTGCCCGTAGGGGTATTTCGCTCTGAACCCCGAATGGTTTGCATGTGGGTGCAAAATATTTTTTTGCAATGCAAAAAGAGGGTAGAATGGCATAGAGAAAAACAGTTAGATCTGCAGTTTCAACAGCTTACCGCATCCATTCAGCGGGAGCAGGAATTGTTTTTAATGCAAGAGGCTTGCGGCTTAGGCCATTGACTCATTTACTCAAGGAGATAATTTTATGAAAGAAGTCGTTATTGTTTCGTCTGTCCGTACTCCGATCGGCAAGTTCGGAGGCAGCCTGGCCACAACGACTGCCATGGATTTGGGCGCTCTGGTCATCAAAGAGGCACTGGCACGTGCGAATGTCTCTGCCGATAAAGTGGATGAAGTCATTATGGGCCATGTGCTGACAGCCGGGCTGGGGCAGGACCCGGCACGCCAGGCAACGCTGAAAGCAGGGTTGCCCAATACCGTGCCAGCCACCACCATCAACAAGGTGTGCGGTTCCGGCCTGAAGTCGCTTGTCTTGGCTGTACAGGCGATTCGTGATGGTGATGTGGATGTGGTGGTTGCCGGTGGTCAGGAAAACATGAGCCGTTCTGCTCACATTCTGCCCGGCTCCCGCGATGGCCAGCGCATGGGCGACTGGAAACTGCAGGACACCATGCTGACAGACGGCTTGACCGATGCCTATGAGCATTACCACATGGGTGTGACCGCAGAAAAAGTGGCACAGAAATATGACATTACACGCGAAACGCAGGATCAGTTTTCCATTGCATCGCAGCAAAAAGCCATTGCCGCGCAGGATGCAGGCAAATTCAAAGATGAAATTGTGCCTGTTGTGATTCCACAGCGCAAAGGCGATCCGATTGTGTTTGAAGCGGATGAATTCATCAACCGCAAAACCAATCTGGAAGCACTGGGCAAGCTGCGCCCGGCGTTTGTGAAAGAAAACGGCACGGTGACAGCCGGTAACGCTTCCGGTATCAATGACGGTGCCGCCGCAGTGGTACTGATGTCGGCAGAGAAGGCCAAAGAACTGGGTGTGAAGCCTATTGCACGCATTGTCAGCTATGGCAGCGTGGGGCTGGACCCGGCTATCATGGGTATGGGGCCAGTAGGCGCAATCCAAAAGACACTGAAACGCGCAGGCTGGAAACAGGAAGATGTTGACCTGTATGAAGTGAATGAAGCATTTGCCGCGCAATCGTGTGCAGTGCTGAAAGAACTGGGTTTGGATAAAAATGACAACGTCAACGTGAATGGCGGCGCAATTGCGCTGGGCCACCCGATTGGTGCTTCTGGTACCCGTATTGTGGTGACACTGCTGCACGAAATGATGCGCCGCAATGCCAAGAAAGGTGTGGCCGCACTGTGTATTGGTGGTGGCATGGGAATTGGCATGGCCTTTGAAAAGGTCTAAATTCCTATTGCTGCGTAGAAAAGAGCATGTGGACAGATATGGATCAACGTGTTGCTTATGTCACTGCTGGAATGGGTAGCCTGGGGACAGCAATCTGTCAGCGTCTGTACGAGGCTGACTTCAAGGTTGTTGCAGGCTGCGGGCCCAGCCGTGACTACCAGAAATGGCTGGATGAGCAAAAAACGCTGGGCTATCAGTTCCATGCTTCTGTAGGTGATGTGGCTGACTGGAACTCCACGGTGCGGGCTTTTGAAAAGGTCAAGGCCGAACATGGTCTGGTCAGCATACTCGTCAACAATGCAGGCATTACCCGTGACGGTTTTTTTCGCGACATGAGCAAAGAAGACTGGTATGCCGTACTCTCCACCAATCTGAACAGCCTGTTCCATGTTACAAAGCAGGTGATCGATGGTATGATCGAACAGGGGTTTGGCCGCATCATCAATATCAGTTCTGTCAATGGGCAGAAAGGCCAGATTGGCCAAACCAATTATTCCACTGCCAAAGCCGGTATTCATGGCTTCACCATGGCGCTGGCACAGGAAGTGGCTGATAAAGGCGTGACGGTCAACACGGTCAGCCCGGGTTATATCGGCACGGCACTGGTACAGACCATTCGCCATGACTCCATGGATAAAATACTTTCTGCGGTACCTGCCAAAAGGTTGGGGCGGCCGCAGGAAATTGCCTCCATTGTGGCCTGGCTGGCATCAGATGAGGCCGGATACGCCAACGGCGCAGACTTTTCCATCAATGGCGGTTTGCACATGGGGTAACAGGGGCTTTTCCCTGGCGAAATATGTCTGCTGACTTTAAAGAAAACAGCATATTCTCTTTAACCCAGCACTTGCTTTTTTACTGAAAATTTATTAGAATTCCAAATTCTCTGCGATGTCCCCATCGTCTAGAGGCCTAGGACACCGCCCTTTCACGGCGATAACCGGGGTTCGACTCCCCGTGGGGACGCCACCATATGATGGTGGCAAGGCTGCTGATGCAGCATGGCATACAGGGTAACTGGAGCGGTAGCTCAGTTGGTTAGAGTATCGGCCTGTCACGCCGAGGGTCGCGGGTTCGAGCCCCGTCCGCTCCGCCAGTTATCTCTTTTGCATATCCTTTTCAGGGTACCATTTTCTGCCCACCGACTTCCCCGCCAAATGAAAGCCGCATTAAAAATGCAGTTGCATGGGCATTATTTATAAGATATGCATTTACCACTGCCATCCCAGACCAAGCTGTATATCATATCTGCGGTAATCCTGAGCGCCTCTCTGCAAGCCCATATGTCCCCATAGGCTCAATGATTCGGTCAGTTTACCCTGAACTCCCAATTTGATTTCCCCGACGTTTTTTGCAATGTCTGAATAAAGTGAGACATAGTTAAGCGTCCCTTTGTTCTGCATGCTGTTATACAGCCAGTTCAGCTCAACAAATGGCGTAACATGGTTTTTGCCATCTGTATAAACCCCATACAGGCGTGCACCGAGTCTGCTTTGCCAGCCGTTGACGTTAGTGCTGCTATACCGGGTGCTGTGGCTGTCATAAAAACTATCGGTGTCTACATGGCTGTAGATGACTTGTGCGTGCGGCTCAAGTATCCAGCTCTTGTCGTGATCGGTTTTGAGTTCAATGCCATAACCAAACTCGGCAGACAAGGAATAGCCTGTGCTGTTGTATTTGGTTTCGCTCAGTTGCGCAGCGCCGCCAAGTTTATTGTGATACCACCCGTAGTATGCCCATACGTCAGCGTAGGGGCCTTTGTTTTCTTCGGGCAACCAGCTCAGATAAGCACCCACCTGGTAGCCCTGGACTTTACCGGTAGCCGTGGTGCCTGTCTGGTTGGACTTAATGTCTGCGTTGCTGCTGCCATAGCCGGTATAGATGCCGGCAACAATGCTGTCCTTGTCGATAAGGTCTGCGCCAATCTGTACCAGACTGGTGCTGATGTCTGCACTTTGTCTTGCATTAAGCAGGTCTGTACTGGCATCGCTGTGGTTGGCGCGTATCCACATGGTTTGATCTGATGAGCGTACCGTGTTGCGCCTGTCCAGAATATTCTGGTTGAACATGGTTGCAGCTATATACTGGTTTGCATGGTACGCACCCATATTGGGATTAATCAGCCAGATTTTGCCGGAGTCTGTATTGCCAGAGTCTGAACCGCCTGAGTCCGGATCTGGCGGAAGTGTGTATACAAAGCTTTGCAGGTACCAGTTCTGTGCGTCTGCGCCGCTGCCGCGGTTCAGGATGTATTCATAAGCGCCGGCCAGTACCGGCGAAGCAAGCGTAAATGCATTTGCATCACTGGTTCCATCCACCTGAACAAGCAAAATACCTTTGCTTGTCTGTGCCCCCAGCCCGCCGGCGTTATTGATTGACAGATAGGTCGTTCCGGTTGCATTGGCGCCAATGTGCAGCAGGTCAGTCGGGGAGGTATCGCCCCCCAGTTGGGTATTGAACACCATGTTGGCAGCGTTGCCGGTGTAGTTGCCTGAAACCTCAAGTGTCTTATAACCACCCACAGCAGGTGAAGAGAAAGCGACGGTACTGTGATCATTTAACAGCGTGGTGAGATTGGAGGATGCGGTTATATCCCAATAGCTGTTGTTGTTTAATGATAAATCAAACTGGCTTAGTGAATCTGTGATCGCTGCGCCTGTGAATTGGGAAGCATCGGCATTCAGTACCAAAGCAGTTGCCCCTGCAGAAGTGGCAGAAACATCGAAAGCGGTGCCGTTATTGACGTTGAACTGTGTTCGTGTCAGGTTCAGGTTCAGGTGCCCGTCTTCAACGGCAATGCTGCGCGTGTTGCTTTGAATGACGCTGTCTGTCAGCGTGATCTGACCCGGTGCTGCGGCAGTATTGCCTGACGCATAAACTGCACTAGAAGTAGGCGTTGTTCCTGTTACGGTCAACTGAAGATTCTCTGCTTGGATACTGGAGCCAGTACCCAAAGATGCGATGCCGTAAACCTCATTGCCTGTCGCATTGATCGTTATACTATCGGTCTGGGTGATGGAGCCCCCGCCGCTGGCATACAGGGCTATTGTGGTGCTATTGGGACTGGAGAGCTGCCATGTGGATTGCCCTGTGAGGTTCACCGTGGTTGCCGCGCCTGAATAGATACCGTAAACCGCACTGCTGCTGCTCAAGGCGCTGATATCCCATTCGGATTGCCCACCCATGGTGACAGACGACCCGGCACCCGAAGCGTAAATTCCCCCGGCTATTGCGGCGTTACTGGTAATGTTCCATTTGGATACCCCAGGGTTGGACAGCGTCACTTGCCCTGCGGAAATGGCAGCTACCCCAAGCGTCCAGCCATTGCCGGTAACGGTCAGGTCAATATCGCCCGTGGTCTGCACTTTTCCGGAGTTGTTGGCATAAAGTGCATATGCTCCTGACGCTGCTTGCAGGCTGCCGGTTAAAGAGTTGATCGTGACCAGAGCCGCTTGGCCTGAACTGTTCGTGCCGGTGGCATATGCTACATAGGCGATGTTTCCGCCTGTGATATCAACATCCAGATGGCCGCTGACGGTGGTTTTGGTCTGCGTGGCGCTGGCGCTGTTTCCATAAGCGGAAATACCTAAAGCCGTTGCATTGTACAGGCCGCCTGTTCCATCCATGACCAGGCTGACGTTCTCTGCTGTCAGAGTACCAATGGAGCTTACAAGCCCATAACCATTCAAACTGGCACTGTTGGCATTGTAGACGGTCAGATCGGTCTGCCCGGTCAATTCAACCACGCCATTGTTATTGGCGTATGCGCCGTAAGGATTATCTGATTTAACATTGATTGTCAGATCGCGGGCCGTTATATAGCCATTATTTGCTGAGATGCCGGTGGCCCCGGTCCAGCCCGCGGCGGCGTTATAGCCTTCTCCTTGAATATAACTGCCAGTGCCCAGGTCGATACGGGCTTGCTGATCGGCATAAACAACACCTGTTTGGGTTAAATTGGTGCTTTCCGCGCGAATACCGCCTCCGCCCGTGACAATGATGCTGGTGCCAGACCCGCTGGCATAAATGGCGTACCCAAAGACACCGCTATTCACATAAGGAATCGTGTCCCCGCCTGTCAGATAGTTTGTTCCTGAATATACGAGAAAAGGAGGGTGTGTTGTTTGCGCATGCGCCTGGAAAGATATTCCTCCATATCCCAAAATCACAAGAGATGCAATTCGCACCAAAGGCGTTTTTATCATAAACAATACCTTCATAAATTTTAAGTAACCTGGATGGTGCTTCAGATCTCAGGGTAATATAAAACCGTTTTGCTTCTGAAAAACAAAACGGGTATTTGACTGTGTCAGCTATGCGCTTGATTATACTTGAGAATTACTCCAAAACATTGGGGATGTGTTCCTGCAAAAAAACAGATTCATCCCGAGTCAGAGCATCATCCTGTACATTTGTCCGGCGCCGACAATTTGGAATAAATATCGTCGGATTATTGGTACATGGAGCAATTGTTAAAGATAGGCAGAAAAATGGCTCACGGTTCCAACTTGAAAGTGGGCATTGCCTTTGATAAATTATTTTTTGAAGTGCTGCGTTTTGAGGTAAAACAGTCTGGCACAGATAAAAAAACGATAGTGTTTGGTCACTATCGTTTTTTTGTGAAATTGTTAGAAACTGATTTCTGCCGGTAGTTGGTCAGGTGTTACACCGGAGAATTTTTCCAGATTGGCCAGTACGGTTTTTTGTACAAAGCCGCTGGCACGTATTTCTTCAATCCAGTTGTTAACATATTCCAGCATGCGTTTGTCTTCTTCTTTGCGCAAGCCAATGTTGGTTGTGGTTGTCTGAATAGGCTGCGGCAAAATGATTTTGCCGATGTTGGGGTTCTTGCTGTAAATGCGTAGTGCCAGCACAATGGCAAGTACCTGCGCATCGGCCCGGCCTGACTGGACTGCCATGGTTGCTTCAGTGGCACTCTTGAGACGAATCAGCGTTGCATTGGGACACATTTTGCTGATGAACTGGTCGTGTGAGGAGCCAATATCCACCGCGATCTTGCATTCGGGCTGGTTGATTTCTTCCCACGTTTTAGGCTCGAACCCTTTACGGGCAACCAGCACAAATGCGTTGTTAAACAGCGGATTGGTGATATCGATGGCTTTGGCGCGCTCTGGCGAGGGGTTGACGCCCATGAAGATATCAATTCTGTTGGATTGCAGTTCCATCACAAAATTACCCCAGGTGGTTTCGTTGACGTCCAGGCTGACTTTGAGTTTGTCTGCAAGGTTTTTGGCAAAGTCAATCATGAAACCTTGCCACTCTCCTGAATTCAGGTCTTTGTGATAGTAGGGCGCTGCGCCTGGAATGGCGCCAATGCGCAGGGTTTTGGTGCGCTGAATCCGGTCCCACGCGCTTTCAGTTCCGCCCTGAGCGAATACAAAAGACGGCAGTGCTGCGGTTAAGCCACCTGCAGTCAGAGTGGCTAAAAATTGACGACGATGAGCCATGAAAATCTCCTGAAAACAGTTGCAAATACAAAGCAATCAATCAATTTGGATGCGATGATGGTGTTCAGACCGGTTCAGCGCTTGATGATCAAGTCAGCTTTTTTCTGTGACACATCGCATATGCTGAAGTGTAGCTTGATTTTATACTGCACTTTGTATGATGTGTTGTTCATATTGGTGCCATATTCCCAACTGGCAAACCATTCTATATGTACAGTGCTATGCTTTGCACGTTACACGATTTTGGCGTTGAATAACGGGCTATGCAGGAATTCTCCTGTGGTTTGAGGACATGTCAGAAGTGTGCAACCGTTGTTGTTTGTATCTCGTCCCGCATCATGAGAAATTGATGTCGTTCAGGTATCCATATGTATGAATGGAATTTTCAATCGATCTGGGAATATCGCAATCTGCTGCTCAGCGGTGCCGGTGTTACCATTCTTTATACTGTTTTAGTCACAATCTCGGGGTTTATCTTCGGGGTTATTTTCGGACTGGGCCGTGCTTCGCCTCATAAGCTGATTTCTATTTTATGCCGTTGTGTCATTGAACCATTTCGTTGCACGCCCGTGCTGGTGCAGCTGATCTGGATTTATTACGCCGTACCGATTATTTTTAATATTACGCCCTCGGCCGGGCTGGCGGCTTTTATCACACTGACGCTTTATGGCGGTGCATTTTATGCCGAGATTGTGCGTGGCGGGATCATCTCCATTGATGCAGGGCAGAAAGAGGCCGGGCAGGCACTGGGCATGCGCAAATGGCAGGTCATGTGGCGCATTGTGCTGCCGCAGGCGATTAAGCGCATGGTGCCGCCGCTGGTGAACCAGTCGATCATGCAGCTAAAAAATACATCGCTGTTTTCTGTGCTGGCGGTTCCCGATCTGTTGTACCGGGGCGAGGTGATTCTGCATGAAATGTACCGGCCGCTGGAAGTTTACACGGTAATTGCCATCATTTATTTTCTGATTCTGTTTCCTGTGACCTGTTGGGCCGAACGTTTGGAAATGCGCGGTCAAAAATCATGAAAAACGGTAACTGCATGATCTCTATTCGCAATTTGCGTAAAAGTTTTGGGCCGCTGGAGGTTCTGCGCGATATCAATATGGATATCTCCAAAGGCGAAGTTGTGGCACTGATTGGTCCTTCCGGCTCCGGCAAATCAACGATGCTGCGTTGCATTAATCTGCTGACCGAACCGGATGGCGGTGTGATCCAGGTCGGAGCGCAGCGTTTCGATTTTGACCAGTTGCAAGGGCATCGGCTGGGGGATAAGGCTTTGGCGCAGTTCCGGGCTCAGACAGGGATGGTTTTCCAGCATTTCAATCTGTTTCCGCATATGACGGCATTAAAAAATGTAATGGAAGGGCCGGTGACAGTGCTCAGGCGGGCTAAAGCCGATGCGCAGGAACTGGCAATGCAACTGCTGGAGCGTGTCGGGCTGGCGGATAAAGCACATGCACACCCGGATGAGCTCTCCGGCGGGCAGAAACAGCGCGTGGCGATTGCCCGGGCGCTGGCCATGCGCCCTGATGTGATGTTGTTTGACGAAGCCACTTCTGCACTGGACCCTGAACTGGTGGGCGAAGTGCTCTCCGTGATTGAAGGGCTGGCCAGAGATGGCATGACCATGATTTTGGTGACGCATGAAATCGCTTTTGCCAAAGCGGTGGCGGACCAGGTGGTTTTCATGCGTGATGGCGTGGTGGTAGAGACTGGCACACCTTCACAGGTAATTGACAATCCGCAGCAGGAAGCCACGCAAACGTTTTTAGCGCGGGTGAAGCACGCCTGATTGTGAATCAGCTTGCGCTGCGGTCGATTTTGCGTGCCAGCACAATTGAAGTGGTGGTTTTCATGACGCCATCAATATTGCCGATCTGGTTGAGCAGATGGTCAAGCTGTTCCGGATTGATGGCTTTGACCCATGCAACGTAATCAAACTCGCCGCTGACAGCGCACAGCAGTTGAATTTCCGGAATGCGTTCCAGCTCCACAACGACGGCCTGGTTGGATTTGGGCTGCACGGTGATGCCGACATAGGCATTCAGCTCCGAGGACAGCACATTCTGCCCGAGTTTGACGGTGTAGCCGGTGATGGTTTCGTTTTTTTCCAGGCGTTCAATGCGGGCAATGATGGTGGTGCGGGCGACGCCGAGTTTACGCGCCAGCTCAGCAATGGATTCACGTGCATTGACCTGCAACAGCGAAATAAGTTGACGGTCGGTTTCGTCCAGCAAATCGAGACGTTTCATGGGAAAACCTTCCTCAAGACATAATGTTTTGATTATATAACGATCAGTGCCTCATTCTAAAATAAAGATAGGTTGTGACGATCAGTTCATGCAATCTGTATTGTCATAGGTCAGGAAAGATGTGAAAACGCCCTCGTGTTCAGAGGGCGTTTGAGAGCTGATGTGCAGCTTATGGCTGCAGGTGAGAAAAGCAGGTTCAGGCAGTGACTGTTTCCGCTGCTTTTTCGTACTCGGCCATGGTGTCAAAATTCATGTAACGGTAAATCTTGTCACTGTTGGCGGTCAGCACGCCCATGTCGGCCATGTACTCTTCCTTGCTGGGGATTTTGCCCAGCCGTGAGCAGATGGCTGCCAGTTCTGCCGAGCCAAGGTATACATTGGTATTTTTGCCCAGCCGGTTCGGGAAGTTGCGGGTGCTGGTAGACATGACGGTAGCGCCTTCGCGCACCTGTGCCTGATTGCCCATGCACAACGAGCAGCCCGGCATTTCGGTGCGTGCACCTGCAGTGCCGAATACGCCGTAATGGCCTTCTTCGGTCAGTTGCTTGGCATCCATTTTGGTTGGGGGAGCAACCCACAGTTTCACCGGAATATCGCGCTTACCTTCGAGCAGTTTGGATGCGGCACGGAAGTGGCCAATGTTGGTCATGCAGGAGCCGATGAACACTTCATCTATCTTGGTGCCGGCAACGTCGGACAGGGTTTTCACATCATCCGGGTCATTCGGGCAGGCCACAATCGGTTCGCTGATTTTGTCGAGGTCAATTTCAATCACGGCGGCGTATTCAGCATCTGCATCAGGCTGCAACAACTGTGGGTTATCCAGCCACTGTTCCATTTTCTTGATGCGGCGTTGCAGGGTGCGTGCATCCTGGTAGCCGTTGGCAATCATCCATTTCAGCAGCGTGATGTTGCTTTGCAGATATTCGATGATGGGTTCTTTGCTCAGGTGCACCGTGCAGCCTGCTGCAGAGCGTTCGGCCGACGCATCAGAGAGTTCGAATGCCTGCTCCACCTTCAGATCCGGCAGGCCTTCAATTTCCAGAATGCGGCCAGAGAAGATGTTTTTCTTGCCTTGTTTGGCAACCGTCAACTGGCCATTTTTAATCGCTTGCAGCGGAATGGCGTTGACCAGGTCACGCAGCGTGATGCCAGGCTGCATTTTGCCTTTGAAACGCACCAGCACCGACTCGGGCATGTCCAGCGGCATGACACCGGTGGCAGCAGCAAATGCGACCAGACCGGAGCCGGCCGGGAATGAGATGCCAATCGGGAAGCGGGTATGCGAGTCGCCGCCGGTACCGACGGTATCGGGCAGCAGCATGCGGTTAAGCCAGGAGTGAATCACACCATCGCCCGGGCGCAATGCAACGCCGCCGCGGGTGCTGATGAAATCGGGCAGCTCGTGGTGCATTTTCACATCGACCGGTTTGGGATAGGCCGCTGTGTGGCAGAACGATTGCATGACCAGATCGGCAGAAAAGCCCAGGCAAGCCAGGTCTTTGAGCTCGTCGCGCGTCATCGGGCCGGTGGTGTCCTGTGAGCCTACGCTGGTCATGCGCGGTTCGCAGTAGGTTCCGGGGCGAATGCCTTTGCCTTCAGGCAGGCCGCAGGCACGTCCGACCATTTTTTGTGCCAGCGAATACCCCTTGCCGCTGTCCTGAGGCTGCTCAGGCAGGCGGAACAGGGTGGAGGGCGGCAGTTTCAGCGCTTCACGCGCTTTGGCGGTCAGGCCGCGGCCGATGATCAGCGGAATACGACCACCGGCGCGTACTTCGTCAAACAGCACATCGGATTTGACTTTGAATTCAGCGATGACCTTGCCGTCTTTGAGCGCTTTGCCTTCATAGGGGCGCAATTCAATCGCGTCCCCCATGTTCATCTGGGAAACATCCAGCTCAATAGGCAGTGCCCCGGCATCTTCCATGGTGTTATAGAAAATGGGCGCAATTTTGCCACCCAGGCAAACGCCACCAAAGCGCTTGTTGGGAATGAATGGAATGTCTTCACCGGTCCACCACAGTACCGAGTTGGTGGCTGATTTACGGCTGGAGCCTGTGCCCACCACATCGCCCACATAGGCCACAAGGTGGTTCTGTTTCTTCAGGTCGGCAATGAACTGGATCGGGCCGCGTTTGCCGTCTTCTTCGGGCTGGAATGGTGCGCCGGGTCGGGCATTTTTCAGCATTGCCAGTGCGTGCATCGGAATATCCGGACGGGTTGTGGCATCCGGTGCCGGTGACAGATCGTCGGTATTGGTTTCGCCTGCAACCTTGAATACGGTGATGGTCAGGCTCTGGGGGACTTCCGGCCGGCTGGTGAACCATTCGGCATCGGCCCAGCTTTGCAGCACGGCTTTGGCGTTGGCATTGCCTTTTTCGGTTTTTTCCTGCACATCGTGGAAGGCGTCAAACATCAATAAGGTCTTTTTCAGACCATCTGCGGCAATGGTGCCGACTTCTGCGTCGTCCAGCAACTCGATCAATGGCGAAATGTTGTAGCCGCCCAGCATGGTTCCCAGCAGTTCCGTGGCTTTGGCGCGGTTGATCAGAGGAGATTTTTCTTTGCCCAAAGCCACTGCGGCCAGATACGATGCTTTGACTTTGGCGGCATCGTCCACGCCGGCAGGAACGCGGTTGGTGATCAGGTCAAGCAGAAAATTTTCTTCTCCGGCAGGGGGATTTTTCAGCAATTCGATCAGATCAGCGGTTTGCTTGGCAGATAACGGTAGCGGCGGAATTCCCAAAGCGGCGCGTTCGGCGGCGTGTTGGCGATAGGCTTGCAACATGGCAAATGTTCCTTCAAGAAAAGACGTGGGATATTAACCGTTGCACACAGCAGGAACAGGCTTGTTATTGCAGGCCGCCTGTCCCCCATGAAATTCACCGCTGTGCAGTTGATCCACATGGCGAATTCATGGGGCGTGCGGTTGTCTCCTTCAGCAGTCGTTCTGGCGTTCTTTTCTCTTAAACCATCCTGAACAAGCCTTACCCGGTGGGTGTTCAGTTATTGTGGAGATAGTTTACAGTCTTATATAAGACATAAGTGTTGTTGACTGTATTAGTCATGAAGAAAAGTCGGGTATCAAAAAGCCTTCCGAATGTCTGCTGAGCAGAATTTCGGAAGGCCGGAACAGTGTATGATTTTTAAGGGGCTTTAAAGAGGTGCAGTCAGGCAAACGCTTTTAGCAGGCGCCGGATATTTTCCTCATAGCCGTTGGCTTGGACAGGTATGGCCTGCTTCAGTTCTTCAGCACTCAAAGGCTCCTGGTTTGCCTGTTGCGCCTGGGCAATTTCCCAGTTGGCATCAGACGGTTCGGCGGATGTCTCCTGCCGTTGCTGCAAACGGGCCTGCAATACATCGTCAGGCGCCTGGCAGTCAATGATGTGAAATGGCACATCAGCCGCCAGTGCTGTTTGCTGCGCCGCTTGCCGTTGGGTCTGCTTCAGGTAGGTGGCATCAATGATGACGGGGAAACCCGTTTGCAGTATGTCTGCGGCCAGTTGGTGCAAGCGCTCGTACGTGGCTGCATTGGTCCGCGGATCATAAATACCGTGATTGAAAGCGGCTACCGTATCATCACTTCGGGCATACAGGCGTTTGCGTTCGATGTCTGAGCGCAACCTGATGGCTCCTGTTGCTTCTGCCAGTTGCATGGCTGTATGGCTTTTTCCGCTGCCGGAGATGCCATGCATAATGCTCAGAAAACGTTTTGGGGTGACGCTGTGCTGCTGGGCCAGCGTTGCGTAATTGCGGTATTGTTGAAATATGGCGGCGCGCTGTTCCGGCGTTGTTTGCGGTGTCATGCCAAACAGGCTGACTTTGGCGCGAACCATGGCCCGGTATGCCATATAAAAAGGCAACACAGCCAGTATCTGGTAGTCTCCTGTGCGTTCCAGATACAGGTTGATAAAACGGTTGCATAAGGCATGCAGGCCGCGCGCTTGCAAATCCATGGCGAGAAATGCGACATCGGCGGCAACATCTGTCAGGCGGAAGTCTTCATTGAATTCAATGCAGTCAAAAATGACAACCTGATCATGGAAAAGCGCCATATTGGCCAGGTGAATATCGCCATGGCATTCCCGGATAAAGCCGTTGGCTTTACGGGCTGAAAGCACAGGTTCAAGCTGCTGGTAGCTGTCTTGTGCCCAGCGCTCCAATGCGGCCAGTTGTTGCAGGTCTTTGTCGTCACTCAGCATGGGCCGGATCTGATCAAAATTCTGCTGTACCGGTGCCATCACGTGTTCCGGTGTGCCATAGGGCAGGGTTACCGGAACTGCCGGGGTTTGCAGGTGAAAGTCTGCAATCTGCCGTGCCGTCGAATCAATATATTCGGGCTTCAACTCGCCTTGTTCCAGCAGATTCACCAGCAACTGTTCCTGTGAGAACTGGTTCATTTGCAGTGCATATTCAATGGCAGGGCCTGTCCCGTTGAGCTGCGGGGCATCCGATGTGCCTGTAATGGGCAGCACTTGCAGGTAAAGATCGTGCGTCAGCCGCTGATTGAGTTGCAGTTCAAGCTCGCAGAAATGTTTGCGGCCTTCGAGTTCGGTGAAGTTGACAAAGCCAAAATTGACCGGTTTTTTGATCTTGTAGGCAAAAGGCCCTGTCAGAATGACCCAGGAGATATGGGTTTCAAGAACCTGAAATGATTCAACAGGATGGGGGTACAGTGCAGGATTTTGCAGGGCAGCGATCAGAGATTGGCTCATATGTTGTCTTTGTCAGAGTCATGCATAAAAGAGTGCCTTTATGCATGGGCAGTGCACATGCCATATGGGTTATACGGCAAAGCACTGCGAAAGGTTAAAGTGCCGTTATTATAGAAGACACACACCCGTTGGCCAGGGAAGAGCGTGATACTCAGCCTGGCCAGGGGGTGTAAGAGGGCATAGAGGGGGCAGTGTATTCATTCCATGTGAAGGGTGGACATCAATGATTCTGAGTCCAGTGCTTCATGAATGGCTTTGGAAATTTCATCCTTGTTTTGTGTGATCATCAGGATGACGGACAACAGAATACGCACCTTGATTGCCGGCATATCCCCGGCAAACACCACGCCGATGCGCTCCAGGTCTTTGCCTCCACCATCTCCATAGATCGGCCTGACGCCACCTTGTTCGCACCGGGTTGTGATAACAACCAGGATATTGTCCTTGACGGCCGCTTTGATCACCGAAAATACCGCAGGCGGCACATTGCCCCGGCCAAATGCTTCGATCACAATGGCTTTGGTTCCGCTGTTGATCGCGCATTGGACAAACCGGCCATCCATGCCAATGGCCAGTTTGATGATATCGATTCTGCTTTCAATACCATCCACCTTGTATTTTCTGATCACTGCGGGGCGTTGCTGGATGCAGATCTCATCTCCATCAATGAAGCCGAGCTTGCCATGCCCTGGAGAATCGAATGCATGCAATTGGGAACTATGAATTTTTTTCACAAATTTGGCTGCATGAATCTCGCCGTCAAAAACCAGCAAAACACCAAGCCCCGCAGCATGCGGGCTGGCTGCCACCAGTATGGCCGTATACAGATTACGCGGCCCGTCACTGTCGGGCTGGTCGGCACTGTATTGGGCACCCGTGAACACAACCGGCTTTTCAGAGCTGGCTACCAGGTCGGCCATATAGGCACTTTCTTCCATGGTATCTGTGCCGTGGGTAATCACAACACCGCATACATCTTCGCGCATCAGATGTTTTTCAGCGCATTTGGCCAGGCGAAAAACATTTTCAAGCGTCATGCGATGGCTGCCGATATTGCTGAAGTTTTCAATTTCCAGGCTGATATCTGTCAGGTAAGGCGATATTTTTTCTATCAGTGATTCTCCGGGAATGGATGCTCGCACATCCCCCTCTTTTTCATTCCAAGCTGATGCAATCGTACCGCCTGTTGCAATCAATACTACTTTTTTCATGGACTGTTTTATTTACTCAAATAATCATAGGAGGAAAGAGCATGTACACGAAGTATGTTCAATGCCTCATCAATAGATACGTGTTCGTCAACGCCGCCCATGCCGATGGGTGTGGGGCCATAGACAACTGCGGGAACATTTTTGTAACGCCACAGACGCGCATCGGTATTGGCCATGCCCAGCACATTGACAGGCCTGATTCCGGTGGTTGAGTGCGCGTTGTTGCGGACAATCTGGGCCAGTTCTGAATCAGGGTCGCACCAGTTCGGGTTATTGATCATCATGACTTCGTAGCTGAAGTCATGTTTGCGCTTGAGGGCTTCAATGTAGTCCAGCAGATCGTCTTTGGTCACTCCGTTGGGCAGGCGCACATCCACTTCAAACTCGCAGCGTGAAGCAATCATGTTGACTTTGGGGCCTGCTTTCATGGTGCCGACATTGACGATGATGGAGCGTGCCAGTTTGGAAGCGCCTGCGCCGTTGGCTTTGTCAAACTCCACTTTGGATTCTTCCAGCGCTTTAACAACTTCTGCAGGCTCTGTGTATTTAAACTGAATAAAGCCGCGCAGGTCTTCTATGAGCCGGTAAGCCAGGTCAATGGCATTGGGGCTCAGGTGCGCGTATGCAGCATGACCACCGGGGGTGGTGATGACAAACTTCAGCCAGACTGCCCCCTTCTCTCCAAAGCGCACGGTATACGGGCTGCTGGGCTCACCACTGAGGCAGGATGTGCCAGTCACTTCATCGGCAAAATCCGAAAACAGGTATTTGGCCCCATTGGGTCCCATGGTTTCTTCGTCAGATACCAGTGTCAAAGTCAGTTTGCCTTTGAGGTGCTCTTTGAGCCGTTGCATATAAATATACGTAAACAGCAAAGATGCTGAGCCCATTTTCATGTCAGTGACACCGCGGCCATATATGCGGTTGTCATGAACTTCTGCGGCCCATGGTTCACTTTGCCACTGCGATGCGTTCTCTACCGGAAACACATCAATATGGCCGTTGAGCACCAGGTGTTTGTCTCCGGCCGCAAAAGTGGACGAAGCAACCAGATTGGGCATGGTCTGCTCTTTGATGCGAATGTCGTATGGTATTTTTTCCTGATCCAGCAGCGAACGGATATGCTGCATGGTGGCAACGGTGTTGCCCGGCGGGTTGGGTGATGCGGCCTGAACGAATTGTCTGAGAAACTGGATAAACTTTTCACGATCCTGTTCAATCCAGGCAAGAAGCTGATTTTTCATGACGTACTCCTGCGCCAAATGCATTCATAAATAAGGTGATAACAAAAGAACGTTTTTACCCGCAAGGAATCAGTCTGATTCCTTGCGGATCAACTTGGATGTGGATTTCATCTCCGATCTGGGGCCGCTTTCCTGCAGGAAAGTGTGCCTCCATCAGCAGACGTTCTCCACAGACCAGCAGAACCATCCTGGTCATGGAGCCATAGTACTCGGATGACTGGACAACTCCCTTGAGGCCTGGTACTTCTGCGGACGCGGCAGCCGGCCTGAGATACTCAGGACGCAATACCAGCAGTTGCGGGCCATTGGCGGCACTGGGAACCGGCATCGAAAAGCCTGCAGTCGAAGTAAAAGTATCATTTTGCACTTCTCCTTCCAGTAGCGTGCACCAGCCGATGAATTCCGCAACAAAACGGGTTGCCGGGGTTTCATAGATTTCTTCCGGCGTGCCGATTTGTTCAACTTTGCCGGCATTGAGAACCACAATTCGGTCAGACAGCATGAGCGCCTCTTCCTGATCGTGGGTGACAAAAAGGGTGGTGATATTGATCTGGTCGATGAGTTTTCTCAACTCTTCACGCAGACGAACCCTGAGCCGGGCATCCAGGTTGGAAAACGGCTCATCCAGCAATAACACAGCCGGGCGCAGCGCTAACGCCCGCGCCAGTGCAACACGCTGTTGCTGGCCACCGGAAAGTTCTCTGGGGTAGCGGCTGGCCAGGTGATCAAGCTCGACCCATTGCAGCATTTCCTGTATGCGTTGTTTGCGTTCTGTTTTGCCAATCCCGATGTTATCCAGCCCAAACGCAATGTTGTCGGCTACGGTCATGTGGGGAAACAATGCGTAGCTTTGGAAAACCATGCCTGTGTCTCTTTGATAGGGCGGAAGTTGGGATACTTCCTGCCCTGAGATCATGATGGTTCCGCTGGTGGGCAGATCAAAGCCGGCAATCATGCGCAGGGTGGTTGTTTTTCCGCATCCGGAGGGGCCCAGCAGGCAGACCAGCTCGCCTTTGTGCACATCCAGCGACAGATGATCAACCGCAGCAAAATCACCATACCTCTTGCTGATGCCACTCAATGACACAACAATTTCGTCTGAGGCATTTGTGTGCAGTTTGGTCGCTGCATTTTCTTTGGTACCCACGTTCACGCAATTTTCTCCATACCTGAGAATTTTTCAACAATGGCTATGACAACAAGCGTAACCAGAATCACAATGGTGGACACTGCTGCCAGAATCGGATCATAACTGTGCTCTACATAAGTGAAGATCTGCACCGGCAGCGTCGTTTCACCGCCAAATCCCAGAAAAATAGACAATGTGATGTTGCCAAACGATGTGACAAATGCAAATACTGCCGCTGATATCAACGCTGGAGCCAACAGGGGCAGGGTGATTTTGCGCAGCACGGTCCAGGGAGAGGCACGCAGGTTCATGGCGGCCTGTTCCAGTGTTTTATCAAACAGAATGAAACCGGCCGTCAGTGTTCTGACCACATAAGGCAATGTGATCAGCACATGGCCGATCAGCAACCCGATAAACGTCTGGCTTAAACCCAGCCATGACAGGAACTGCAGCAGCCCGAGTCCAAGCACCACCATCGGGATAATCAGTGGGGAAAGCGTGAGTGTTCTGAACGTTTCCTTGCCCTTGAAGTTGTATCGGTCCAGCACAAAGGCGGCAGATACGCCAATAGCCAAAGAGCATATTGTTGCAATCAGCGCCAGTCTGGTGCTGATCCATAACGACGTCATGAAAGGTTCGCTGGCGAAGGCGGCGCTGTACCATTTCAGGGAGAAACCTTCAGGCGGAAAACGCAGGTTATTGCCGGCGGTAAACGAAGAAATGATGATGATAACCGCGGGCAGCGACAGCGTGATGTAGACCAGCGGGCGAAGAATGGCGCCGCAGATTCGCATCAGCGTATCTATAAGGTTAAGCCGCATGCTTTTTCCCCTTGGATGTAAAACGCACGGCAAGTGCTGTATTGGCAATGAAGGTCACCATCAGTGTCAGAGCCAGCAGAATAAAAGACATGGCGGCTGCAAATGGCCAGTTCAGCACCGTTAATACCTGTTCATAAATCAGGCTGCCTACCATTTGAATCCGCGACCCGCCAATGAGTTTGGGGGTGATGAATGCAGAAACTGAAAGGATGAAAACCAGCGTCAGGCCGGATAAGATGCCGGGCATGGACAGTGGAAGAATTACCCGGCGGAAGGTGGTGAAACGGTTGGCCCGCAGATTGGATGCGGCCTGTTCAAGTACCGGGCTGATCTGTGATACGACGCTCATGATGGAAAGAATCATGAAAGGCAGAAACTGCTGCACCAGAACCACCAGCACGGCAATACGATTCGACAGCAGGCGTTTGGGCGCATCGATCACGCCCAGCCCCACCAGCAGCGAATTCAGCAGGCCAGTGTTGCCCAGGACCACAATCCAGCCGAAAACAACAATCACCAGGCTCAGCGTCAATGGCAGAATAACCAGTACCATGCGCCATCTTCTTTTTTCCGGTGGCAGCCTTGCCAGCGAATAACCCACAGGAAATCCGATCAGCAGGCTGACAAATGCACTGGCCAGCCCGAAACCAATGGTTTCTGCCAGTACCGTCAGATAGTAACTGTCTAACAGGAATTTGCCATATTGGGCAAAAGTAAAGCCTGATCCTGCCGGCCCGCTGCCTTCATAAAAACTTGAACGCAGCAGACCCAGGATAGGAACCACAAGGAATACAAGCAACAGGGCCAGCGGTGCTGCCAGAAGCAAAATGAATGTAACTTTACGATGCGACATGTTTCTTCTTTTGCAAGCTCGCGTAAATTTCTGCGCTTATATGATAGCGCCAGCAAAGGCCTTGTAAACTATCCGTTTTTTAGCGCACTGCTTTATTGAACTGTTCAAGCAACTGGCCTCTGATCTGTGAAACCTTGTCCCAGTCGATCGGTTTGAGCATAGAGCGGTCTTTTCCATAAACCACCACATCTTTGGCCACTTCCGGTGCCAGTTCCAGGTTGGTGCAGGGCGCATAGCGGAAGAATTCCACCAGTGCGTTTGCAGCCTCGTCAGACAATGCCTGGTTGATATAGGCAAGAACCGCATCTTTTTTTCTGGTTCCCTTGACCGGGGCCAGATAATTAAACAGACCGTAAGCACCTTCTTTAGGCAGAACCGATTCCATTGGGAAACCTTTGTTGCGCATGGAATAAACGCGGCCATCCCAGAATGCACCTGCCCAGACCTCTTCCTGCTCAAACAACTGCACCATGCTGACGGTGCTGTCGCTGACCATGGAAATATTGTCCTTCATGGCAGCCAGCGCCTTGAAGGCGGGTTCCATGTTGTCCAGAGTTCCCCCATTGGCTTCGCCTAATGCAATCAGCGCCAGCAGGCCTGCTGTATGGCTTGGGCTCATCCAGCCCACCCGGCCTTTAAGGTCGGCACGCGCCAGATCGGCATATGAAGTGACCGGCTGTTTGACATGCTTTGAGTTATAGGTAAGCACAACCGCATTGGTCAGGAAAGGCATGCCGAAGTCACCGAATTCACGCACACCTGGGAGAAGTTTGCTGGAGTTGGGGATTTCTGCATTGGTGACAGGCTCAATAATATCTGAGCGCATCAACTCCGGAATATTGGGGCTGTCTGCCATGATGATGTCAAATGGCGGGTTGTTTCTGGAAGCCAGGAGTTTTGCCACGGCTGCGGAAGCAGTTCCGTCCTGATAGGATACTTTCAGGCCGGTTTTCTCTTCCAGAGGCTTGCTGACATACTCTGTCAGAATACGGCTGAAGTCACCTCCATACCCGTTGATGTTTAACGTAATCCCTTCAAACTGCTTGGACTGTGCATGAATAATGGCCGGTGCGCCTAAGGCCAGCGCAAATGTAGATGATGTTTTTAAGAATGAACGGCGTTTCATTTTAATTTGGCTCCAGGAAAAGTGACTTTCAAATGTGCTTCATAACCTGTGAGATGCAAAGAAACGCATGTAAACCCGACAGTGAGAGCCCGATTAAGCCATGAACCTGTTTGTAGCAGGGCATGGAAACATGTATCTATCGCTTGCATTCGTTGTAATACGAATCTTTCTTGTTATGAAAGCACCCTAGTTAACTGATGATACTTGTGATAATTCACGCATGAACCACGTTATGCAGTATTTGCGCATATTTTGAATAACATCTTCAGTCAGGCCAATAACTTCTGGTCAGACCAGTTTATGCTAATTGGCATGCTCTGTGGAGTCAAGCGTTTTCACCTGTGGCAGTCAAGAGTTATGCAGTGCTGTGACAATATCGGCAAAAGTGTTTGCATTGCAAAAATGGTGGCATGGTGCAAATGTGAGCAAAACCGGGTATTGTGGCCGGGTGGAATTGACGTGTTGTACTTTTGCCAGCTGGAAATTCACTTTTAAAACGATAAACAGGTATTTTTTCACTACAGATTGAATGAAGCGCAATGGTTTTAGCAGGTTTGTAGAAATGTGTACAAAAGCTGTGAGAACTTGTTCACGATCTTTTAAGTAGTAGCGTAAGGAAAGCCATAAGGACAAACTGTAAGCTGGTGTTGAGCTTGCGTTCACAGTTTTTCCATAGTCTGCGGTTTTTCTCCAACCATGCAAAGCTA
>NZ_CAWUGC010000007.1:0-90842 GCF_963921665.1 Saezia sanguinis
GTCATTCGTCATCCCCCTTCTTTTTAAAGTGTTTATAGATAGCCATGAACAGTTGAAACAGGCCGTAAATAAAGGATACGATCAGGCACCAGTTCGACAGGGTGATTCCGAACGCCCTGATCACATCATTCTGCATTGAGATCACCAGGGAGCTTCCGACTCCTGCTGCTGGCACTCCGATTGCCTGCGCTATATGACCTTTAACTGTTTTGAAAAAGTTTTGCATTTCTTGTCCTGTGTTTTTCTTTTGCCCAATAAAAAAGCCGTCTACTTCATCGTAGACGGCTCACTAGTTGTTAGGTGAACGGTTTAATACCGATAAAACTGCATTACCCAGCGACTACATTGACCACATGGTATGCTGTCAAATCACCAAACCAGGTGATTTCTTCTGCCACCATGCGACCCTGCATAACGTAATTGCCCGGCGTTCTTGGTGCCATGACATCGAATACGATTTGCGCAATCTCTCCTGGTTGAATTCGCCGTGGTATCCAGACCCGATGCGAACCCCAAATGGTATTGTCATGTGGGCTTTGTGTGCCCAGAAATACCACACCAGGCTCCCATGCCACATTGCCCGTATTGCGCATATCCACACGGATACTATAGTAACCACCCGCCACCATCGTAGTCGGGATCAGGTAACCCACAAGGCTTGCATTGGCACCTGCAAATTTCACTTGTTTACCGATCTGCTCGTATCTCTGGCGCAACCCCTGCAACTCCGGTGCCCCTGAACCCAGACCAATAATCCCGGTGATGCCGTTGCCTTCCGAGTTCCACTGATAAGGCACTATCGCTAAAACAGATGCTTCAGTCTGTGCAATAAACAGCATTCTGTCTGCAGAATGATATGAATAATCATCTTGTTCTGTTTGGTTAGAAGCTTTGAAAATTGTTGCTTGTGGCACCAGAATCATTTTTTGATTCGGATTCAAAAGTGTCCTGAGATGACGAAATTTACCTTCATACTCATCGTCTTTATCCATATAGGCGTTCAACCCAACCCAGTCAAACAATTTGTACCCTTCAATAGCATTTGCATAGTATATGCTTGCACAGGTTGCAAGCGGTGCGAAGCGGGATTGGTAGTTCGATCTGAGAATGTTAATAATTTGTACCAACTTGGGTGAAGGTGCGCCATTGACGTCTACCATACCGCCAGCCAACTCAGGTTCATCCAGTGGATAAAATCCAATCACGGTTCCATTTTCAGGATTGGCAACATCATAAAAACCTCTGCTAACCAGCTGCTGCATAAAAGAGGACCATATCAAACTGGCATTGCCCAGAAGGTTATAGTATTGAACACCATTGACTCTGGGCGTGAACAGATTAGGAGTAGAAATCACAGCCTTATTGCCCTTGGATTTAAGCACAGCCAAATCCACAAATAGATTGTTGTCGCTACTGAAAGACCAATCTATTACTGAAAGGTTGGTATGTTCTGCCACTGCATTTTGATGTCCTGTCGCAGTGAAAAAATGACCAAAGTATTTCAGATGCGATGCGGCGCTAGTCGCTGTTACCTGTACTGCCGGCTGCGCCGAAGCAGCTATTGCCGAGGATGTCTTACCCTCATCCACAGTGGGATGTAAAAGTCCTGTATTCATCATATGTATTTCCTCATTGTGATATGTAGTAGAAAGAGCGTCACTTTCATGACATCTCACACTCACTTTAATAGGACAATAAGGGCATATGTGAACGAAAAAACCGCCCAAAGCGGCTAAGCCTGTTCTGTATTATTATTTTGCTCCTGGACACTCCCATTGTTTGACAACCAAACGACCAAAATCCCAGGTGCATTCCAGATTAGGGTTCTCTGGGTTGTGTAATGACAGCGACATAATTCGCCCACTCTCACCAAAAAGAATCCATGTTAAAAGCCGATTGTTTTCCCCATATACTGACATAGATGATAAGTATCCTGTCTCATCCCACCTAAAAGTGATCCCCACAATATTCGTGGCATCCGAAAACATCAAGCCACTGATGTTCCCATTTTCAAACCAGCTGATATTGATCCCATAAGGAGGGGAAATATAATTTTCAGTCCATCTTTCGCCTGTAGGATAATAACTTTTATAAACCCCCAGATATGAGACATTAGAAGGCTTCACAAGGTACGGATCTGTAGCTTTACTTTCATTGCGTAAATAAAAATTTTGTACAATAAAATTTCCATCAACTGTAATGCCTAAAAATCTTATTTCGCTTGCAAGCTCAGGATCATCCAGGTTTTTCTTCAGGATACTATCGCCAACGTTCCAAATTGCCGCACTTGTGGCTTCGTCGTCTATTTCATACGATAGCTTTTCAGCGTAACTTACCCCAGTGAGCATTAAAACAAATAACAACATTAGCCATTTTTTCATTCTCTTGATTCTCTTCTCCATTCCCAGGGCGGGACGGGGTTAGGCATCGACCAGATATTGAGTTCCTCATTCTGAGCGTGGTTTTGAAATCCGTACAGGTATTCATGATCTTTGGCGTACTGCGGATAGACCCAAGCTAGACCTTCCTCGACCAGCGCAGATCCTGTATCTACATCGTTGCAGATTACCTGCCCGACGATGCGTCCGTAACGATCCCGACCATGCACAATAATCTCAGCATTGACCTGATAGCATAGGTCACTTAGATACTCTCTGGCTTTTACGCTGTAGTCCTGCCCCCTTTCAGGTGCATCTATGGCAACAATACGCACCCGTACTTGTTCATAGTTTCCAGGTTCGCCGCAGCGGGCTTTAAGAGTGTCGCCGTCTGTTATGCCGACGACTAGGCAGAAGAGTATTTCGAGCATAACACTTCACTTGATGCCTGTACAATCATGAACCTTTTGCTCAATTGAGCTTATCAATTCCATAGCTTCGTCAACATTACGATCTGCATTATGGAAATCGAAGATAGTATGTTCTGAAAACACTTTTCCAACAGCACACTCGCAAACACTCTCAGTATTTCCTCCCTGTTTACAAATAGAGCGGAAGCTTTCTTTAAGTGCTTCAGTATATGTCCCAGAGTGTTGCGACATGCATGTAACAACAATTTCTTCCATAGAGTGATAATAAGCAAGATACTCTTCTGAATCTCGTGGCATTTTTGAATATTCTTCAAGTTCTCTAAAAGTATATTTTTGTGCAGTTTGCTGAGCTGTACATTCACAGTAAGGCCGTTTTGACGCATCACTATCACTCATACACTTACTCTCTAGAATATGGAAATACTGATTTTCAATCCATTGCTCAACACTGTGCGCATAACTCGTAATGCCAAACATCACAAATAGCACTATAACCAAAAAACTTTTCATCACTATTCTTTCTGCTCTCATGTTTTACTTATCACTTAAAGTCACTGATATTCTATTACATGGCATAACAACACATCACAAGTTTTAGCCATAACACAATGTCCCTCTTCCAATTATTCCGGTCAGTACACAAACATCAAGCCCTCAATATGAGGGCATTTTGCTGCGACACCTCTCCAGAGGTTTTTATTCACCTTTAATAAACTTGCCATCTTCGTAGACATACCCGATGTCCACAATATCCTCTGCTCCCAAAGCAATGGCCTTGCCCTCATCTGGCCTCCATTGTGATTTGCCATCCCAAACCACTAGGTTTACAACCACTCCATCTTTTACAACTGCATACGTTTTCATGTCGCCTCCTTAAACAAATATGTATTCAGTCACAATTACACGTCCAGGCCCCCCGTTCCCACCAAGAGCCACAGCCGTTGAACCAGATGATGCGCCTCCTGAGCCACCTGCACCATAACCATTTGTGCTGATGCCTGCTTGTGATGTATTTGGAGCCAGGAGTCTTGGTGCTGCTCCAGCTCCATAAAATGAATTTGCACCAGGACCAGACGTTCCAACGGATGCACTCGGCCACCAACCTAAACCGCCATTGAAACCGACTACATTTAGATCACCTCCCGTCGCTGATCCTCCTGCACCTCCAGTTGCCCCACCGTACGTGCCAGATGTCCCGGGAGACCCAGCGCCACCACCACCTGCGCTCATAAACGCCCCAAAAGACGATGTGCCCCCTGCTACTTGTGATACACCACCGCTTCCCACAGTAATTGTCACACTTAAACCAATGTCAGCAGCCGATATTGCCTTTCTGCAATACCCGCCAGCTCCTCCGCCACCACCTACACAACCCTGGCTTGTTGCTGATGCAACTTGAGCCCCTCCGCCTCCGCCACCTAACACTTCCACAATGGCATATGCCAATCCAGCAGAAGGCGTATACGTTCCTGACGAAGTGAATACCCGTGTGTTGATCGAAAGTGATTTGTTAGCTTTTATCCAACCGCTGGCTTTGGCTGAATCCGGATCTGTGGTGTTGCCATCCACGTTGCTTTGCCATAAGGTCAGTCCATCTGTGCTAAGCAGAATAGCGCCTTTGGGATATCCATTAATCGCATCGCAGACCGCTTGATTGAATGGTGGCTGCCTGCCGCTGTCTGTTCTTCGCAGGAGCCCAGCGGCATCAATTAGCTTACCTGCTGTGCCGGCTACGATGTCAGCGTCTGCCGCAATCTCAATCTGTCCACTGGCCAACAGTTTAATAGCCTGCCATATCTGTGTGTTGTCGCTGGGGTTGAGCTCCAGCCCTGCGCCTTCTACGACTTTCACGAGCTCACGCTGAATGGTGTTGAACCACGCAGCATCAAGCAGTGTTGGCACGATGCCTTGCGCCACAACACCATTGGTAAACTCTCCATTGCTATCTGCTGTTGAAGTAATTGAACCTATTTTTTGCATTATGTTTCCTTTTAGGGTGCAGTCAACCTAGCCAGAGGTTAGCTGGCTGGTTTGCTGTTTGTTTATGGTTTAAGAGTGCGCTGGCAAACAGGAGGCTTTCTCTGCTGCCGAACTTACATCGATGATCAACTCTGCACAGTCAGAGATTACGGTATCGTTATTGATTGATCGGTACAGCATCTCTGACAGTCCTGCCATCATCTGAGGAAACAGTTTGTAATCCCTGTCATTGGACTGCTCTTGTGCCAATATAGAGATAGCACGAGCCTGGTATATCCACAGGTCTGTCAGCTCCATAAACCGGTTGAGTACGTCCAATGTGTCCAGTAACAGACGCTTTGGGCTGCCTTCCAAGGGTGTAACCAACTCTGCATTGCCCTTCACTCTTGCCTTGACAGGCGGTTCTGCGGTATCATTCATATAACAATTCCTTTCTTTAGCGAGTTGGGTTTTGTTTGTCTATGAATGCCTTGGTAGTTACAGCTACTGAGGCATTTCCTTTTGATAAGCTAGATAAACGCGATTTCACGTTCATCTTTAGATTATTTGTCATGCTACCACCTGCTCTTCAGCAATCACAGCCAACACATTCTGCGCCCACTTGATCTGAGTAATCGGGACACCACTGCCATGACGCTTACCCGTGTCATAAATCCGGCAAAATTTTTTACCCTCATCTGTCACTTCCCAGACTTCATCGCACTTCATCTGCAACCCAGCCTCAGCCAACAATAGATTGACGCCGCGTGCGCTGGTGTTGATCATTCTGCCCAATTCGGTTGGGGTGTAATACAGAGAGTCTTGGTTAGCAGCAACCAAATGGGTACGCCCCATTATTTCGAGCAAATTGATACCTGCGGTCTGTTGAATAATCTGGTTAGCACTAATTGCTGCTGCATTGCTATCACATCCCAGTAACTTGCCTGCCTTAACAAGATGAGGAAAGGCCCGGGCTGCATCTGTAACCATCTTCAATGGACTGGCTTGCTTAGTTCTGGGCGCAACATACGCACCCGTCTTGCGTATGCTAGGCAGTACGTCATGGGTTACCCAACGTTGGAAAGGTTTGGCTTCTGCCTTCTGACTTTTGATGATCGTCTTATACAGACCCGGCTCACTGATAATAGTCATTTCTTGGTTGCCACCAAGGGTAGGCACTATCTGCCTACCCTTTTCATCATCATCAAGCATCCGCACCATATCCTTTGCAGATGCGTAACCAAGAATGGTTGCAACGTCAGAAGCCACAAACCATGGATCATCGTCTTTCATGATGATGCGCACGGGCATTTGGTCAAAGTTGAATGTGGTGATTTCGTTCATAAAGTACCTCCTACTGATAATTGCTAATCGTTTCAGCAATTATGGCTAACAAAGAGGCACATGTCAATACATTTATGTATTTTTTATATTACTTTTTAGGTTTTATCTATTTGATGTTCTAGATTTGGCTTCTCCATGCTTTTACTACACGTCCAAAAATGTTAAGACCTGATTGAACTGTTTCTCGCATAGGTGGATACATAGGATTATCGGAAGAAATAATCAAATCTTTCCCATTGATACCCTTTTGAATTCGTTTGATAAAAAAATCCCCATTCGCTTCAAAAAAATATACACCATCCAAATCTACACTTTTTGCGCTGATATCAATAATTAACGGATCCCCTGGGCCAAATAATGGGTACATTGAATCACCACGCCCCCCAGTAATAACTCTCAAATTGAAAGGATCATATTCTTGCAACTCTTGTTTTATCCATGCTTCTGTAACAACAATTTGTGCAATAGATTTATGGACATCAGGAATGATGATGTTTACATCTCTAGTCAGCAAAGAAGATATTGCTATGAGCTGTTGACCTTGATGCTGGTCAAGATAGTGTTTAGGCATGCCAAGCGTCATCTCAAGACTTCTTGCCTTTGTCTCACCAAATGCTTTACTTCCTCTTAATAAAGCAGATATTTCACCCTGATTCAAATTAAATGCTTTGATGAGACGAGCAGCGACACCTCCATAATTTTTCTCAATCCAAAGTCTAAGTTGGTTGCGCCTGTTATTCTCCGCTTCGATCAATAGAGGATTTTTTGATGCCATAATTTACAATGGTAATAACAATATATCAATAAAGTAATTATTTTACCATATAGCATCATACGCTGGCACAAATACTTACAACCTACGTCCAACCCCTTTCAGGGGCTAATAAAACTGCTCAATACTATTAGCAGGTTGGGATATGGACTCTAGCCAGAACTACCGCCCAAAAATATTTTGCAGCTTCGCTATTTGCTCATTAATTGCTGCATTCATAATCAAATAACTGCCAGCAAACAAAACCATCAGCACAATACCTGCAAGCAACATACCTTTTCTTCCATACAGTTTTCTCTTGTGTAGATACAGGGGATACCCAATCACCCATAAGAGTGCAATCAGAAAAACCCATGTGATAGGGTCACTCGGATTCTTTTTACTGCCTGGTTGTTGAATTGCGCTCCTAACTTCAAGAGCCGCAGCTACTGCTGTACCAATGAGTACGATGATCGCTATAAGATTAAGTGTCGATTTTGGAGATTGCAGCAGATTCATGCTTCCAACCCAAAACCAAATTAACAGAATACCAATCACTGGTAGAACCAATAGAAGGATACCTAAATCAAGTGTTTTATTACCAGCTGAGGCAATTGTCGTGGTATTCGTATTGATTTTGATTCCACAGTTCGGGCAGGTTTCTGCTTTATCGCTAACTTCTTTGTTACATTCAGGGCAATTGATTAACGCCATTTAGTGTGTCTCCTTTCGAGCGAATTGTATCAATCTCTAATCGTACAAAGTACTTACACAAAGTACTTGTCATTCAAGCCAATTAGAGTTATGTTTGCTTGTAAACAAAATGAAGGAGATGCCAGTGCTCACATCAACACCAATAATTACGCAAATACTTCAAATCGTCCAAAAGGAGAATCCTTGGGCATTTGAGCCATGGGCGTACGCAATTTTCATTCTTGGTTGTATTACCGTTCTTCATATTCTTAAGAAAACAAGTCTCATAAATGCTTATCATAAAATCATGAACTGGCGAATCGCTCCAATAATTAAGGTAAAAGAAGAAATTATGCTATTTCTTGATATCGCATATTATGGTTTTATGGCAAAGATTCTCGCTATTTGCTTTGCAGTTGTCTTGATAATGTTTATGGTCTATTTAGGTCGAGGAAACATAGAAATTTCTAAAGTTGCAGTTTTATGTGCATATTTAGTTGCATGCTTCCTAACAATGGCTTGGATATTTGATATAGCTCGTGATAAGTACATAAAGCTGAAAGAACTGTAAAAACATACTTATGCGAAAAAAGCCCTCTCATAAGGGCTTTTGTTATCCAATGTCATGCCATCAATGGCAATGCCGAGTACCCGTTTTACGGTCCATGTGACAGCCGTTACTATCTGTACGGCCCGAGTGTGCTTGTGCAACAGTGCTTCCAATAATACCGCCCAATGAAAACAGGACAACGCAGATTGTCAGTAATTTTTTCATAATATCTCCTTAAATTTTCCTGCCTGTTTATTATGAACGTTTATGAGATATTCCTTTGGTATTACCAGAATCCAATTCAAGTATCAAAACCAATAGATAGGCTACTGAAGGGTATATTCAGTAAAAATGAATTTGCTTGGAGGCACCATGACAACAGTCGATGAAATGTTTAACCGAGAAAGACAGCTTGAAATCCTTTCCACTCTGGTTAGTTTCTTTCCTGACCCCGTCCCAAATCCTCAAAAGATATTCTCTGATATAGATGACGTAACTATTACAAGAGAATTGAGTTATCTAGAAGGTCATGGGCTCGTTAAAACACATTTTCGACAAATTAATTTACCAAAACTTTCTCACTTAAAACAAATTGTTGGTGTAACAATTACTTCTAAAGGCATTGACTTTCTTAAAGACGATGGCGGCTTGGGTGCGATCCTGAACGTAGTCACAGTGAAGTTTCACGATGACGTTATCAAACTTCTGAGCGAAAAAATCTCTAACTCTCCTGAGATTCCTCAGCAAGATAAGAAGAAATTCCTCGATCAGCTTCGATCGCTGCCTTCCGACGCCATAAAACACCTTGTAATGAAGCTATTGGATAAAGGTCTGGAAAACATCCCTCAGCTACTTCAACTGCTACAAAGTTTGCCAAATTAGATTCTTGCTGGCGAAACTTGACAAACCCACGCCCATAAACGAGCTCAAGCCAAAACTCCTTTTCTTTTGGAATGTTCTGTGTTGAGAAATTCAATACAACCACATGGTTGTGAGCCACCATTGAGTCAGGATTAATGATCATTACGGTTCTCCGTTTCCACAAACTCCACTATATAAACGGTATGCGATGGTGAAATCTTCCTGAGCGTGCAGTCCAGCGCCTTGTTGCCACCTGACCTCAGCGGATCTCCTGCATAACTCTGCCCTGCCTTGGCCTGCACATAGGTTGCATCAGGTGCTCTCACCAGCCACACAAACGGCCAATATTCACCGTTGATAGGGTCCCCTGCCACTGACCACCCTGCCCTTGCCTGTCGGTATTCAGTGATGGTGATCTGATAACCCAGCGCTTCAAAGTAGCGGATAAAGTAATCTTTTGACTGCCCTCCTACCCCAAGCAGTTTGGAGACGATAGCGTTCCTGCGTACTGCAATGCTGTCCTGCTCACTGATAGAGCATTCATCAGGCAGCCCCAGCGTTTCTTCCCACTCGGTAATCAGGTCCAGTGCCGTTGCCGGAAATGCACCAGTAATCAGATCACTGCCGGCCTCATCGCTTTTCTGGAAAGCCTGAGCCAACGCAGACAGCACCGCATGCTGAGTGCTTTCACGACTGCGCGGCCATGCGATACCCGTTGGCATGAGGTTCTGCAAGGCATGCGTGTAATCCTGTGTCGCGAACCTACTGGGCATAGGTCACCTCACCGATGACGGGTAACTCTCCCACATCCAATGTGATATTGCCGGCAGGCTCTGCCAGGATGTACCCGGTGGTTCCGGTGACATTGGAGATGGCATAGTTCAACTCTGAGAGCAGGATAACGCTGCTGCCGTCCAGTTCATCCACATCAAAAAACACTTCTTCAATTGCATTGCGGATTTTCTGTCTGGTTTCTTCGGTCGCTTCTGACAAGCCTGTAATCTCAAAATCCACTTCCTTTTTGACCGGAGAACAGACAAACACCAGCGCCGTAACAGGCTGTACATCATAGATATAGTCAGCCACTTCACCTTGCATGCCAGTTGCTTTCTGTGTCCCCCAGGCCTCCTTACTTGATACGCCATTATCCCCGCTCGGAAAACCGTCTCCGCTGCCATCGGTCATGATGTAGACCCCTACCGTTCCCGGTCCCACCAGCCGGCCGACTGTCCAGGCTCTGGTCACACCAGGAACTTCAAGCGCCCATTTGATGTAATCCGCTTTACTGCCACCTTGCGGGGTGTTACGGTAGGCAAACAAAATGCGGTTTCTGAAACTATCTTCGTCTTCAATGTCAGTGCCGCCCGTTGCAGCTACCACCATCACCGCTGTAGAGTCGATTCCTGTCCAGGTGGTATCCAGTACCAGCGTTGTACCTGCTGCAGCGTTGCCCTTGGCCCCTCCCCCGGTCGTATCCTTCTGCGGATCCGGCAATACAGCAGTTATGCTGTCGATGGCTTCTCCGTTTTCAATGGTAACTTTGGCATCCAGCGTGTACTGATAGCCATCAGAGCGCTTAAGGATAGCGCCGGCATCAATTGTGGCACCATCCTGCCCAGTAAATCGCACCTGAGTGCACAAAGCAGACCCAGCTGGCTTGCGATATACACGCACCAGAGAGCCCCAGGCGGCAAGGTATTCATCCACAGCGGTAATTGGCACGGCCTGGCGCGCAATATAGTCCAGATAGCCATAATGCAGATGCGACATGCCTGAAATCACATCGGAAAGCACCCGCATGTTAGAGAAACGCAGGAGTTTGCCTACGCTCTCCAGTTGAGTCTCAATGTAGCCCTGGTTCTGCTCACGCAGTTCGGTCAAAGTCGGTCGGTTAAACGGCATTTGGGTTCCAGATCCAGTAGTATTTCAACAATTCTTTGGTGCCCTGATCGGGCCGGGTGTATTCAATCGTCAGATACAGCCTGTCTGGCCAGCGTATTCGTGCCTGTATTTGGATGGTTTTGACAACGCCATCATCAACCAGCCACTGCAAAGCCTCTTTGGCATATTGCTCTGCCTTGAGTGCCACAGCAGTGGTAAGCTTTTGCCGCTGTAACAGCCAGAAACGTGATCCGATACGGTAATCCCCATCACCCCACCAGCCTCTTCTGTCGTTGCCATCGAATTCATCATCTGCATTGGCCAACCGGTCGGTAAACAGACTGATCAAAATGGCGGTCTGCAGGTCGTTGCCACTGGCCAGATCACCGGAAACAACATTCCAGTCACAATGCACGGCCTCAACATCGTAAAAAGTGGTGATATCGGTCGTCATGCATTTGGCCTTTCCGTTGTTCCACCACCCGCGCTGTAATCGTGTGTATGGTTGCCATCAATCTTGCGGCCCAGGCTCACCATAACGCCATCAATATGGTAGAAACTACCATGAATGTTGTAGGTTCCGTAATGGTCTATGGTGCTGTAGAAAGTAGAGATACCGCCTGAGGCACCTGCATTCAGGCCGTTAATCGTTGTCATGCCAGCCACGGTCAGATTTCCCGTGAGTTTGGTGTCCGGCGCATCAATCGTGACGGTTCCACTGGCATGTACCGTGACATCACTGGCATTGTTGATGTTGACCTTCTGCCCTTTGGCCTCAATCTCGATTTCGTCTTTTTTGAGTTTGACGTACAGCCCCCACTGGTTATAGACCACCACCTCACCGGGTTGGAGTCCTTCGTGCCTGAATCCGTTGTGGTTACTGGCCACAGCCACCTGGGCCGACCGGTCCCCGCCAAGGGACAACACAATCACATCAGTTCCATTGGGAAGGCCAGAACTGAAACCGAATTCAGCAAAACGCAAGGTGTCATTCCGCAGATCCAGCGGCGTCTGTAACTGGACTTTCTGGACATTGCCCTGGTCAGACAACGAAGTCACCCGCGACATGCCGGCCAGCATCATGACCCGGCGCCATACTTCCTTGATGTTCATGTGCCTGGACCTTTCAGCAGATCAGCGTAGAACGCATAAGGCTCAATGCTGAATGCTTCAGGTGGCATCAGCGTCAATTGCGCTGTGGTGCCGTCCTTATCATTTCGCAAAAATTCGACTTCGGCAAGCGTCCATTGCAGGTCTTCCAGTCCGAAGGCCGGAATGTGAATCGGAATCAGTGTATTAGGCGTCCACAGAATGCCATCAATGTCTCTCCAACTATCAACCCTGACCTTAAGCACCTTGGAGCGGCCGTAACGCCTGTTCATTTCCCAGGTGATTGCAGTCTGTGCCAGGTTCTTCTGGATCAGCGTACTCTCGACAATGGTGATGTGTTTGCGGCCCCGCAGGTTCTCCATTTCTGGATCGTTGGCTGTAGCCAGCAACACCCGGTCATAAGATGAATTGGCCGTCAGGCTGTATGCAGGTGATATGCCCAAAGACACACCCACGTATTCAGAAAACCGCTGGTCGACTGATGCACTGTAGTCTGCCTGCTGAATGTTTACCCCCTGTTCCACACCACTCATGGCAGTTTTGGTGCTGACACGGGTCAGAAACAGGCCACCATCTGGCAAGTCGTAATACAACACCCCGGCCCAGCGGCATACACGTTCAATCACCTCCTGAGCGGATTCGCCCCAGTTGATGGTGAACTGAGGTACGGTTTGGTAGTCGTTCACATCAGTTGTGACATTGATGCCATAGCCAGATGCCAGTTTCTGGGAGAGAGTCAAAGCAGTCACACCATTGATGACGTTTTTCTCGTAATCTGCAGAACAGTCCACCAAGTCCTGACACTTGCCTCGTCCTGTCACCTGTATGGCATGCTCACTGGAACCAATGGATGCATTCCAGCGGTCCACATAGCCGGTAATGACCTTGTCCTCACCCAGATACACCTCACACGGGTCACCCGGATTGACGATCTGAGGACCATCAGCCGGAAAGTAATCCGTCAGCGAGAGTTCAAAGTCTGAGGGCATGCGCTCTATGCCACGCGTAACGCGCACCGACTCCCATCCGGAGAGTTCTTTGCCGGCGATTTTGAGGGTTAAGGTATCCATCAGGTTTCAAAATAAAAAAACCCGCCGAAGCGGGGTATCATACATAGGAAAGTATGAAAAGAATATATCAGTTCAAAAAGAGGAAGCCTTCTCTGCTGCCGAACTTACATCGATGATTAACTCCGCACAGTCTGAGATTACAGTGTTGTCGTTGATGGATCTCCGTAATACTTCTGACATTGATGCCATCATCTGAGGAAAAAACTTATAGTCCCTGTCATTGGACTGCTTTTGTGCCAATATAGAGATAGCACGGGCCTGGTATATCCACAGGTCTGTCAGTTCCATAAACCGGTTGAGTACGTCCAATGTGTCCAGTAACAGACGCTTTGGGCTGCCTTCTAGAGGCGTAACCAACTCTGCATTGCCCTTCACTCTTGCCTTAACAGGCGGTTCTGCTGTATCATTCATATAGACCCTTTCTTAGACGGTTTGGGTTTTATCTATGAATGCCTTAACGGTTGCCGCCGTTGAGGCATTTCTCTTTGTAGGATGAGTTTTCATGCTGCCATCACCAATGGAAGTTTCAGTTGTTCCTGCCAATAGCCAATAGTCTCTATCAGTTCTGGTTTTTGCCAGCGGAAAATTGCCAACCCCTTACCGTACTGACTTGCTGCAAGTTTGGCTGCCTCAAAAGCATTACATGCATTTCTAAACTGATCTAGGGCATATCCATTACCAAATAAGATGGAATCGATGTACAAATCACATTGAACGGCAAACTCATCTGATAACCACCGAGCAAATGGAACAGCCAACTTCGGGTGTAGCCATGTACAGGGATGAAAACCACCCCGAACTACCCTAACTAAGCCATGATGGGATTTTCCCACTATGAGGTTTAAACCTAAAGCCTTAGCAAGAGCCTCCATATAACTTTGAGTTGCAGGCAATCTTAACCATTCAGCAGCGCGTTTATTAAATCTGGTAGCAGCTTCCGTTGCATTAATCCACCCATCAGTATCAAAACTTACATGCTGTCCTTGAAAATCAAATTTGAGGATATTGTTCATTCGGAGTCTCCTGTTGTTGACAGCTTTTTTCCAGTCGTTTCATGATTTCGGTGTGGAGTGATCGTCCTACTATGTCAGCTTGCTTTTGCAGCAGCGCTCTTAGTTCAGGAGGTATTCGTAATGGATATGGACTTACTTGATTTCGGTTGCTCATATTAGTCTTTCATTTGTCAATACATGCAGTATAGATTCTATTAGATTTAGATTCAAATAGATTTGTTGATATGAATCTAAAAGATTTGCATAATTGCAACATGAACTCAAAAACGCAACCATCATCCTATCCGTTACGCATGTCTCAAACGATGAGAGAAATGCTGGAAAATGAAGCGAAAAATAATGGTAGAAGCCTTAATGCTGAGATAATCGCACGTCTCGAACAAAGCCTTGGAGTCAAGCAGTTCACACCTGAAGAATGGTTTGAAATTATTGAAAAGAAAATGCAAGTTACCGTTCAACCAGGCGCTAAATTTATGTTAGGTTGGGCATCAATCGCTGTAGAAAATAAAAAATTCATAGATGAAAACCGAGACCTATTCGATCAAGTACTTGATGACAATCCTGATATTGCTTTTATTCCAGCCCTTGAGGAAGTAAAAAGACTTCTCCGGAAAAAAGATAGTAAAAAAACAACCGGGAAATAGAATTTACATAGCAATATTTAATAATCCATCTTCCACCACAACGCATAACAACGAGATCTGGAGTTATGAAAAAAGTAGGATTTATATTGATTACTTTGGCTTTGTTATTTTTTGTTTTGTCAATGTATCAACTCAGTCACAGATCATATCCATCAGACATCACTTGGCGAACTCCATTCTTCCTTTCAATCCTAGAACTTATCTCTGGAGCTTGGTTAATATTAGCTGCAAAAAATGAAAAGTAATTTTTGAATAAACATAACTAGATAACAAAAAGCCCTCATTAAGAGGGCTTCAATACTAAAAATCGTTAAAAGTAATGGATTCAAAAATTATAATTTTTTGTTATTTCCTAAGGGCATAGGCCTCACATCCCATAACAGCTTTCAGATATACTATGGTTCGCCTAGCATCCTCATTAGAACCTGTCATCACTAGAAGAATAGAGCCGTCGCTGTTTGATTCAACATGATTAAGAGAAACACCATTAATTAAACCCTTTTTTATAGCAGTATCTATTTCTTCATAAATTCTTTTGCCAGTGATGTCTTTCTTTCTTTTAATAAAAATTTGAATTTCTTCATTATTTCTTATATTATTCTCAACTATTCCCACCCTATCGCGTGATTCATACCATTGCAATTTAGAGTCGATAGAAACCAAACTATCAATGATATATTCAAGCGCTTGTTTTTCACCAACATCCCCTGTTTTTATATTTTTCATTATCATACTGGTTCGTGTACGATAGATGGGATTATCAGGTTCAATTTTATTTTTCAAATCATGAAAAATCCTTTTAATTGATTCTTTGAGATCCTTTTTCAGCTCCTCAGTGCCCAAGATATCATTTTTATAAGAAATTATCCTATCGTCTCTGATATCAAAAGGTAATTGGGTTGTTTCATCTGCAATAGAAATAACAGGAAGTCTTGCTGCATGCCTGACTGCAAGCTCGTACATGACATTTGGGTTAAGGCGAGTCAGATTTGCGATTACCAGTTTTGCTTCTAAAACATGTTCAATAACTTGCTGCGTGATTGAACCTGGTGAGGGCATTCGATGAGCCACAATGGTTCTTAAATTAAATTCGTCACAAATAGGTGTTATTACAGCATCGACTAGCCCGTCTGCCTCCCTGCGAATATCAGAGTTCCCTGAACCTATCGGTGTAATTACAAAACAATAATCGGACTTATCTGACGATACACTCTCCGGCCCTTGATCAGTATCTTCCTGTTCAGTTTTAGTAGTTTTCTTTGTGCTCATAATTATCTCTACAAGTTATATGGCATAAATCATACCAGTATTGATAATACTCGCAACAATAATTCAATATATTAATCTTTCCTTGCTCGAAACTCTATTGGCATAAACGCAGGATGTTTCGGATTGGCTGCCTGAATCAACTCACTGCTGCGGGTTGCATCCTGGTACAGTCTATTGGCCAGCAACAATGCCGGCAACGGTGCATTCAGGCTAACCTGCATCAGATTAGAGAGTGACGCATATTTCTGTGTATAAGCCTGTACAAACTGCCTGCGCTGCTCTAACAGCAGTTGATAACACTCATCTTCACCCAAATCCGCACAGAGCAACAAAGCACGATCCAAAGCCGTGCAGACCCGTTCCAGAATCCTCTGGGCTTCTTCCAGGCTGAAAGGCGTATATTGCAAAGCTACATACGTCATGGTGCTGGTCGACATCCAGACCATCATGCCTACCGTGAGATCAACCAGTGTCTTGTCTAACTGACTCTTCTGGTAACCGCTGTTGGTGTATTGTGAAAGCGTCTCAAAGGCATTTATCTTGTCTTTGTCGCTGCCTGTGGCTTCAGCCATTTCCTTGATGATGTTCTGAATGGATTCGGGGATTTCTTCTAGATTGATATAGTCCCCGGCATCCTCGATGGTCTGCTCCACCGTGTTTTTATCCATCACAGACGTGGCGGTTTTCTCTGCAATAACTACCGCAGGGTTAGCGACATCGGGCTCATTGCGTGATACTCCGATCACCCCGGATACACTCCCGCCAATTGAGCCTGAGTTGTAGCGGCTGTATTTCTGGTTGCCAAAGGCTGATTCAACGGCGCCTTGCAGGTTGCTCACTGCATCCAGCGTGCTTTGTGCGAGTTCCATGAATCCGCCCGTGGTACTTTTTACTGCACGAATGGCATAGGCAACACTGTTAATTTCGGATTTGACCATCACCACATACCTTGTCGCAATGGTGACCAGTGTACTCAGCCAGCTTTGCCGGGTAATGGACTCGGCCCCGACCTGAATGGAGAAGGCTTTTTCACCACCCTCCATACAGGTTAGCGTGAATTCAAAGACACGCTCAGACTCGACACCCTCATTGATCTGCAAACCGCCATCAGGCACATAAACGGTGATTTCTCCCAGTGTGGGATGAACCAATGTACCACTGCCGCTTTGTTCACACGCAGCAATCAGGCTGTCACGTTGCGTGAATACATCTCCTGCCTGGTAGACTTTGCTTTCCTGCACCAGAAAGCCCCGGATCGTCAGGCGCCGGGTACTGCGGCCCAGGTCTTCAATATAGACAGAATCCCGAAACGGGTATTCATGCACGGCAACCCGGCGCCCGAATGTACCGTCACCGCTCATTACACCAAACGGCACACCCCGAAATGATGCTGCATGGATATGCTCTCTCCACTGCCAGCCCGGATCAGACGTCAGGCCAAGCGTGGATTTGATGGTGTTGGTGATGATGCCCATTTAGAATGCCATGGATGTGGTGACAGTGCCGCCTGTGCGTACACTGACAGTTTGTGTGTCTCTACCGTTGGAGATGTTGATGTTGACCTGTGCCGGCTTCTGGTTGATGGCCTGTGCAATATCATCGGCCAGAGGACGTGACTGGTTGATCTGGCCCCAAAACTGCCCCATCTGACCATAGGAATGACTTCCTTGTGGATAGGGAGAAGAGGGGAAGCTGGCCCAGATATTGCCCAGTTTGCCTACCGCTCCCATCCAGTTACCTGCTTTGACGTCTTCCAGAGCCCCGGCCCGACGTATCAGTTCAATAGCAGCCTTGTCCTGTGACTCCTTGCCAAAATCTGTCAGCCCTAATTGCTTGGAAAGGTCTCCCCATGTGGAATTCAGGAACTGATAGCGACCAGCGGCACCAGATGAGCTCCAGTTTCCGTCGGTCTGTCTAAATGGTCGTTGTATATTAGGATGATACGCAAACCCGTTATTGAACAACCCACCACCAAAAGTGACGTTATAGCCATCATCTCCTTTGCCGAAAGTTCCCTCAGACATCGCAATGAGGTCAAGAAATTTCTTGATGTTTTCATCTGCCTGAGAAATAGAGGCGGCAATAGACGAAACACCATTCATTGATGCAGCAGTGGAAGATGTGTCATCTTCTCCAATGGGAGTACCACGGACAAGCGTGTTGGGCCCAATACGACCGGCAAATGGATCTTTGTAATCAGGATTGGATTGCTGTTTGAAGTCTACAAACTCATCCCAGACTCCCTCAGGCATAACACCTGATCCAAGTTGGAAACGATTCCACCAGCCCAGGGTGCTTTTAAACTGGTCATACTGTGAATCCCCCTGCATGGTTCGCCACATGGCCGAATCATCATCCAGGTTAATGCCAGCAGCCATTTGCCATGCGGCCCTGTCACCATGATTAAACACGTCCCCAACACCAGTAATGCCGTTCATAACAGAACCATCACTTAATATCCAATCAGCCGCATCATTTTTTGTACGGTTCCACCAACCTGAAATAGATGCAGATGTCTGAGTTAAGTTGCTGTTGAGTTCATTAAGCCTCTTATTGGTTTCCTCCAGAGTAACCAGTCCAATGTCATACGCCTGCTGATAGCGGTCCTGTACGCTCCTGTCTCCACGCAACAACGCCTCCAGACTGTCGTCTATACCGGTTGCCCTGGCAAACTCATGGCGGATTTGTGGGCTTTGAATGCTGTCGTAAATACTATCGAGCACCGGCAGCAGCTTATCAACAATCACCGTCTGGTTACCATAGGCGTCATACTGCACCGGGATCATATCCCTGCTCAGCCCCATAGCCTCCAGTTGGCTCATTACCCGGTTACCGTTTTCACCTCCTCTGAGAATATCGTTAAAGGTATCAGCTACCGTTACAAGAGACTGAGAAGCCGCCTGCTCATCAACCCCGGCCAGCCTGAAAGCCCCGTAGACCATTGAGAGTTTCTCGGCAGAAAGCCCTATGTTCTTTGCACTGTTATCCATGCTGTAGGCATGCCGAGCCATATCTCCCATGCTACTGGCAATGCGGCTGACACCATATACAGCACCTCCGGCAATACCAAGCTTACCCAGAGGCCCGACCAGTGCTCCGATATTTTTGAGTGGAGGCACCATGTCCCCCAGGTGCTGAACATTCTTTTTAGCGACGTCCGAAATTGCAGAGAATTTCTTCTCCAGCAAAGTCAGATTACTCTGGGCGTCTTGACTGCCTTCCTTGCCCATGCTGGCATTGGCCTTCTGGGCACTGGCCGCAAGTTCTGACACTTTCTCAATGTTACGCTCCAGCATACCGCCCAGCTGGTCGTTGCCTACCAGGGTGACTTCAAATTTTTCAGGCATGTTTGATCCTCAGCGCCTGTTCAGCCCAGAATTCGAGCTTGCTGTGAGAAAGGCCCCATGCATCATGAGGCCCCCATTTGTAGAAATATGTCACGTCAGCGGCCAATTCGCGCCAGGCGGTCATTCCGCCTTCGTCGTAAAAAAACGGTTCAGCCAGGCATCACACTTTTTGTAATCACTGATCGCCATCATTTTGAGTGCGCTCTCCGACACCCCCGATACCAGATGGATCAGGAAGCGTGAAGCCGTTACCGAGTTATTGGTTGCGCGCAGTTTGTCCTGAAACTGCTCGACCTGGATCAGCACAGGTTCCTTGAGCGTGATCTCGGTCCATTCGGTTTTCGTGGCCTTATCTTCAAGAGCCCGGCTTAGTTCAATGGTAGTGGTTTCGTCCATTTACATTCCTTATGAAGTAATAAAAAAGCCACCCGAAGGTGGCTATTACGTTTACAAATCTATTCATCAAAATGAGATTCATCAGCATTTAAACAATCCCATTCATGCCTTTGTAGATTGCCTCTATGATCCCATGAGCAATATAGAGTTGGTTCCCCTTCCTCTCTCCATGAATCCGTTGACTTCCGCCCTGACATATCCCATGAAATTATTCGATATGCATTTCCATTATTAAAAAAGATTTTTGTTGACAATTCACCATTCTCAAACCACATGGTCATAATGCCATGCCCCGCTCCATTTTTTACTGGCAGCACATCAGACAATTGACCATTGGAATGCCAGACTTTGATTTCTCCGTATCTCAAACCATTTTTATACCTTGTTTCACGAAACTTACTCCCGTCATCCCTATATTCGACCAGATACCCTTCAATCGGACTTTCCCGCCCAGCAGTACCATTTCGACTATATTCTTTTAGCATATCAATTGGTAAATTAACCAGATATGGATCTGTTGCTTTTAAAGCATTTGAACTATGAAATTCTTGAATAATACAACTGCCCTGCGTAGTGACTCCTAAAAACCGAACTTCATAGCTATGATTTGATGCATCTTCATTAACGGATATTAATTCGTTAACTTTCCATGGGGCATTAGCCGTAGCCACAGTATCTATTTCATAAGGTGCCGTTTCATCAGTAGCAAAACACGCAATCATTACAAAAGAAGCAAATAGAGCAACAATTACTTTTTTCACAGTCTCTGACCTTTTTGGTGCTGAAATGAGATCGTATTCTAACAAGCCGGATGTATGCCACTAATATTCAATCACTGACTGACCTTCAAACCGGGCTGTAAAAGTGGCTTCCTGAGAGTCCATTTCCTGGGTGTTCACGATCCACATGCCTTCGCCCATGATGGTCTTGCCGTTGGCCAGTTGCGCTACGACAGTGATTTCCGTGTAGCCTGCAATCTCATCCATATCCAGACCGCCATGGTCACGCACGGCCATTTCAATATAGGGCGGCACAAAGGTTTCTTTGAAGCCATGGATACCGCTCATCCCGGTCAGGGTTTCGCGATTCTTGTTGCCGACACGGTAACGAAAAGTACCGGCGACGTTGACAGACACACCGTCCAGTGTGACGGTGGCTGTTCCTGCTAAGGGTCTTGCCATGTTTTACTCCGTAGGTGAAATGAGGCGGAACTGGTTCAGTACCGCAAAGATACGCAGCTGGTTGATCAGCGTGCCAGGCCAGACCACATTGACCCGGTTCGGGTTGTTCGGGTCCTTCTCAACAATGATGCCTTTGGCAAAAGCTGCTGCCCCCTGCACGTAACCATTGAACTCCAGCGTTTTGTACTGGGCAATCAACTCGGCTTTGATCACTGCCGGCGTCACAATGGCCTGCCCTGCGGCAAAGCGTGTACCGTCTTCAGCCAGTTTCATCCGGGCAAACTTGCTAGTAACCTGGGTACGCATATACCGGTTCACATACATCAGCAGGTACAGTGTTTCGATCTGCAGATAGCTGTCGTCTGCTGCGCCGAATTTGTTGCGCTGGTAGGTCGTGATAGTGTTTTCCACCTGAATGGTGTCATCATCTGTTACGACAAAGGTTGAGATACCGCTGTACAGGAGGTTGTTGCGCTCGGTCAGCGTAAAGCGGCTTTCCAGTGGTGGAGCCAGCACGCCAAGCACCTGCAGGGTCTGGGTTGGCCGACCCGGGTCGTTTCGGATAGGTCCTGCAATCGCCCCCACCATGGCCGCAGCCAGATCATAGTCGGTATTGGGATTGTCGTACACGCCCCAGATCGTTGCATGCTGGTCGTTGCGTGCTTCACCCAGCGTACCGAGCTCCATAAGTGCCCTGGGCGACGCTGTATGAATGCCCGTAAATCTGCTTGTCCCAGGCCCAGCGCCCTGTCTGGTCTGACAGAAAATCCCGCAGGTCGTTCAAAGACGTTGTATCGGTGTAGGGATTGACGATGAAGTCAAACGCCCTGTCCTGCAAGTTGGCCAGACCATCTGTCAGGTCCGGTGCACCGGCACCACCAGACATGGGCGTAATGGTAACCGTCAGCCCGGCAGGGATAGACTCACCACCTGCTGTGCCCAGATAGTTCAAACGCAGGTCAATCGAGTTGCCGCACACACCATAGTTCTTGGCCTTCAACTGGACTGTTGAAGCATCTACCGTCGCTGTTACCGGCAGATCACCATTGGTGTTGATCTTGGCAGCCAGTTCGCTGGCAGTTTCCGCTGTGGTGTAGGAATCCCGCACCGATAGCTGAACACGTGTGCCAGCAATATACAGGCTCAGAATACCCGATTCGGAAGCTGCTGATCCGATACTGATGGAGCCCTCGGCTTGTGTCATTTCGGTGGTGTCATCTGCCAGCGGCAGAATCCAGACCTCGGCAATCCCGTCATTGGCCAGATATTTGGACATCATGGTATGCAGCATGGAGCCCTGTCCGCAAAGACCTGCAACGGTAGTCACAGAAGATACCTTGATGGCAACATTGGGCTGTGCTGTACCGGTCGTCATTTGTCCGATCAGCAGGGTTCGCTGGATTTCCTGCGCCGTATTGGCCATGGAGTTGTCGATTTCGACATAAAACAGCGGCACCCGAAGCGCGCTCGGGATGTTATTGAATGAAACGCTCATGATTCACTCCCTTTTTTGGGCTTGGGCGTAACAACAATGACATCGCCCTGTTTGATTCGTTTGCGCCAGAACAGATCCCTGGCCGGGACTTTGGCGCCGCTTTCAGGCAAAAACCTATCTGAATCCGGATAGCGGACTTTGCGGCCCGTCGCGGGTTTGATCAACATATTTTTTCCTTTACTGTTCAAGTTCAATCGTGAGCCCGGTCGGTGTCGTACCATCTGGATACTTCTGCTTGATCTCAATGGTTTTGAGCGGCACGGCTTCCACTGGATAGAAATCCTCTGGTCCCTGGTAATACTCAATGTGGAAATGCACCAGCACCTGACCAACATGCCCCTCCCCTTCCGCGTCCACCACGGTCTGGGTATCAACACTGATAAACTGCTGGATTTCCTGCATGAGGGCAGGATTGTTGATCACTGCCACATGGATCTGGTCGCGCAGTGCTTCCACCGCATCAGTGGCCAGCGCCACACCGGACGTACCGTCTTCCTTGTCATAGGCAATGACACGGCCGCTCACTGCTACCGTGGTCACGGTATTGAATTGCGGGGCATTGCGGCCCAAAGAGCTTTTCTTCTCGAATGGGGTTGAAACCAGAAGAACCGGGAATATCTCTGTATGGGTTGGCCAGTCGCGGGGGGAATACACCCGGTCTTGTGCAGCAGTTTTTCCTACTAGTGCAGCGGTCACGAGTTCGCGTATGCCGGCTGAATTCATGCCTTCACCTCATTGAGTTCAAGCCGGGTTCCACCATGGCTATCGGGCTGGACATCACTGACGACATACAGCCTGCCTCTGACAAACAACTGGTCACCCTGCCTGGGAGGTGATTTGAACTGGGCATCACGCACGCCAAGCACCGGCTTGGTGGTATTGATGGCAATATCACCTTCCAGCGTTTCAACGTCCCGCGTGTGCGCCCGGTCAAAAATGCCCACAATGTCGTAGGCATCTCCTCTCTGGGAGCGGTAATTTACCGGTTCGCCAAAGACACCATGCAGCGGCGCCAGCAGATGGGTATCCCAGTCAACCATGTCAGGCCTTTTTAACCACACCCACAGTCAAAAGACGCTGTGCGTCCTTGGCCGGCAGGGTAAGTTCGTCCTTGCCATCCATGCCGGCCACATACTCTTTGCCATCATGGATGACACGGCCGTTGATGACTTTCAGCTTGACGCTACCCGTTAATGTTTCTGCTGCTTTTTCTGACGTCTTATTCGCTGTTGCCATACATCCTCCTTACACCACAGTGGCACAGAAACATGCATTGACGCGGCTGGGAATGACAATCGGTGCGGACTGCATCATCAGGAAGCGCTGTGCCGGGTCTTCCTGCAGCCAGGTCTTGGGCGCGTAAGCCATCGGACCATAATTAAAGGCTGGGTCCATGATGGCGCCAAATGCCCGTGTGCCCATCAACTGCTCACCAGACATGATGATGTTGCCGTCAACCAGCATCGGTTTTTCGGTGCTATCTTCCGGGTCAATGAACCAATCGTTGTACAGCCACAGGTCAAAGTTGCCCCAGCGGCCCTTATAGATCGCGCCCTTGTCCACCTGTGTACCGGGATTGACCGCATTGTTGTATGGAGACAGCAGCGGCATCTGTACACCGGATTTGGCGACTTTGGCATCACACTGGAAAGCCTGCCATGACTTCTGGGTAAACACCACATCACGCACCACCACACCGGACTTCTGCAGAATCAGCGTAGCCCACTTTTCCAGGTCATCGGTCGGCCTGGTAACGGTATCTGAAATGGTTGTCGGCCACAGGTCAGAACCGGACAGTGCCACAGTCAGATCGCTGGAGCGGCCAAAGTCCACTTCGATAGGATCATAGCCTTCGCCTTTGATCAACACTTTGCCACGCTGCAGAGCCTGTGCCGCCATCCATTCCAGGCGGCGGTTGATCATGTCGATCTGGTCGGCCATCTCGTTTTGCAGGTTGAACTGTTCACGCTCTGCTGCACTGAGTTCACCACCAATGCGTTCCCCGATCTGGCGTTTGATCGGTTTGCGCAGATCAGGGGCGCGCTTGTCCTTGATATACGCGGGCTTGAATGTTTTGGTCTGGTAACGCAGGGATTCAACCAGTTTGCCTTCCACCAGCGGAGAGCAGAACGGGGACATACGGCGCGCGCCGGCTTCCACATCTATGGCAACCTCTTCAGTATCGCTGGTGACCACGTTCGGAAAAAAGCGGTCCAGCAGCCAGTTCTGTGCAGTGATCAGGTTTGGCACCACCTGCACCAGGGTACTTGTATCGTAAATACTGTTCATTATCTTTCCTTAAAAAAGAAAAGAGCCTTGCGGCTCTTGGATAGGAGTTGGTTCAGGTTCAGGGGATGACAGGGGCCTGGAGAGGATCGCGCAGGAATACCTTGTTGACATCCATTGCCGCGGTCAGGTCAGCCAGTGTCCACAAGGCGTCAAATGTCACTGCATTGGCGTTGAATTCGCCCAACAGAAATACAGACCCTGCAACATCAGCAGAACTTGCATCACGGTCATCGACCAGAATAGCAACCGGATTCTGGCTGCCATCCGTAGCTGTTTTTTTGCAGATCGTATACAGTCCGCTGGTTGTGATTTTTCCCATCACTGTACCCCGCTTATAGACACCACCGGTAATCGTCACGTCACGTGTGACGGGTTGCAAAACACCTGCAATCAGCTGGTCGGGGTTGAATACCGAGCTGCTCATGCCCGGGCGAAATGGATTTTGTCCATACTGTGTGCTCATTTTTTACCTTTCACTCGGTTGTAGATTGCCTTCATCTGGTCAGCGGTGCTGGCATGTTTATGCTGTGCATCCTGTCCCAGCCTGGGTGCATCAAGCGACTGCATGCGCCGATCCAGCAGCGTTTTGGAGGATGTGCCACCAGCAGACAACTGCATCATTTTGATGGCTTCTGCAGCACTGACACGGGTTTCAAATGCCAGGTGCGCTGCCAGTCCGACATTGCGTGCAGCATGGGGGCTGGCAAAGATTGCCGCACAGCGCTTGTTTTCTGCGACGCGGGCTTTTTTAGCGTCAGGAGACTCCTTCTCATCATCCTCATCATCAGATGTGTCGTCTTCCTCAACAGATGTATCATCCTGCTCGTCCTCAGCCTTTTTGGACTTTTTGGATTTGGGTTCTTCTTCCTCTTCTGCCTCTTCGTCCTTTTCATCCTCTTTTTCTTCTTCAGTCTTTTTGACTTTTTTGTCTTCCTCGTCCTCCGAAGCTTTGGCGCTGATACCCAGCAAGTGGGCAAATTTGCTCAAACTCATTTCATTTCTCCAGTTGTTCATAAAGTTGTAAAAATGCCGCGTCCGGTGAACTGACTTCATCAGCCAGCCCCAGTTCAACGCCCCGCCCGGCCATGAAACAAGCGGCCTCCATATCCCGGATAGCGCTCACACTGATGCCACGGTTGCGGGAAACCGTGTTAAAAAACAGTTCTCCAGTAGCATCCACATCGGCCTGCAGCGCTGTCTGCGCTTCTTCTGAGAGCGGCACCAGTGGATTACTCTCGGCCTTGCGGGTGCCACAAGTGATAATGGTCGGCTTAATACCATCTTCCTTGAGCCGTTGAGAAAAGTCGTAGTGGATCACAACCACCCCAATTGAGCCTACGCCACCGGTACGAGGCACCATGATCCTGTCTGCTGCACTGGCTATCGCATAAGCAGCCGAATAAGCACTCTCTGACAAAATGGCATGGATAGGCTTTGTGCCACGTGCGTTGTAGATGGTGTCCACCAGGTCAAAGCACCCGGCTACTTCACCACCGGGTGAGTCGATGTCCAGACAGATGCCTCTGACAGATGGATCCTCCAGTGCTGAAAGGAAGTTAAAGCGAATACCGTCATATCCGGTCATACCGCTAAACGGCCGCAGTGTTCCCAGTTTGTTGACAAGCGTACCCTGCACCGGAATGACAGCAATACCTTCAACAACTTCATAACCACAGTCTTTGGCTTTATGGTTGAATTCGCTACCTTCCATCAACAGGGTTTTGCTGTTGGTGAGACCCAGGCGGTCACTGAGCGCAGCAATCACAACTTCCGCTTTACGCGGGTGCAGTGCCAGCGGCGTGTTAAACAGACGCTGGGCGATATGGGGTAGATTCATCACATGACCTGTGTTTTGGTGGTAGGTTCTTCCCCTACGCTGTTAAGCGTGGGATGTGTCAGACCTCTGGCTTCAAAGGCTTCTTTTTCTCTGGCCAACTGGTCGAGTTGTTCTTCCCAGTCTTCCCCAACGTTTTCTGCCACCTCATCTTCCAGTGTTGAGAGGCCGGCACTCATGGCAAGGATGGAGCCCTTCTTTTCTGCCACCGGATCCACCCAGCCACGGCCAGGACCAATCCACTTGGCACGACAATAAGCAGCCCTGGCTTCCAGGTAATCCGGTGCATTGTTCGGCAATGGCAGATCCGCATAGCTGTGGAGTTCCTCAATAAAGGCCGACAGTATCGGCTGGGCAAAACCAATCGAAAACTCATCACGCCTGCGAGTCAATGTTTTCCACGCTTCCAGCATTGCCGAGCGTGCTGAGCTGTAGTTCACATCCGACCAGTCCTGTGTGACCTGCTGGGTAGACAACCCAAGGGCTGCTGCAATGTTACGCAGTACAGTGCTTTCAAAATCCTTGAAATTGCTGGTCGGACGTGCCGCATTGACAGTGGTGATCGCTTCACCCGGATACATGACCGGTATACGGGCTCCATTGGCCAGCGAAAGGCGGCTGTCTTTGTGAAATTCAATCCGGCCCTCCTGATATGCACCCAGACTTTCTTCATTATTGAGTGCACCTTCAACCATGCCCTGGTCATAAGGAGACGTGACATAAGCTCCGAAAATCGCATTCAGGATAGAAGCCTCCAGTTCCGACTGGTCGTACTTGATGAGCATCTTCATGCGCTGGACAATCGGCGTGAGAATACCGGTTCCCCGGTGCTGTGCGGCCCTGTCATGGTCAAAGTCATGTACCACCACCGGACGACCCCAAGAGGTTTCACGAATCACACGCTCCCAGGTCATGGTCTGCTCACCGCTCCACCAATCCCCGACATGGGCCTTGCGGATGTGATAAGCCACCGGCACACCATCATCATCAATTTCCACACCACCCCGGATGTTGGGTAGATCAAAGGACTCATTGGGATTGCTCAGACGGTCCGGATCCACCATTTGTATGGTGGTGGCATACTGCCCCTTGCCCTGTCCAATACGATCTGTTCGGTAATGCAGCACGGCCAATGCATCGCCATCAACCAGCTTATGCCGGAACGCCAGCCGCAGCAGTTGTGGCAATGTCAGCTTTCTTTCCTGGTCACAATAACGCCCAGGGTCGGTTGCCCATACCCGGTAATGTGCTTCAACCGCACGGCCGTATTCCGCAGCCCATCTGGAATCAAATGCGGAGTTACCGCTGACCATGGCCAGATAACGGTAATCCGGCTGGATCAACGGACGGAAACGTGCACCAACCGCATTGTCGAGCAACCGGGTAACGCTGCCACTGGCCCAGCCATCGTTACGCACCATGTCACGCATGCGCGCAACAATCCGGTTGCGGTAGATATTGATTTCATTATCCGGTGACCCGAGCCACGGTTGCCAGTTAGCCAGCTGGTCACTGAATGAATCCGCTGCATCATAGGGGACCCGGCTGTAACCATTTAATGCAGCAGGCTTGGCGCGCACCGGTGCCAGGGGCCTGCCATCGGGCCCCAGAATCTGGACCTGGTTTTCCATGGTTAAAACCTGAATCTCACGGCACGCCGACCTATGGCCAGGCCAAGTTCAACCTGCAGCAGCTGAATCAAAGCCAGCAGGTCCTGCACGCTGGCCTGGTTATAGGTGACCGAGCGGGTGCCATCTCCTTGCGTATAGGAAAACGATACGCCCTTGTTACCGCTCATCAGATCAATATAAGCCTGTTGTGCTTTGCTGAGCAACTCTTGCAGTTGCTGCCTGCTCATGCCGATAAAGATTGTTCTGCTGACCATATTAACTCGGTAATCGTTTTGCAAATGATCCCCTTTTCGGGGGCTCGGTTTCCGGCATGACAACACCCGGATATCTCAAATCCACTTTCTTTTCTTCCTGCGCTGGTGGCGGTATCAGTTTGTCTGGGGATTCCTGCACACCCTTGGCCAAAACATTGAGCTTCAGGCCATGATGGAACAGACCACACAGTGCAGCATATGCATACACCCAACAGTCCAGCACTTCATTGGCACGCCCCGGCCTAAGTTCCCAAACCCGGTATTTCTGCCCATTGCTTTCTTTGGTGACCAGCCGCTCTGCCAGCAACTGCGAGTAATAGTGCAGATCCCGCTCAGCCGGGAAGTGCATATAACCTGCCGCCTGGCCGTTTTCCGGAACCGACATATTCAAGCGGCTGCGTATGGAATCCTTGGCTGCGTTGACTCCGATAATGACCGGCCGGTACGCTGCCTTGGTGCGGGATGTGACCCGTTTGGCAGGCCACACCGGGGAGCGTTTGCCGCCCTGGGCTGACTCACCTTTGATGGCCCATATCCGGCGCGCAATGCGCTCTTTGGCAAACTTGTATACCTGCTGGGTGTGGTGGCCACCAGAGTCATGACATGCGGCCTTGATGACAAAACCCTTGCCATCGGCGCGGCGCCATACCTGCTTGAGGTAGGTATCCAACCTCTCCCAGGGTTCCGGGGTTTCCAGATCGCCCTCGATCACATCATGCGCAATTGACCAGCTCTCTTCATTGGCACCCCAGCCAACCACTTCAATTTCAAATCGATCATCCTGGGTGTCAATGCCTGCCGTCAGCACTGCTACACCGTCCGGGACCTCGGCCCCCCACACTTCACAGCGGTTCAGTAATCGCTGCTCGCTGAGTGCAATATCACCGGCATCCTCATACGGGATGCCCAGCGTGGTATTGATAAAAGTCTGGCGCCGCAGTGGATCGCCTTTGACCTTGAGCCACTCTGCAACCAGATACTTCCATGCGGCATTGGGGAAAAGACTGTATGCCGACCAAATATGAAAACCTGCATGCCCCTTGAATGGGGCTGTAGCTCTCCATTCGCCCCGGTCCACCATCCATTTCAGATCTTTGTGCTCAATGACACAACCATTGTGTCGGCAGGCATAGTAAGCGGTTTCGGGAAGGCCTTCGCCGTTTTCGTCCTTGTGCCACTTGATGCCATAGGGACTGTCTTTATCGCCCCACTCCAACACCTGGTACTCACCACAGTGCGGACATGGCACGAAGTATTTACGCTGGTCACTGTCCTCGTAGGACTTTTCAATACGGCTCAACCCCTTCACGGTGGGTGTAGAGCCCAGAATAATCTTTCGGTTCCAGAATGTCTCCGAGCGTTTTTTACCCAGTGCAATCTGGTCCCCTTCGGAGCCGGCACCGCCCACCGGATAGCCGTCTACCTCATCAAAGATGACAATGCGGCTAGTGATACGCCGAAAGCCTCCTGGGCTGTTGGCACCTACCAGCACCAGATTGGCACCGTTGAGAAACTGTTTTCTCAGTATTGTTTGGTTAGAATCTTTCGCCTTGCCTTGAGGCGTGATTGCTGCCAGCCTGGGTGTATCCCTCAGCATCGGCATGATCTCGGTCTTGCTGTAGTCCTCCGCATCCTCCACACGTGGCTGCACTGCCAGAATGGGGGATGGGTCATGCTCCAGAAAGTAACCGATGACGTGGTCAGTGATTTTGGTATACCCCACACGGGCCGACTTCATCACCGAGATTTCTTCAATGGCCGGATCGGTCACCGCGTCCATGATCCCGTCCTGGTACTTGAACGATCTGAACTTACCTGTCTGCGCACTGGTTTCTTTAGACAGCACACCGTAGGTATTGGCCCATTCGCTCAAGGTAAGTTTTGGAGGTGGCCTTAACTTTTTTCTTCTCGCAATTAACCCAGCCCTAAACTTGCGCCTCGACCGACTCTCGTTTGTCAATGGTGAGTTCATTCATTGCTTCGCATATCACTTCTTGTAAAGCTTCAACATATTGGGCATCATCACCTACCATGCCTATCTGTCTTAACCTGGGCCCGTGTTCCGGGGCAATGGCCAGCAAGCGGGTACGAACCCTTGCATATTCATTTGACACGTCATTAAGCATGTCAGCGTAGGGCATAAGCTGCCCGGATTTTTCTTCGTACTCCAGCTTGGTCAGCAATGCAAAATAGTTTTCTTTCAGTGTGCGTGCTTCGTCATAATTGAGCTGCGCGCCCTGCTCAGAAATCAATCGCTCTGCTGCTTGGGATGGCGTTTCGCTGTTACTTTTTTTGTTACCTTGTGCGTTGTTACCTGATTTGTTACCCCCACTGCGGGTAACAGTTTTGCGGTAACGCTCGATATTTTTATTGGAAGCGTCTACATCAACCTCATCACCTTCCATCACCAGCCAGCCCCGCGCCTTCCAGGCTGTAACGGTTTTTCGGCTCACACCATGGAGCTTGGCAAATTCAGATTGCTTCATCTGTTTTGTGTTACCCAAATTTCAAAACTTTATAGCTAGTGAAACACTGCGCGGGCGCAATGCCCACATGTAATACATTACAGGGAAGGACCCATACCCACCGACAGCAGCAAGAAACATCGTTTTCATTTCGCCGTACTGAACGCTTCACGTATTGCTTCCTGCATTGCAGGCTGCAGATGCTGGCTTACTGTCTTCTGCGCTACATCGTAGAAGCCTAACTCCTGCTTCACCGGTAGAGCATCACCGAATCTGATCAACAGTTTCAACTGGCTGGCTTGCCTCTTCGATACTGTCCTGCGCCTCTTGGCTGTTGTCTTGCGTCTTGCCTTACGCTGCCAGATGCCTCGTACATCACCACGGGATGTCTTTACTGTTCCCACAAACACATTAGGCTTTGCGGTCAGTGTCGATGTCTTGTTTCGCGCCAGGTTGCCATACTTGTTGAGCGCCACACTCTTTGGGTTGAGCAATGCATTGCCACTGAGCTTACGAACGCCACCGCTCTCATACGGATCCAGATAGCTTGCTGCTATGCTCTGTATAAAGACCTTCGCTCTCAGGTCATCACGTCTGGCACCGAATGATTTCACTGAATTGACAGTAAACGGTGTTGGATTATCGAAGGTGTTTTCGATGTTGGCCTGCTCATCTGCTTGTATCTGTCTGGCCACCTTAGTCAGCGCACGCACCTGAGCATATTTGATCTGCTTGGAAATGTTCTTTAGCTTTGACTGCAGATCATTCAGGGTGCTCATCGCTTGGCCTGGCTTCTGGGTTCTTTTTGGTTGTCATATTCCTGTTATATACTAAATATATAAATGAAAATAATTATTCATTGCAACCAAGGAGGCATTATGAAACAAATACCTACTTCAGCAACTAAAGAAGAGATTGTTTTTTTTATCAAAGGGATCGATGCCCCTGACAATCCTGTCAACACCCAGTTGGCCGCTATGGCTTATTTGGGAATGTGTCGCCATGAATACCTAGGCCCTGACTGGTATCTCTGCCAATTCGCCTGGGAACAAGGCAATCGAAACATCCGACGCATAGCTGGAGAGAAAGCCGCTAACGTCATCAGAGAACGCATTGATCAAACCTACCGCAAAAAGGGATATAGTCCAGCACCTACCTGGTGAGAATATCGTCCCTAAGTGCACCACTCAAACAAAAGCCCCACGGTTCGGCTATTGGCCTACTGTGTGGGGCATATTACAAGTCAGAACACTTGCTCCAACCATACCCATAAAATATGAGTATGAAAAAATACCTGCTTATCTTATCTATCTGTGCCGCGTCCTTTTGCTCGACTGCTATAGCACAAACACGGGATTGGGTGCAAATCCCTAACGAAACCATTTATTACGACGCGTTAAGCGTACGGCAAGATCATGAAAATGAAAACATATTTCATGTTCTCGTCGTTCATCATCCATATTCAACAAATAACCAGATAGGATCAACGTTGGCTGGCATAGATATCAACTGCCCAGATAACCTCTCAAGGTTATCTGGGTTACTCATCTTTTATTCCCAGAAATTCGCTCAAGGGCAAAAAATGATGTTTTCTGAAGAAAAAGGAACTCCTGGGCCGTGGCATCCAATTAAAGAGGAATATCCCATTGAATCATTTCTCTTCGAAAAATTATGCCCTCAATAACCAACAAAAAAGCCACCGATTTGGTGGCTTGGATATGTACTCTGACCGAAACATACGCAATTCGTCCCGAGAATAGACAAATATTACCCTAAGTGGTACTCCCTGTCAAGAAATTTCAGCTTGTTCTGTAATTTCGTTGTTTAGTATCACAGAGAGTTTTTTCATTGCTTCCATTTCTAGGCCTGCAGCATAACGTCCTATAACCTGCTTAACTTGGGCCAGCGTGACTCTGGACTTGTTGTACCTGTCAGCAATGTCTCGTAACGACGGTGGAGCGATCTTTCTCCCCTTCTTGTTGTACCTGCACAAACCATAAAAGTTAGCTGTTAACTCCAGCAGAGCATCCCCTTTAAGCTTCGATACGCTTTCAACATAGATAGCCATCCCCTCAATGCCATCTGATTTAGTAAATACATTGATCCGGTTGTCATACTGACCATACCGTGCCCAGATAGCATCTCTTTCTGGCGGGGGAAGCCTCTCTTCCACCTTTTGCCGGATCAGTGCACACTGGGCAAACCAGTCTTCCTGACGCATTCCCTTGGTGTTAACAACCGGTTCAGGTATCCCCTGGAAGACGTGGCCACTGCTCTCCATCAGATGCTGTATGCAGATTTCAGTCTGCCCTTTGGTGCTGGGTATGACGATCTCCATCAGAAAAGAGACATGCACGGCCTGGACAATGCTTTTAAAGATTGGTTCTGTCATCTGGTCTCCATCAAGTTTTTTACAGTGACATTCAATGCATCCAACTCATCCATCTTTGCAATAGCCCATGCTCTCTTCTGTCCGTGGATGCCAAGAATACTTCCCTGGTGACAGTCCTTGCATAAGGCTACGCAGGTATATTGATTCCCCTGCCTAACATGGTGAGCATCACTTGGCCCAGGTGCACCGCATACTGAGCAAGGCAAAAGCTTGACTTTGGCCAGATGATTCTTTTCTCTGTGGGTAATTTTGTTATTCACCATGACTCCCCAAAATAGTCACGACAACATACCCACCGACCTGCTCTTTCATGGACAGTCTGTAATCTCTGAAATTGCTGTCATCAATGCCTATCGCCTGGGCAATTCCATCAATTCCCGCTTTGCATGAGGCCAAAGCGTTGTCTGCATCATGTCTACGCTTTGTTGGTGGGTAAAAGTCAATACTGATAACCAGACTACCTACCGGCGCTTGTAACTTTTGCTCTTTAGCCATCAAGAAGCACATTTCCTTGTACATGACCTTTGCTTTGGCCAGTGCCATGTGATGCACCCTTGCATTGGGGCTGCACTCCCTGGGGGGCCATGGCAGGGTTATGGTGTTTTTTTGCAACTTATTCATAAAATAATCATATTTTTATGGTTTAATAGACTTATGGATCCTTTTGCAGTCCTTCTATCTCTCTTACATCTCGTTTGGGATGGCATTGCGAGTTTGCTTCCTTCTAAAAGAGAACAAGCGAATAAACTTGGTAGTGAAAAATCCTCCCAAGAACATCCCTGAATTCGTAAATAATTCATGCCGTCACCTCCTGCTCTGCCAGTTCGCAAAAAATTCCACATTCAACAGATGATTCCGACTCGTATCGCCCCGCGTCCGGTGGCAACTGACGTAAAAAAATACGCTTGCCATTGGTTTTGCAGATTGTTCTGCCCAAGGACTCCTCCATTTGAGACATACGTTCAAACTGCGCTGGAAAGTCCTGTCTAATTTTGTTCCAGTAGCCTGCCCCGCCTTTCACACAACCGATGCAGTTGTTGTTTTTGTAGCCAAGTAGGTACATCATTGGTAACCCAATCCCAGCACGCTCCAGCATCGCCAAACAATCCTGTTTAGTCAGGCCCCGCTCAATCAGCGGTGTTGATAGTCTGACCTCGTTATTTGCATCAATAAATCTATCTACACGATGCAGTTCCTCTACTGTGTAACCGAATACCTGAATATCTCCGGGTTGTTCAAACTTTTTCCTGACCTCTTTTTTTAGCAGACGGGTACATGCGGCACCAGATGGCCCGACCAGAAATCGCTCTTTTCTGAAAACCTCATAAATTGAGCCGTTGTACTTTTCATTTTTTAAAATGGTTATAGGTACACCGAACCATTTTTCACAGTCAGATAAAAAACGTTTGTTATCCGGGTGTTCTTCAGCGACTTCGGTATATGCAATGGTTAATGGAAGCTGTCCATCATTTTCAGCAATTGCCAATTTAGTGGCCACAGCACTTGCAGCCCCGCAGGAAAACCAGCAAATAATCCTGCTCATGCCGTCACCTCCCGCTCCCAACTAAACACAATGCCATGCTCTGCTGCAAACTGCTCCATCAGGATGAACAGATCACTAAATTCCGATTTGGTCATTTGACTTGTTGACTGCCCAAGCCCCACCATTCGGCCAGGCGCACCATAAGCCGGTACAAAGTTGATGTGCTTCAGGCTGCCGGTAAATAAATCCTTGTAATCCTCTTCTGTCATACGGATACCACCATACACAGGAACCTGCTTAGCTATTTCTCTGAGCATGGGCCACATGCGGCTGTTTTGTTCAAGCGTTCTGGTCGGCTCACTGACTTCCATAAAATGGCCTTCCGGTGCTTCGTGCAGAACATAATCAGCCGCCCTGCGCCTTACCTCTTTGTTTACCAGCCTAAAAAACCGTTTGCCACTCATGCCACGATCTCCCCATTGACGATTTTTCGAATCGTGCTCATGCTCAAATTTGTACACAGGATCAATTCCACGATGTCTTTGCCCTCTTCCTGCATCTTCCTGATTTCTTCTGGCCCGTCATACTTGAGCCAGTCAATCCGGTTGCGGCCTGTTTCAAGTTCCGTCACGATCTGATCAAAGGCGTCTGTCATTCGGCATCCTTTCTGGCCTGCGTCCGGTAGCTGGCCCAGTCAAACAGAATGGCGGTATTGATTTCCCGCAGCCGGTCCGCTGCACGCTCCCCAATGTAGTCCTTCAGTTCCTTGGCTGTGACATTGCCCATCAGGATCGTTGGCATCATTTCCCGGTAGCGACCGTCCAGAATGTCAAATAGGACGGTTTTCTCGCCTTCCGTGCCGTACTGGACCCCAACCTCATCCAGAACCAGCAGATCGGCATAGATGAAATAGTTCAATACCTGGCGCTCTGTCTGCTCACTGTCTCTTCGCCACGTTTCACGGACCGCACGTATGCATTCGCCAACGGTTGTATACAACCCGAAGTAATCGGGCATCAGTTTCTGAATGATTGCTGCTGCCAAGTGGCTTTTGCCGGTCCCAGGCTTGCCCAGAAATATGAGACCTGTCCCTTTCGCTGCATGTTGCTGGAATTGCTCGGCAAACGACTTTGACACTTCCAGAGCGTTTTTCTGGACATCGTTTTTGCACACGAATGTTTCAAATGTTTTTTCGATAAATCGCTTTGGGATACAGGAACGCCCCAGCAGTTCATCCCATTTCTGCTTTTCCCATGCCGCTTTTGCTGCGGCTTTTTCTTTCTCTTCTTCGTCTTTGCGGTCCTGCTCACAGCCTGGGCAATGTGTCCACAACATGCGCCCTCCTGCGACAATCTGGAATCCTTTGGCTGTATAAGCTCCGTGCTTGTCGCAATTAGCCTCTTTGGATGGCGAATTAACGGAATCAAAATGTAAGCGTTCCATCTTCATTCACTCCTGCGGTAAAGTCTTTTTCTGCAATGGCTTTGGGTTTCGATAGTGGAGCTTTTGGCTTTTTCTTTTCTTCGGCATATTTCACCCCTCGCAACACCCATGTTCTCCAGTTAGCTGACCAGTCGGCACTTAGGGTTGCATTTGCAATGTGATAATTTTTGAATGCTTCGAATTCATTTTGATGGTCAAAACCACGATCAATGGCAAACTGAACCATTTCTTTTGTTGGTTCTAAATTTTTGGGAATTCGAGACTTCTTTTTGGCTTTGGGGCCAGAGGGAGAGTTATATATATCGTCTTCGCCTTCGTCTCCGTCTCCGAATACGCCTAAGTGTTCATTTGCTGGCAATTGATTGCAATTGATATCAGATGATTTCAACTGCTCGCCACTGAAATCTATTGGATTCGGAAACTTGCTCTTTGCTCGCACTTGCTGCCCGAAGTTCAATATCTGGATGTATCGCTTCCCGTCCGCTGCCGGGTACACACTTACAAGGCCCGCTGTCACGCATGCGGTGATCCACTTGCCAATGTCCGCGTCGGATACTTTGTCGATATGAAGGGGGTAACAGGCTGCCCTTAAAAGCTTAGGCAGAGCATGAAAGCGTCCATGGTCATCTACCACAGACATAAGCCTGCGGTAAAAGACTTCTTCCTGCCAGTTAAGAGAGTTGACTCTCTCACTGGTCAGGATGCCTTCTCGTAAGATTCGATTTGGCATATGGGAACCTTTAATGTTTAAATCCACGCCCTTTTCTGCTATACTTAGAAGCAGAAATATCCTCAGTCACACCATTAGGTGTGGCTTTTTTTTGTGCAAATATTTGATTAAATACATTGCGCACGATGTCGGTGGATTCAGACAGGGGTTTTGCCAGCTTCAAAGATGCTTTTTCTGGACTAAAAACACTCATAGCACGCGCAAAGGCATCCATACGGTTGCGAGCATTAAACGTCCCACTGGCTTTAGCTTTGACCAATGCACATGCAATTTGAGACATGTCTTTGAAATCACTTAGCACAAGCTGGCGATATGTCAAAAGAACATAGTCTTCATCTTTGCCTGTCATCAATTGAATTGTGGCAGCCCCACGGACGGCCACGGTACTCCATGCTTTGGCGTAAGTACCACAGAAATGCATCAGTTTGGTATGTGCAGGCTCAATGGCCTCTATAAAAGGGATGATGTAAGTCGGCGATATGCTCAGACGTTTGTTTTCATAGACTTCTGCCAAGAACCTCGCTGTTTCAACAATACGCCTGTCTGCCATCCTGAGCGCATCGGCTGTTGTCCTTTTGGCACCAATATCCATCACTCTAAATGCATCTTCATGCACATCAAATGAAACCAGCATGGGAAATGTACCGGATTTCAATTCTGAAATAGCAACCAATCTGTGTTGCCCATCTAGCAATGCTCCATCCTTTGAAAATGCAACGCCTTGATGAGTTGGAACATATTCGCCCCGACTGAATGCCTGCTTCAAGCTGTCCACGACCATGCGGCGAAGCGCACGGTTATTGGTGTTGCTTTTCAGCCATTGGCTGGCAACTTCAGGAGTAACATTGATAAGTTCTGTATGCATAGAAATATCCTTTCAATTAAAGGTTATGTTGAGACAAGGCGGCTTTAACTTGCATAAGCAAATCCCGCTCTTCTTGGGAAAATTCTTCTGTTTGCTGGATTGCTCCCAATAGCAAACGTGCATAGCTGCCTAGCAAGGATGAACAGCGCTCTGCTTCGGCTTCTTTTAATTTGGCTTTAATTTCTTCTGCGTTTTTGGGTGGGGTAACAGGTTTACGTTTGGCAATTTCTCGCGCTCCTGCAACCTCTAAACGTGTTGTGACTCTCTGGCCTTCAATCTGAACACGCTCGCGCCACTCGCCTACTTCGGTCTCAAACTCTTCTTCTGGTACAGCAGCCAGTTTTTGAGCGCGGCTTGATAAATCTTTACTAATACCAACATCAGCCAATGTTGGTGCAGTCGTTGGTAACGACCGCACCTCTTGTTTGTTGTGCTGGTTGATGCCCAAGCCTGCCGCACCTGTGTTAAGACCTACTGTTTCTTTTTGATGGGTGATCATCTCTCCCAACCTACGCTCGGCTCGGATACGGATTTCAGCAGCATCTACTTCAAGCGTTTTGTTCTTTGCCTGCATGGCGTATATACGCATGGCCTCGGCTTTGTCGCGCAGGTCTTTGACTTCGTCTACGGCCTTGGCTTCTGCCAATGCCCTACACGCTGCATCATACTTAACTAAAGCCGTCATACCAGCTCCCACACCCTGCAGCCGTTGTGCACGATATCCAGGCCGTTAACAGTAACCACACGGACCTTGTGCATGCGCTCGTAGTGTGGTCCTGCAAACAGCTTTGCCCGGTTTGCGGCCAGAAAGCTTGTCAGTGGGTCGCTTCTGCGCACCAGTTTTTTCATGCGACACCTCACCTGATAAGCTCAATCACACGGACTTGTGTCCAGCCCATCTTTTCGATGTAAGCTTTGCAGTCAAAAGCTGCTTGCGATGTAGCAAACGGCTTCACCCTGGCCTTAATGCTTTTGGGGTGTTTCGGGTTATGATCCGGCGGCAAACCGAGAACATCCCATCCACGGTGCTGCTGTTTTCTTTCTGGCTTAGGAGCCTTGGGCTTCTTTCCAACATATTTCAGCGCCTCTTCATTGAGGATTTCGCCCTTATAGTTCTCAATCGGTACATAACAATGTTTCATGATTCTTCTCCATGAGTTTGTGCCAATGCCGCTAACTCGTTAAGCCGTTGTGATGTTTTTGCTATCTCAGCCCAGATGCGCTGTTGCATGCTCTTGGGGCTATCGCAATACTTTGAAACCAGGTAGGTTATGAACTGGGGAACCATGGCCGGATAAGCCCTAAACATGGCGTCCATGTCGTCTACGTTGAATCTCTGACAGTCACCATCTTTTGGGTTCAGCTTCCGACTCAGGGCGCTAGGGGACATATCCATGTCCATCGCTATCACTTTTTGCAGCACTTTTTGATTACGTGACAAGTGATCCAGGTACTCTCTGGAGGTCTGGAAGCGATCCGCTAGAGTGGGATCAAAATTAAACACTAATTGGTTACTGTTAATTGGTGTCATGATGTGATGTCAGTAATTGACAGTACAAAAACGGTCAAAAAAAATAGACTTTCCACATGGAAAATCGAAAACAAACACAGAAGAAAAGCGCCCGCCCAACCAAAGAGCAACTGGAGCGCGAGAAGGCTTATAAAGACATGAAATACTGGCTTGCCCGGATTTACGCTCGGTCGCTGGCTGATTTGATGCGGGGAAAGAAGGATGTGTGATCATGCGACCTCCCCTGCAAGTTCAGTCCAGATTTCGGCATAGTCATCCGGTCGCAAGTCTTTACGCGTGACCAGACCGCCTGTGGCTTCTTCGATACGGACGCAGTATTTCGGGCTTGGTTTGCGATTTGCATAGCCATGTTGCCAAGAGCGAACCGTCATTGCATGTTTTACTCCAATGGCTGCGGCCAACTGTTCAACTGTTAAGGCATTAGACTGCTTGAAATAGTTGTGTAGATCCATACACACCATTCTATATCAAATGGTATTGATTATGCAACACCCAATGGTGTTATACCATCCGATATAGTTACAGAATGGATACACAAGAATTTAGGAAGTCCCGTCTAAGTGAGTTAGCTAAAAAAATGGGCGGCAACACTGCCCTTGCTAAGCGACTCGGATATACCAATGGCTCCCACATTGGGAACCTCCTTAATGGGTATCGTCCCATAACGGAAAAGTTTATTGACAAGACGGAGTCTCAATTAAGGATACCTGGCTGGTTCTCTGAAGAAGTTGTTGATGTACAGGGATTTAATCCTGCTCAACCGGGTGTTGTAGTACCTTTACTTACAACGGTAGCTTCTATGGGAAACGGGGAACAAGTAGATACGCATGATGCGATAGTCGGAACGCTGACACTCTCGCCCAACTGGATCAACGAAAACATCCGACCGGTGACAGAGCACTTTAATTTGAGATTTATTCACGCTTCAGGTGACTCTATGGAACCGACCTTCAAAAGCGGTGATGTCATACTGGTTGATTCTGGAATACATACTGTGGATTTTGATGGTATCTATGTCCTAGAGGCTCAGCAAAAGCTGTTTATTAAGCGCGTGTCTCAAAACCTGAGTGGACAGTACACCATCACCAGTGACAATCCAAAAGTAAAAACCGTGGATGTACTTGATGGGCACACTGAGGTTGTAATTCTGGGCCGTGTCCTGTGGGCATGGGAAGGCAAGCGACTGTAAGCGCGGCATAGGAGCAGAGATGCGCCAGCTCAAAAAAAAACCAAAGTTGGGGTTCTGGGGGGTGACTGCCGCCGAATGTCTGCTGGGCGCTGTTGCAATGCTGCTGCTACACCAGCTAGCGCCATCAAATAATCCCGATATTCAGATGATCAAAATAAAGGTCATGGTCTTTTTTCTTGTGGGCATGGCAATTTGCCTGCTCATTTTATTAGTGCTTGCTACTCTTTGGGCTGTCTCTAAGCCAAAAGATCAACATAGGGAGGGGTGATGGAAAAAGAAAAACTATCAAGAATTCAATACTGGCAGGCAATTTCCACAATATTTGCGGCAGTTGCAATCCCCGTCATTGTTGCTTTTTTTGGATATATTATTCAGCGACAATTATCAAATGATAATATTCGAAAAGATTATGTTGCAATGGCGTTGGATATTATAAAAGGTGACGCAAAATCTCAATCAGAAGAGGTTCGCGCATGGGCTGTAGAAATGTTAAATGAAAATTCTCCCATACCATTTTCAGGAAAGGCTCAAGATGATTTGAGGTCTAATACTATTTATGTTAGACCGCAGATACCCCCTCCCCCCGATTCCTGTGTCAGAGAGTCTAAAACAGATGAGATGATTGCTGCATATAGTAGAGCGCTAACACTTATGACAATCGCAAAGGATAGTAATGATACTCAATTTGCTATTGATGCATTTCTTGAATTTTCCGACAAAGTTATGAGCACGAAAGATGGACTAATAGGTAGCGACTTGGCAATGAATTGTCTTCGTGATTGGGCTTTTAGCATACATAAAACTTCAATTGGTGAAAACTCAAAATCAGATGACTCTGTTAACTAATTGATAATAAAAAAAGAAAAAGCACAATTATTGATGATAATGTAATTGCAGCTATTCCAATAAAATCTTCTTTCTTCATATCCCCACCTCCAAATAGTCCAAGTCTCCCTGCTCTAACCCACCCTATGTGAATGCCGCACCTGCGGCTTTTTTGTTGTTTGCAATACTTGAGTATATCAAATAGCATATCAATTGGTGTTGACATTATGTACACCATTTGATATAGTTAATCCATAGACAAACAAAACCAAACGGTGGCAACTATGGGATACGCAATAGCAGAACCAACAAACGAAGAGCTCATTGAAGAATCGCGTGGGTTGTTCTTGTTCGACCTGAAAAATAATCCTACGAACAAAGACCGCTACGACCGAAATTACAGCAACGCAAAAATGGCCGCCATGATGCTGTACGGCAGTCCTGAGCCTATCGCTCAAAAGCTGATCAAGATTCTCAAAACTGCTGATGACCAGGATGCCGCAGACGTGCTTGATTACATCTGCGACGAATGGGCCGATCTCAACGAAGACAAGATTACCCGTCGCTGACCACCGCCCTACTCTGAAAGCTAATCATGGATAAACAAGATGATGACCTGTACAGCCGCAAGGAATGGACGATCACAAAGACATATTTTGTGCTTTTTGTGCTGATGCTGTTTTATGCGGCGGCTGGCTTGGGAGATTGAAATGAGAAAGATTATTCATACTTTATCAATCGGCACTCATGATGGGACATACGTGCTAGCAACATGTGATGACGGGACAGTTTGGTTATCAAGTTTTGATCGTCCTGATAAAAAATGGTATCCATATCCAAACGTACCTCAGAAACAAGAGCCCGAGAAAACCACTGATGCTATTGATCTGGAGGGTGGACTGTGAACCAAAGTGAATCAATCAAAGAATTAGCGCAGGCGCTTGCTACTGCTCAGGCAGAAATGAAAGGCGCTATTAAAAATGCAATCAATCCTCACCTGGGCTCTAAATATGCAAACCTTGCTTCAATCATAGAGGCTGCAAAGCCAACACTCACAGCGCACGGTATTTCGTTTGTCCAGTGTCCTGAACCATCCGAAGCAGTTGAAGTTCGATTGACAACGCGCCTCATCCACACATCAGGTCAATGGATTGAATCGACTATCACAGTACCAGTCACCAAGAAAGATGCGCAGGGCTATGGATCTGCTATGACCTATGCTAGACGCTATGCACTTGCTGCAATGCTTGGTATGCCACAAGAAGATGATGATGGTATTGCAGCATCCAAGCCTGCTAAGAAGTCTGGATCAGCGACAAAGATTGCTTTCGATGCTCTTTCAGATGAAATGAAAGCCGAAGTGAAATCCGTTGCTGATCAGGTTGCATCTGTGATGCTGGAAACCGAAGAGCAGCAACCAGACCCCAAACAAGCTATTGAGATCATGGAAATGTTCTGCGAATCCTATCCAGAAGATGAAACCTTGAAGCCTGCTATCTGGTCGCAGCTTCATTCAACCATCAGGACCGCAATCAAGAAGTATCAGGTGTCTGTTACATCAGGAGAATGACTAAATGCCTTTAAACGAAAACCTACATTTCATTGAAGGAACACTCGGGCGTGATCCAGAAGTTTCATACACAACAGGCGGTACAGCAATATGCAATGTAACCGTTGCGACTTCCTACTGGGATAGCCAGAAAAAGGAAGAAGTCACAGAATGGGTACGCGCCAAGATCATTGGCAAACAGGCTGAATACATTGGTGAGTACGCCCGTAAAGGCTCAGAGGTAAAGCTAAAGGGACGCGTCCAAACACGGAAATGGCAGGATAAAAACGGTGAGGATAGGTACACCACTGAGACAGTATGTTTTGATGCTCAGATACCCCGCTTGCAACGCTCAGAAGGCCAACTTCCCCGCCCTGCTCAGTCAGGCTTAAACAGCTATGCAGCAGCTAAAAGCGGCAGCGCACGGCCCAACATGGCAGGTAAAGGCGATGCATGGGAAGCGGGAGCACAAGACCCGGATTTAGATGATGTCCCGTTCTAGGAGAAGATGATGAGCGCTGTTATTTTGAGCAAAACAGAGATCGAAGAGATCACCCGCGCAAAGCAACCAGCAAAGCAACTGAAGGCATTGATTGAGCGTGGCTTTTACCGTGCGTATAGGGCCAATGACTCCGGCCCGGTCATTCTTGAACGTGCGCATTATGAATCTGTATGTGCGGGAAACAATACTCAGCGCCCGAAGGTAAGACCGATTGACAAACATGAAACTACCGTCTAATGTCTACAAAAAGTTTAATGCATACTATTATGTTCTTGCCCAGGGCAAAAAACGTAAATGGATACGGCTATCATCAGTGCGGGATGGTTTGCCAGCTATGTATGCAGCGCTTTCAGAATTCATGCAGACTGACTCCAGAAACGAAAGCATGAAAAAGCTGATTGAGGACTGGCAAAAAGAGGTTATGACAAAACACGCCATCAAGACTCAAAAAGATGAAATCCGTATTTCCCAAAACCTGAAGGAAGCATTTATTGAATTTAATGCCAGTGAAGTACAGGCACCAGATGTCATTGAAGCTATCAAGCCATTCAAAGAAAAGCCCCGTACATATAACATGTACAGGGCTATGATGCGCGAGTTAATGCGCTACGCAATTGAAAAAGGATACCGCACAGACAATCCAGTGGAGCATATTAAAACAATGTCCACGCCACCACGTAAACGGTATGTTACGGACTCTGAGATCAGAAGGATAAAAGTCGCAGCGATGTACGGATTGGACGGGCTTAAAACCAGATCGGGACTGATGATCTGCGCCCTCATCGACATGGCGTACCTGACTGGCCAAAGAATCAGCGACCTCCTGGCACTGGAATGGTCACAAATGACAACAGAAGGCATCATTTTTCAAACCCAAAAGACAGGCGCCAAAGTGCTTATTGAATGGACGCCTAAACTCAAAGAATTAGAACAGCGTTTGATTGATTTGAAAAAAGAGAAAATAACCATTACAAGCAACGTCTTTACAACTCAGGATGGAAAGCCTTACTCATATTCTGGGGCTTCCACGGCCTGGAAACGTGCCGTCAAACGAGCTGGGATCAGAAATATCCATTTCCACGATCTGAGGGCCAAAGCCCTCACAGACAAGGATGAATATGCAGGCATTACGGCTGCACAGAGAATGGGAGGACACACAACCCAGCAGCAGACAAGCGAATATATCCGCCAACAGAAACCTGTAAGAATCTCTGCTACCCGTTAGATGCTTTTATTTTGGTTAGATGATCAAAACACTGCTTCAATGTTTTGAATAAGAACATATATGAATTAAATCATATAGTTAAGTGGTCGGGGTGATACGATTCGAACGTACGACCCACTGCTCCCAAAGCAGTTGCGCTACCAGGCTGCGCTACACCCCGAAAAGATTAGAGATTATATATGAATTTTCCCATTCTGACCAGAATGAATTTTCACCATATATCCTTTGCTATCAGGGTAAAAAACTAAAGGTTCTCGTTCTCAGACTTCATTGAGCGTCCACCGGTCCTCTGACCATGACAAAATATGCGTTAATTTCAATGTTTCCAAAAATAGCCTGTCGTGCGACGCGACCAGCATTGCTCCGGGAAAAGCAGATAAAGCGCCTTCCAGCGCACGCAAAGCCCATAAATCCAGATGGTTGGTTGGCTCATCCAGCAACAACAGTTGGGGCGCATTTTCTGCCCACAATGCGCATGCCAGTGCCGCCTTCAGCCATTGTCCACCACTGAGTTGTGCAGCAGGTAAATGCACATGAACCGCATCCAGCCCGAGTTGTGCCAGTTGCATGCGAAGCTGGCTTTCCGGCACCGGACTTCTGTTGACCTTCAATTGCTCCAACACACTGCGTTCACCAGTCAGCAGTTTTTCTGGCATTTGGTCAAACCATGCAAACGGCACCCCCACATGGCACGCACCACTTGCAGGCATCAGCCAACCTGCCAGGGTTTTCATCAAAACACTTTTCCCGCAGCCATTGGGCCCCACAACGCCCACCCGTACCGGGCCATTCAGAGTCATGCTCAAAGGTGCATTTCTGGCAGGATACAAGGTCTTTAATTCATCGAGCTGGCAAATTTGTTTGCCCGCCGGAACTTGACTTTCAGACAACATGACAAAAACAGAGCGGTCTCCCTGAACCTGTTGTGCAGCCTTTTGCACGGTTGTAGCCGCTTGCGTTTTCATTTGATCAAGCTGTCGCTTTTTTCTCCCCCGGGTATGGTCGGCACTCTCTTTTAGGAGGCTCAGGTAAAGTCCGGAATGATTGCTTACTTTCGCTTTCGCATTTTCTCGAACAATCTGTCTTTGCAATTGATCATGCTGTTTGCGCAACTCGCGTTCAACACGCTTCTTTTCGCACTTGGCCTGCTCCAAATGCTTTGCCGCTCGCTGCACTTCCGCCTGCGATTGCTGCTCATAAAACGCATAATTACCGCCATAATGTTTCAAACGTGTGTCACAAATTTCAACGGTATTCTGCACTCGACTCAACAGGTCGCGGTCATGGCTGGCAACAACAATGCCGCCTGCCCACGAATCTATTTTTTGATAAAGCCAATCCCTGGCATCCCGATCTAGGTGGTTGGTCGGCTCGTCTAGTATCAGCGCACCTGCCTGGCTCGCAAAGGCGGAGCATAAAACGGTTTTAATGCGCTCCCCCGCACTGAGCATTGCAGCAGGCATCTGCATAGTCAGGTCAGGCAGGCTGCAACTTGACCACAGGGCCTGCATACGCGGTAACAGTTCCCAATAGCTTTCTGCCAGATCAAAATCTGCCTGCTCGGCCCTCCCTTGCTCAATATGTGTCAAGGCATTGAGCGCCGGGGTTAAACCCACCATGTCGGCAACCGTCCAGCCGCTGGGGGCTTCCATATTCTGAGGAATATACGCAACGGGCAACATACGCATTACTTTTCCGCCGCTGGGTTGCAGCAAACCTGCCATGATCTGTAGCAACAGACTCTTTCCTGCCCCATTGGGGCCAACCAGAGCAGCAAAGTCGAAAATATGAAAACCAGCATTTGCATCGTCAAAAAGCACCCGTCCATCACTCAGGGTCAAGTTGATATGCTTCAGTTCAAGCCAGGGGGTTGCCGCGTGATTGCAAACCGCAGCCAACGGCACATTGGCAGGCTGTAAGTGCAACGCAAATCCAGATGGGTGTAAAGCTGTATCGTCGGCAGAAAAAACTGCATGGAAATTTGTCATAAGAGCTCTTTCATCACATGTTTATCACGCATCACCGCCATCTCAAACGGGGTGACGCACAACATAGAATCAGAACTTACAGACGCATTTCACAATCTCTCAGAAGGTAATAAGTGGAACTTACTTGGCACAGGCAATGCATGCTGCCTGCTGACCGTTCTATTGTACAAGGCAAAGCCGCTCTTTAACCAGTATGTGTGCAGGCATGCAGTCACACAGCGTTGGAAAAATGCCTCAACCCCAATTCAGCATCACTGCGCACAGTGATCAGCCTTTTTGTGCATGAGTCTGCTCAAACTCGCAGCCCGTTGCATACAAGACTCGCACTTGTGCCGCCCTCAAATACATCGATATCAATACATAAGTATTGTGAACAGTTCAATGGCTTTTATCTGATTTTGACTGGTCGGCTCTTTTTAAATCGGAGAGATCATCGGTTGTCCTGCAAAATGCAAGCGTGCATTATCCAAAAAACGCTGCTCCGAATTGGCAATCGCCTCCGGCGACCATCCTCCCACATGCGGTGTGATCACCAGCGTATCAAATCCGATCAAATCAGCTGGCGGAGAAGGTTCGCTTTCATACACATCAAGCCCGGCGCCTGCAATGGTTTTATTTTTTAATGCCTGTGCCAATGCCTGTGTATCAACCACGCTGCCACGCCCTACATTCACCACGTACCCTGCAGGCCCAAGCGCTTCAAGAACCTGGGCATTGACCATATGATGTGTCTGTGCCCCACCCGGGGTTGCCACCATCAGATAGTCTGCCCACTGTGCCATTTCCAGCACATTACCGAAATACGAATATGGTACATTTTGCCGCTGGTGCCGGTTATGGTAACCCACTTCCATCTCAAAACCCACGGCGCGTTTGGCAATCAGTTGACCAATGGTTCCCAGGCCAATAATGCCCATCTTCTTTTCTGAAACATTGGCAGGTAAAGCCACATCTGATCGCCAGACCCCACGACGGCACGCATGGTCCAGATACACCACCTGCCTGACCGTTGCCAACAGCAGCGCCATGGCATGGTCAGCCACACAATGCGCATTGGTACCCGCACCATTGGCCGCAGCAATGCCGTGTGCGTGCGCATAGTCCACATCCAGTCGTTCATAGCCTGCTCCCGTGGTACACACCAGTTCAAGCCGGGGCATCTGTTGCATTTCTTCTGCTGTCAGGCCTGCAATGCCATTGGTCAGAACTATCTGAACATCTTTGCCATGTGTTTGAATGGCCTGCTCTCGCCGGGCCGGATCGGCCTCGTAAATGACTTCATAGGTTTGCCTGGCACGTGCCAGATAGGGCTCAGTCAACTTCACAATCACCAGCAAAACAGGTTTCATCATCTATACCCCCTTCATCGCGGTATATGTCATACAACGTTGGCACTCATTATAAAAGCCCTGCATATCTACAAGTTAGCGTGGCTTTGAAAAAAAGAATGATGTACGAATGATTCAGAATCACTGCCGAAAACAGACAGCGGTGATGGCCCACTTCGTGGGGAATTATTGGCATTGATATATATGAACGAACCTAAACTATAGAATAAAGGTGTTCAATATTTCCTACAGGAATGTTATTTTGTATCGCTTACTCATTACCATAACAGCATTATTAACAAGTGCTTGCGTTAACACGCATCAAGGAGCCTGGCAGCCCATACCCAATAACAGGGGCGATAGCTTTTATTACTGGAATTCTCCAGAGGTTGACCCAAGCAACAACAGTCTGATTACCGCTCGTATTTTACTTAACGACCACACCCCAAATGAGTCTGCTGTTTTCAATATCACATATGATTGTACAAACACAACTGCAAGAATGAATCATATTAAAGACTATAGTGAACGGTTCGCTCAGGGAGAAATTTACAGCACATTGGAGGACTTCCCTCGCCGATTCGATCCGCTACCACTACCGCTCGACGAGAATGAACCATTCGCATACGTTTATCTCCAAGTCTGCCCACAATAACCAACAAAAAGCCGCTTATCAAGCCTTACAGAATACAAATCGTTTATAACCACTCAAGGAGCTAACAAATGAGTTCATATGAAATGGGAAGTCTAGCAGGAAAAATATTCATCGCTGTTTTCATCATCGTTGTTCTGTGGAAACTGATTAAACGAAAATAAAAAGCCACCACCAGGAGTGGTTGGATATGTGTTCTGACCAAAACTGACGTTATTCGTCCCGGAAATAAACAAGCATTGATACCGCGCGGTTAAGCATCAGATAGTATCAGCGGAACATTGACACATGCAAAACAGTTAGGCAGTACAAAATCCGCTAAGGTTGCCTGAATGCCGCGCCTGTACAAGATATTACCAATATCATATAATGCAAGGCTACCTGTCCGTAGCTCAGTCGGATAGAGCAACAGCCTTCTAAGCTGTGGGTCGGGGGTTCGATTCCCTCCGGACAGGCCAATAAAAACAATGTGCCCTATATTCCCGCGGCGGGAATATGATCTCTTGCTGAGGCTACCTACTTTATCGCAGACAACTGTCAAGTTGTTCATTAGATGAACGAAAAAACCGCCCGAAGGCGGTTTGAATAAAACTATATCAGGCTTATCAGGCAACCACACTGACTGCGACATTGGGTGTCCAGTCACCAAACCAGTGGTTGCGGCTGTTCACCATACGCCCTTGCAGGTTATAAACACCCGGGGTTGTCGGTGCCCTTACCGGAAAAACCATGACAGCTATTTCACCAGGCTGAATGCGCGAAGGCAGCCATACTCGGTGAGCACCCCAGATGGTGTTATCCTGTGGATTCTGTGTACCTAGAAACACCTCACCAAGCTCCCACACTGTATTGCCCGTATTACGCATGTCCACACGGATATCATATATGCAACCTGCAACCATGGAGTTTGGGATCAAGTGCCCGATCCACTGTGCATTGGTTTGTTCAGCAATCACGTTAACCGCTACATTGGGGGTGTAGTCTCCAAACCAGTTGCCATGATCCCCTACCATTCGTCCTTGCAGGTTATAAACGCCAGGCGTTGATGGTGCCATCACCGGAAACACCATAATTGCCGTCTGATTAGGTTCGATTCTGGAAGGCAGCCATACTCGGTGAGCACCCCAGATGAAGTTATCCTGCGGATTCTGCGTACCCAGAAACACTTCACCCAACTCCCACTTCACATTGCCTGTATTACGCATGTCCACGCGCACATCGTATGGTTTGCCCGCAATCATCGTCGATGGAATCAGGTGGCCGATCCATTGCGCATTGGCATGCGAGTATTTCACCTGTCTTCCAATCTGATCCCACCACTGGCGGGAGTTTTGCAACCGGGCATCACCTTCTCCCAACCCGATAACATTATCTGCACTGACCGAATTCCATAAGTACGCCACAATCGCTATCACAGCCGGGTTGCTTTGTGCATGAGAGAGCATTGTGAACGGATTATGTAGTATTTCTGGAAAACTCCCATTAGCATCTGGTGTAATGGATGCACATGGCACGAGAAACATCCGCTGTTTTGAGTGGAGATTCAGCATGCTCTGAAGCTGATTGAACTTAATAAAATATTGTTCTTCTGTATCCAAATGGGCATCTAGTCCGATCCAGTTATACAGCTTCAAACCGGCAATGGCATTTCCATAATTAACACCACTGCAAACGGCAATTGGTGCGTGCTGCGAATGGTTATTGCCTCGAATAATATTCAGAATGTTAACCAGTACTGGTGAAGGTGAACCATTCACATCCCCTAGCTTATTCTCCTCTGGCTCATCCACCGGATAAAACCCGATGACAGTCCCTTGCTCAACTTCATCCTCATTTGGTTTAAAAAAACCATCTGCGACTAACCGGTTCATGAAACCCAGCCACTTTGTTTCTGCAAACTGATCCAGGGTGTAGTACCCACCTTCAGCAGAAGGTGCATACAAAACCGGCGTGCTGATCACGGCCTTATTGCCTTTATCCTTAACCACAGCCAGATCGCGGACCAGCTGGTTATAGTCAGACCAGAAAATCACCGAAAGGTTGGTATGGTTCACCACCTCGTTCTGGCGGCCGTTCTGCGTGTGCAAGTGACCAAAGTATTTCAGATGCGATGCAGCACTAGCCACTGTTGCCTGTGCTGCTGGCTGCACCGAAGTAGCTATTGCTGAAGACGCCTTGTCCTCACCCGCTATGGGATTTGAAGTTCCTGTATCCATCTATGTATTTCCTCATTGTGATATTAAAAGAGAGCGTCATTTTCATGACATCTCACACTCACTTTATTAGGACAATAAGGACATATGTGAACGAAAAAACCGCCCGAAGGCGGTTGATAAGATATGTGTTTGTAATTGGACTATTGATGATATTTTATTTTTTCTTGGATGGCCATAATATACTGGTGACAAAACCTATTACGGCCCCTGCCATCATATAGAGACCAACCTTAAATACGCCATCATAACCGGGCTCATCAATGGACATGATGAATGCTCCGAATACCACAAATCCACCTACTACAAATAATAGAACTGAAAGTATAGCTGCGCCCCATTTCATTTTTTTCTCTTTAACACTGATTTACTGAGGCTCCATTCTAGTGGACAGTGCCATCCCTCAACAATTCCGATGAGAGCATAACCACCTGATTTCTCAGGTGGTTATGCTCTCATTCTTAAAAAGTGGAATATGCGGTTTCTGCTGAAGCCAGCAGCAGATATATTTACAACGCGACACGCATGGTGACATGGGGAATACTGGCTTCCATGAAAGGCTCACCAAATACCTCAAACCCCTGTTTTTTATAAAACCCTATGGCGTAACTTTGTGCATGAATCACAATGGCATGATCTCTGCGCCGACGTGCAAACTTCATCAGCTCGGTCAGCATCAGCTTACCCAACCCATTGCCCCTGCAATTAAAGAGCACGGCCATGCGGCCAATGCGCGAAACGCCATCACCTTCTTTGGTCATTCGTCCTGTCGCAACTGGCGTTCCATCGGCAGTTGTCACCAGAATGTGAACCGCCTCAATATCATGCCCATCCAGATCCATATCGGTTGGAACCATCTGCTCCTTGCTAAAAACCGCATCGCGAACAGCAGTAGCGCCCTGGTTCAACTGAGACCATGTATTAATTTGCCAGTGGAATTCGCCAAAATCGCCACTGGGCTTTAACAAAGCATTAAGACGTGATACGTTCATATACCAGCATTATATTGTGGAAGTTAAATTCTCCGACTGAATTCGCTGCACCCCAGCCGCAGCCATTTCTTCCCAGGCTTTGGTCAGTGAACCATTCAAATCAATCCCCTGACATGCATCTTCAATCACCACAGCGGCAAACCCCATTCGGCGGGCATCCAGCGCAGTCCAGGCCACACAAAAATCTGTCGCCAGACCGCAAATATAACATTGTGTTATATCCCGTTCTCGAAGATACCCTGCCAGGCCAGTTGATGTTTGCCTGTCGGCCTCCATAAAAGCCGAATAGCTGTCCGTTTCAGGATGAAATCCTTTACGAATAATCAACTGGGCATGGGGTATTCGCAGTGAAGGTGATAACTCGGCATCCAGTGTACCCTGAACACAGTGATCAGGCCAGAGTACCTGCATGCCGTACCGGACTTTCATGGTATCGTAAGGTTTGTGGCCGGCATGAGAAGAAGCAAAGGACATGTGCCCGCTTGGGTGCCAGTCCTGTGTCAGCACCACATTGGAAAACAGGGGGGCAATATGGTTGATGACCGGAATAATCCTGTCGCCATGAGCCACAGCCAGATGCCCTCCTGGTAAAAAACCATTTTGCACATCAACCACGATCAGTACCGTGTCTGATCTGGACATCTCCAATGTCATGGTCAGCGTCTCTCCCGTTTCTCAACCACAGCCAGAACAACTCCAGGTCATTGCTTGATGTACCTTTTGCAAGCCTCTGGCCACATTATTTTCAGGTTTTCAGTTCTGGCCGCAATGCCTGCGCTCCAGATACATAGCTGAAACCTTTTTACATGTAATGCAGTACAACTGTTTATTATAAAGCGTATCTGTCTTGACTGTTAATTAATGTCAGATTGGCATTCCATTACCTGACAAAGCACCTATATCAAACCACATCAAATACCTGTGCCAATGCCTGTGCCGCAGCTTTTTGGGCTGCCAGGGCTTCCGGTATGGCCTGCCCAAATTTAGCAAACTCGTGCGTCACACCTTTATAAAGCTCCAGTTCCACCGGCACTCCGGCAAAACGCAGCCGGTCAGCATATGCGACTCCCTCATCCACCAACGGGTCACATTCCGCCAGCCCCATCCAGGCTGGTGCAACGCCCTGCAAGTCGTCACACAACAGTGGTGCAAAGCGCCAGTCTTCACGCTGCCCATCTTCAATATACTGGTGGAAGAACCAGGTAATCAGCACTTCAGGAATAATCGCGTTATCGGCATACACCGTGTGCGACTCGGTATCCTGATGTGCTGTGGTCCCCGGGTAAAACAGCACCTGCAATGCCACAGGCAACTGCGCATCACGCGCCATAATGGCACACACGGCAGCCAAGGTTCCACCGGCACTATCGCCCCCAATGGCCAGACGGGAACCATCCAGCCCCAGAGTCTGCCCATTCTGGTTCAGCCACTGGCAGGCCGCCCATGCGTCATTCACTGCAACCGGAAATTTATATTCTGGTGCCAGCCGGTAATCCAGCGACACCACGGCAACACCACTGAGCAACGCAAGCTGGCGGCACAGACTATCGTGCGTGTCAATACTGCCAACGGTAAATCCGCCCCCATGAAAAAACAAAAGAACAGGCAAACCCTTGTCTTCTGACGGTGCATACAATCTGGCCGGCAAAACCTCCCCATCTGTTGATGGAATATGAAAATTCTCTACACGCGGCAACGGTGCGGCAGGCAAATCCAGAATACTGGCATTGCGCTCATAGTATTCACGCGCCTGCTGCGGTGAAAGCTCATACATGGGTTTATGACCTGCACGTTTCATCTGATCAGCAATACGCTGCATTGCAGGAGTCAATTTATGCGCCCTGGAAACCACTTGCTTATTATCCTTATTGATCAAACCTGATACGGATGTGCTTCAAAGCACTGCCCGGTATGTATTATCATTCCCAGGAAAAGACATTGCATTAAAACGCTTAATTGCGCATGGCATGAGACACATAATAAGCAGGCTCCGACGGAATAACCAGAAACTGCACACCACCATTCATTTTCTGCAGCTCAAACAATTGAGCCTGGGTCAACTTAGAAAACCGCAGTTTAAAATGAAAGCCCTTTCTCAAAAGCGCGGAACGAAACAATGCTGCAAAATCTTCAAAAGAAGTCCCGCTTTGTTCATTCCAGTTGTACATCACGTCTGCAAAATCCAATGAAAACAAAGCAGGCATACAAGAACTTTTGGCCAGATTGGCAATAAAGTCTTGATGGTCCATACCTGCCTGAACAATGAATCGCTTTAGGTCAGGCAATGGTATTGTGAAAAAATCTGCATTGGGAGCCGATGGTATAGCTAAAAATTCGATTGCTGGCATTCTCGCAACCAACCTGGCAACCATGCCGTTTTCCTCCAGGCTACCATTGTCATCAATCAGCGACTGGTTATGATCCCCCGGATCTGTCAACGTTACCTGAAAACTCTTCAGTTGTGGGAAGCACACTTCGGCATTCACCAGCCGGTTAAAAACCCATGAGCGCAAACCATTTGCCCCCATATCCGGCCCAGTAAAATTCAGCGACAACACCTTGTCTGCATACCTTTGCTGTGCCAGCAAATCCAGCAGATTACAAAACGCATAGTTACCGCCAAAGTCTTCATCGCACGCCTCTTGTGGATTATCATCATACCCTTCCCCAAAGAAGGTGATATCAAATAATCCATCGACTTCCTGAAACACAATAGAAGGAGAATAGTTCTCAATATAACTCTCTTGCAGAATATTTCTTTCGTAACTCAGAACTTTTTTCTGAAGTGCTCTCAATGCTTTATCCATAAACAGAAACACTGCTTATTATCCTTATTGATCAAACCTGATACACGTGTGTTTTGTAACACGACCTTGTTCGTATTATCCGGTCCGAAAAAAGACATTGCATACAGCGCCCTATTTTTTTATTCATAGCGCAATAGCGCACGAAGCGAGCACTTCATTTTTCATTCGTCCGGTATTCTGCGTTACACAAAATACACGGTAAAAATCCTTGACAGAGGTTTTTGGCAAAACAGCAAAAACCTCTGCAATTTGGCTGTACCTGCAATTGCATGAGCACCGTACAGCCTCATCACTTACCAGGAATATCTCAACCCGACATTGGCACCATAGCCCCTGGTCGAATTCTCACCAATTACTCCCTGCAATTGACCGTATATCTGCCAGTTTTCCGAAATCGGCGTTTGCGCCCCTATTTTCAGTTCCAGCAGGTGACGGGAGCGGTTACTTTCAACAGGCACATAACTCATTTGCAAAGACTCCTGGCGCTCACCATACCAATAATTCAAAGTGGCAAAAGGCTGCAAACCTTCTTCATGATGCCTTTGCACGCGCAAGCCAACCCTGCCAGTCAGGCCGCCACTTTTACCGATATGTACCCGGGTGCCGTTGCTCTCCCAATGATCGCTGCCATCCATGTGGCTGTAAATAACCTGTGCCTGTGGCTCCAGTGTCCATATAGCCTGATTCTGGTCCTGCTCTCCCAGCAAAAAGCTGTAGCCGGTTTCAGCCGATAAAGTAAAACCATCGGTGCGGTAACGCTCCTGCGGCAGCCCCTGACCATTGACCTTGTTGTTAAACCAGTTGTATTGTGCATAGGTATCAACGTAATAACCTTCATAAGGTTTATCGTTGGCCTTATCCTGGTTGAACCAGGTTGCATATACGCCCAGCGAATAGCCGTCCGATTTGCCATCGGCCGTAAAGCCTGTCACTCGAGAACGCGAAGACACATCGCCCCGGCTGTATGCTCCCATGACACCGAAATGAAAAATTTCATCCTGATAAACATCCGTGCCTACATGCAGCAAAGTGCTCTGTACTTTATTGCTGAGCTGATCGTCAAGCCCGGCCCGCGTTTTAATCTCGCTGTACTCAATGCGTCCCCAGGAAGATTCGTACTGATTGTTCAGCAGTTGCTGGCGATCATGAAAACTGTGAGAAAACGCTGCCCGATTATGCTCCATCAGCCCCAGGTAGGCACCCGCCTCAGGCCTTACAGTAGGCCTCACAACCGGAGTGATGACTTTGGAATCCTCTGTATCAGGCTCAGGCACAAGAACCAGCGGGCTGTCATACGAAGTCAAATACCAGTTAGCATCATTTGTGCCATTGGCCATATTCCCCCGGTCCAGCTTGTAATCATAAGCGCCTGCAACAATGCGCCCATCCTGTACAAATGTGCCATCAGACTGGCCCTGCACTTCAATAATTTCAATACCGCTTTGGGTCAATGCGCCAACACCACCCACGTTGTTGACTCTCACACGCGTGGTTCCCGATGTATCGCCCTGTATCACCAGTTTATCGGTAGGCGACAGATCCCCGTCCAGCGTGGTATCAAATGTCACCAGACCATTGTTGCCAACGTAGTTGCCCTGAATCGTCCAAGTATCGCCAACCGCCAGATTATTGCCCATGGTCATGTGCCCGGCGTTGTTAACCGTGGCAATAATCGTTTGTGAGGGCGTTGCCGGATCGTGCAGCAAAGTGGACGTGCTGTCAATATTCACGTGGTTATTGGCTAACCCGGTCGAGGCTGACAATATGTTGGTCCCGGTCATCGTCAGGCGGGTGCCTTTGGTCAGATTCAGTGTATCCCAGCCATAAATAAACAAACCGGTACCGTCGAAACTGCGCGCACTCATTTCACTGCCACTGAACGACAAAGCCCCTGTACTCGTTGCCGTACCATCCGAGCCACCATTGAATATAACCACGCCGCTCACATCAGGGTTGCCTTTAATGGTTGCGCTATCCTGGCCTGAGCCCATGTAAAGCTGGCCTGTGACTTTACCGCCGGCAATTTCGACGTAATCGTCTCCATCTCCCATGTAGATATTGCCATTGAAAGTGCCTGACGTGATCTTAAAGCTGTCATCCCCCTGGAACAAAGTAATATCACCACGCACCTGTCCGCCATCAATCCACACGCTTTGTTTGGTATTGACGCTACTGCTATATACAGCATAAACATCAGAGTCCACTATACCTTTGATCGTGATGACGGTGTTAGGAGCACCACTGAGCACATTCAGCGCATAATCACCTGATACTTTGGCATTGGCGCCAATGTTGACCTGCGCAATGCCTGCGCGGCTGTTCTCCATCTGCTGGGTCACAGCCGCACTTTCACCCAGGCTGACAAGCCCATACCCATTGATCCAGATGCCAGAACTGTAAGCCTTGTTCGCTGTAATGGTTGTTGTTCCGGTTGAAGTCACACTGGCAGTGCCACCGGCAATCAACCCCTGAGCGGCGTTGGTGTTAATTTCCAGTTCATTGAATGATGCTTTTGATGTATCTTGCGCACTTAAAACAAGCGTCGCATTATTTGAACTCAAATTCGTCAGCACCGCCTTGCCGCCAACGCTGAAAACACTGCCGGAGTTCAACTGCACCATCGTTCCCTGATCGGAATTTGCCAAAAGCGTCATGCTGGCATTGCCATCAACAATGAAATTCCCGTTCATCATATACATGATTCCAGGAGCCCCTGCACCGCCCGTTTCTGCGGTGATATCGAAATTACCGCCAACACGGATGGTGCCACCATTGGTCGGGTAAATAATGGACTGTGTTGTGGTACGGGCTAAAGGGCTGACCTTCAAATTGCCTTCAAACACAATGCTGCCATTGTTGTCGGCAGTAATTCCGCGCTGGCTGCCGCCCGAGGTTGTAATCTCAACATCCACAGCGGTGAAACGCAAAATACTGCCCGCATTCTGCGACAGCACGGCCGGGCTTCCTGGGCCATAGCTGCTGCCGGTTTGAACACACTCAGCCCCACTGGTACAACTGGCAGTCTGTGCCGATGCATAATGCGCAGCCAGACCTAAGATACTCAGGGCAACAGCCTTTCTTTTATAAGACTTCATTCAAAAACTCCAAGACAATTCAATAAAAAAATTTGTTTCAATGTGCCCTGAATATCAATTAAGAAAAAAATTTTTATCATAGAGATGTGAAGGCATTCTATGATGACTTCCAGCCCGGCCATGCTCCTGGTTTTGACAAAAATCACGAAAGACAATAATTAATTTGAATTGCATATCCCAATGCAGACCGCATCAAACATTTTTACAACATTTGAAATACATGTTTTCGTGATACCGGCTAAAAACCTGGCCGATCAACAAGCCTGAATATGCAAACCGGGTATCGTTTTTACAAAACCAACGCACCCTCATTACCTTAAAACCGGTATTCGCTCACATATGAATTGCTACGGGATTTTTTACTCTTTTAGTGCCCTGCAAAAACAGGTCTATTTACCCGCTGCACAACAGCCAAGGCGCATGCAAGTATATTTTGCGCTTGCCATCTGGATAATCCTGCATCTTGGAATGACAGAGAAAACAATACGGTTTACCCCTGCGACAACTGGGCCCAGGTTTTTTCCAAACGCTTCACACTGACCGGATAGGGCGTGCGCAGTTCCTGTGCAAAAAGACTCACGCGCAACTCCTCCAGCATCCAGCGAAAATCCTGCAAGCGTGCATCCGCTTTGCCATGCAGTTCAGCAACCCGGCGCTGGTAACGCTGCTCCAGTGAACGCATTTCTGCCATACGCGCTTCGTCACGCGCCGGATCTGCCTTGTATTTATCCAGCCGCATCACCACGGCTTTCAGGTAGCGCGGCACATGCTGCATCTGTGCCCATGGCGTTTCCAGAACAAACCGCTTGGAAACCAGACGCGCAAGCTGGGCCTGGATATCATCGTGTACCGCTTTGGGCGGTTTACTGTCTTTGAGCTTGCGGATCGCCACGTTATATTCGGCAAGAACCGTTGACGCCATCCGCGCCACCTCCTGTGCAATCAGTTGCAGGCGGGCACGTCCCTGGTTCACACACGCCTCAAACGACGCTGCATCAACAGGTAAAGGATCTGCCAGAAAAGCACGGTCCAGCGCCAGCGCCTGAATCTGGTCTTTCAACTCCTCTGCTGTTCCCAGGGACATATACCCCATCGACATGCGTTGCAGGTCAGGTACATTTTTCTCAAGATATTTCAGCGCATCTTTCACCTGCAAAGCCACCAGCCGCCTTAACCCGGCGCGGTGATGTGCTGCCGCCACTTCAGGCTCATCGTATACCTCAATATGCACCGCATCGCCCTCATCCACCAGCGCAGGAAAACCCACCAGCGTCTGCTTGCCTTTGCGTATTTCCATCAGTTCAGGCAGCTCACCAAATGTCCATGCTGTGTAGCGCTCTTCACTTTGCGGCAGTGTTTTTTGCGCAGTAACTGTAACCTTTTTCTCAGTACCTTCAGATTGGCCGGATGGCAAGGGTTGTACATGCGCCTGTTCAGCAGGTGTCTGGGGCAGTTTGAGTGCAGCCAGCGCCTGAAATGCATTACGTGCCAGGGCACCGAACTCGGCTTTTAATGCGGACAAATTGCGCCCCATACCCAGTTGGCGGCCATGTTCGTCAACCACCACAAAATTCATGAACACATGCGGCGGCATATTTTCCAGCCGGAAATCGGTACGCTTTACATCCAATTGTGTTTTCTGGCGTATTGCATGCAACAATGCCTCAAACAGGCCGCCTTCGCCAAATGGATGGCTTTCAATGAAACTTTGAATATAAGCTGCCAGCGGCATCAGCCGCGAGCGTGGGCGTTGGTGCAGGTTTTTCAACAATGCGGTCAATTTATCGGTCAGCATGCCCGGCACCAGCCATTCAGCCCGTTCGTCACTGACCTGGTTCAGCGCGTAAATCGGCACGGTCACCGTCATGCCATCGCGCACATGCCCCGGTTCGTGCAGATAGCTGACAGCACAGTCAATGCCACCCAGCCGGATCATGCGCGGATAAGCATCCGTTGTAATGCCTGCGGCCTCATGGCGCATCAGCTCTTCTTTATTCAAATAAAGCAGCCGGGGTTGTTTTTTGGCCTCCTGCCGGTACCAGGTTTCAAACGTATGACCGCTGACCACATGTTCAGGTACCTGCTGGTCATAAAAAGCATAAATCAGCTCGTCATCCACCAGCAAATCCTGTCGGCGCGCTTTATGCTCCATCGCCTGCACCTGCGCCACCATTTTGCGGTTATGTGCTAAAAACGGCAGCTTGCTGTCCCAGTCCCCGGCCACCAGCGCTTCGCGTATGAAAATTTCACGCGACTGCTGCGGATCAATCTTGCCGTAATTGACTTTCCGGTTATTAAAGATCACCAGCCCATACAGCGTAGCCCGCTGCAGCGCCACCACTTCAGCGGCTTTTTTCTCCCAATGCGGATCCAGCAACTGGTATTTCAGCAAATGCTGCCCCATGGTTTCTATCCAGGCAGCCTGTATCGTCGCCAGCGAACGACCAAACAGGCGCGATGTTTCCACCAGTTCGGCGGCCATCACCCAGCGCCCCGGCTTTTTATTCAGGTTGGCTCCCGGGTGCGGCCAGAACTTGATACCGCGCGCGCCCAGATACCAGTCTTCATCATCACTCTTGCAACCAATGTTGCCCAAAAGCCCGCTGAGCAAGGCCAGATGAAGTTGTTCATAAGTTGCAGGCTTGCTGTTCAGCCGCCAGCCGTGCTCACGTACAACGGTCAATAGTTGCGTATGGATATCACGCCATTCACGCACCCGGCGCGGGCTGATGAACTGTTCACGCATCCGCAGTTCCTGCTGCCGGTTGCTGAGCTTATGCAACGCGCCATCCTGCTGCACCTCAACGGGTGCTGTCTTTTGGCTTTTCCTGATAGCACCTTTATTTGCTGGCTGGGATGCAGGCTGGGATTTTTCTCCCCTTTTCTGTGCATTCGGCCCTGCTCCCTTTTTACCCGCCTGTGCGGCCAATACAGCCTGCTCAGTCGGCGCAAAAAGGCTGCGCCCGCGCAACTGCTCCAGCCACTGCCACAGCCGCAGCGTACCGGAAAACTCAGACCGCTCATCATCAAACAATTTGTGTTTCTCATCGGCTTTCTGCTGCGCATCCAGCGGGCGGTCGCGCACATCCTGCACACTCATCGCGGCGGCCACCACCAGCACTTCGGCCAGAGACTGGCGTTCACGCGCCTCCAGAATCATGCGGCCAATGCGCGGATCCAGCGGCAACCGCGCCAGCACCTTGCCCACATCGGTTAAAGTACGCTCCAGTTCATTGATTGCCCCCAGCTCAGAAAGCAGCGCATAACCATCGGCCACGGCACGGCCCGAAGGCGGTTCAATAAACGGGAATTCGTCCACCGCCCCCAGTCCAAGCGAAATCATACGCAGAATCACGCCCGCTAAGGACGAGCGCAGAATCTCCGGGTCGGTAAATGGCGGTCTTCCTTTGAAATCCTGCTCGTCATACAGGCGAATGCAAATCCCGTTGGCAACACGTCCGCAACGTCCCGAACGCTGGTTGGCAGCCGCCTGGCTGATTGCTTCTATCAGCAACTGCTCCACCTTGTTGCGGTAACTGTAGCGCTTGACACGCGCCAGCCCGGAATCAACCACGTAGCGGATACCCGGCACCGTCAGCGATGTTTCGGCCACATTGGTCGACAGCACAATGCGCCGGCTGCCCTGTGGGTGGAAAATCTTTTCCTGCTCCTGTGGCGAAAGGCGTGCAAACAAAGGCAGCACTTCCACTGCACCCAGTTGGGCATAACGGCTTGCCGTATGCTTGCGCAAATGGTCCGCCGTTTCACGAATTTCACGCTCTCCCGGCAAAAACACCAGAATATCGCCCCCCTGATGAGGGTCGCGCCATAACGCATCAGCCGCATCAGCAATGGCTTCGTTCAGGCCATAATCACGCGAATCCTCAAATGGCTGGTAGCGCACCTCTACCGGATAGAGCCGCCCGGAAACCATGATCACCGGTGCCGGCCCCTTGCCCGATGCAAAATGCCGTGCAAACCGGTCAGCATCAATTGTGGCGGAAGTCACAATCACCTTCAGATCAGGACGCCGCGGCAGCAGTTGCTTGAGATACCCCAGCAGAAAATCAATGTTCAGGCTGCGCTCATGCGCCTCGTCAATGATCAGCGTGTCATAGGCCTTGAGGTCGGGATCAGACTGGATTTCCGCCAGCAGAATGCCATCGGTCATCAGTTTGATGGATGCGTCTTTGGAAAGCTTGTCCTGAAAACGCACTTTATAGCCAACCACTTCACCAAAAGGTGTTTTCAGTTCTTCGGCAATACGCTTGGCCACGCTGGAAGCCGCAATACGCCGGGGCTGCGTATGGCCGATCAGCCTGCCGCCGTTGGCTCGTCCGCGCCCCATCGCCAATACAATCTTGGGTAACTGTGTTGTTTTACCCGAACCCGTTTCACCGCATACAATAATAACCTGGTGGGCACGAATAGCCGCGGCAATTTCGTCGCGCCGGGACGACACTGGCAGTTCTTCAGGAAAGCTAATGTTGAGCGTTGTAGTTTTTAATTCAGTAGAAGCCATGTGATTCATGCAGAATGCGTGATTATCCTTAAACCTATAGATTGTTGATGTTATGGAACTCGTATTTCCTCACCTTTTTGTGCCCTGGTTCCGCTCGGTTGCACCGTATATCCATGCACACAAAGGCAAAACATTCGTCATCGGCATTGCCAGCGAACTGATCGCTGCCGGGCGCCTTGCACACTTTGTACAGGACCTGGCACTGATCCACTCTTTAGGCATCAAAATTGTGCTGACCCACGGCTTTCGGCTACAGGTCGAGGAACAACTCGCCACGAAAGGACACGCCTCACGTTTTGTCAACGGCATTCGCATTACCGACGAAGCCGCCCTGGACGCTGCACAGGAAGCCGCCGGTCAACTGCGTTACCAGATTGAAGCCGCATTCAGCCAGGGGCTGCCCAATACCCCCATGGCACATGCACAGATCCGCGTGCTGTCAGGCAACTACATCACGGCCAAGCCTCTGGGCATTGTCGATGGTGTCAATTTTGAGCAGACCGGTCTGGTGCGCAAACTCGACAGTGTCGGCATACAGCGCGCATTGGAGCAAAACGCTATTGTACTGCTTTCGCCGTTTGGTTTTTCACCTACGGGTGAAGCTTTTAACCTGACCATGGAAGACGTAGCCAGCCAGGCGGCCGCAGCGCTCAAAGCCGACAAACTGATTTTTGTCACCGAAATCAAGGGCATTTCGGAAACCCTGGTCAAAGACGAGCAACAGCAGCCGACTCAGGCTGTAACAAGCGCCGCAACAGCCCCGCCGGCTCCTGCAACCGACGAAAACTCAGGCATTCTGCATGAATTAAGTCTGCACCAGGCAGAAGACCTGCTGGCCAAATTGCCTGATACCCAGCAACCCACCGATGCCGCCTACTACCTGAAATATGCGGTCAAGGCATCGCAGAACGGTGTTGAGCGTGTGCACATCATTCCTTATGCCGTGGATGGTGGGCTGTTGATGGAAATCTTCACCCATGACGGCATCGGCACCATGATTGTCGATGAAAAGCTCGACAGCCTGCGCGAAGCCCGCTCTGACGACGTCGGAGGTATTATCCAGTTGATCGAACCACTGGAAAAAGACGGCATCCTGGTCAAGCGCAGCCGCACCGACATTGAACGCGATATTTCAGCCTATACCGTGATAGAACACGACGGCGTGCTGTTTGGCTGCGCGGCATTTTACCCCTACCCTCAAGCCAAAACCGGCGAAATGGCCGCCCTCACGGTACTGCCTCAGGCACAGGGTCAGGGCGATGGTGACCGGCTGCTGAAACGCATTGAACAACGCGCACGGGCGCTCGGGTTTGAAAGCATTTTTGTGCTCACCACACGAACCATGCACTGGTTCATTAAACGCGGGTTTGAGCCGGTTAAGCCCGAGTGGCTGCCCGAGGCGCGTTTGAAAAAATACAACTGGGAGCGCCGTTCACAGGTACTGGTCAAACGGCTGGACCGAATCATTGACTAACCCTTCCAAACCGGGGCTTCGGCCCCGTGACCCTATACCGGAAAACCACCCGAAAACAGGCCTCCTTAACGGCGCTAAAACCCCTTGTTCCCAATACGCGGAATCAGCAGAACTCCTCCGGCGCCCACAACACCACACCCCATGGATGGATATTTAAAAAATATCGATACCTCAAGGGCTCCTTGCTATCATATGAGCCAATTACGCTGTCAATCCTGAGATCATCGTAATTGATTTTCATTTTTATTTGTCCGGTACATCAATCGGGTCGAACTGAGCAGGATTTGAATCAAATTCAACAGGCTGTCGTTTAGTTTAACCTGATTGGATACCGTCAGACATTGCATTCGTTTTTCAAACAGTAGCCAAGTTAACTGACCGCACGAAAAAAAGAAAGGACAATTAATCAGCTACGCCGCCGAAATACCAACACTCCCAGCATATATGCCCACCGGTGAACTGCCCATGCAGTACCGTATGAATTTATTGCTACCACGATGACTTGATTCCCTTATACAAAGGAACAACCATGTTCGATTTGAAAGTTAAAAACAAACAAAGCATCTGTTTCCTGACCATTCCTGCCGCATTATGTCTATATACGGGTACCGCCTTTGCAGCCACCTACGATGTAGGCAACGGACAGACGTACCCTACCCTCGACAGCCTGGTCACTTCAGGCGTACTGGCTAATGGCGATGTGATTCGCATTCACAATGACGACGCGTCCTTCATCGGTCAGCCATTTCCCTACACCTCCCTCACCGTCGAGTCCGGCAGCGGCTCTGCTGTTGTGCTCACCCAGGCTGCCGGGACAGCACCAGCCAAAGGGGGCATGTTCAGCTTCACGCCATCCAATGTGACCCTCAACCTAGCCAATCTGGAAATCCGCAACAGCCAGGCACAGGGGATTGACAGTTTTGTCAGCAGTGGCCAGGGCGGTGCCGTTTATGCCGCCAACAGCCTATCCATAAGCAACGCCAGCAACATCGGTTTTTATAACAATACAGCCACCGGAGGCAACGGACACGGCAGCAACTCAGGTGCAGGCGGTGCAATTTATGTATATAACGCCCTTAACCTCAGCAATGCACAGAATATCACCTTCTCGGGAAATCAGGCCATTGCAGGCAACGCCAGCGGCACAGGCAACAACAGCACTGCGGGTTCCGGCCAGGGTGGTGCCATTTATGCATCCCAATTGAATCTGACTGATGCCCAGAACATCACGTTTGAAAACAACCGGGCCATTGGCGGCAATGCCAACGGGCTCAATGCCTCCAACTCGGGCAACGGCGGCGCTGTTTACATCGGCTTTCTCGGCCTGGACATGACCGGCGCCCAGAACGTTGTATTCCGCAACAACCTGGCACAAGGCGGTTCAGGCGGCTCCAGCACATCAGGCGGCAACGCAGACAAGTCAGGCCTGGGTGGCGCTATTTCCATACTCAGCGCTTCCATCATTGAAGGTGCAAGCTTTTATAACAACCGGGCCACAACAAGCAATACAGGAGATATGAGCAGCGGCCTGGGCGGCGCCATTTACAACTCCGGCCCCAGCCTGACACTGATTGCGGATGCGGGAAAAGACATCACCTTTTCAGGCAATACACATAATCCGGGCGCAACCGGCGTCGTACCCAACAGCATTTATTTTGGCAGCGTCTCCTCAGGCGCACTGACCACAGCGTTCACCCTTGACGTTGCAGCTGGCGCCAATGTGAACATGCTTGACCCGCTGGCTTCTCAGGCCGATAACACAGTCGGAAAATACGATTCACGCCCGCTTGGCAATGTGAACCTGACCATCAACAAAAACGGTGCCGGCACGTGGATACTGGCAGGCCACAACGACATGGCCAGTGCCACCACCTGGAACATCAACGAAGGCACCCTGTATCTGGCGCGTGCCAACAACAGCCCGGCCCATATTGATCTGCGCAATGCCACCACAGCCTCGTTCAACATGGCTTCGGGCAGCAACCTCCTGTTTGCCCTCTCCGCAACGCCGCATCTGATCAATGGCAAAGACATTACACTGAGCTCCGGTTCCAATGTCGGCATGAACCAGGGCGGTTCATTCAGCTATTTTGAACTGCCCGCCGGTGCCGAAGCCCCCTTGCTGAGCCTGCGCGCAAGCGACAGCCTGTCAAACAGCAGCACCATTCTCAATCCTGAAGGCGCATTCTCGTCTGGCTTTTATGACTACCGCTATGGCCTGTATTGGCGTGAAAACAATGCGCTGTCACATGATCTGGTCGCATACATTCAAAGCAAAACATACAACGAGGAAACCGGCGCATCATCGGCAACCACCGCCCCCAGCGGTATAGCCACACAGAATGTCATGGGCAACATGCTCAGCGAGCGCTTTGCCTGGAATTTTGAATGCTTTGATAACTGCCGCGACCAGCCACTGCCAGTCGATAACAATGCCACGCAGGATTGCCAGGACCAGTGCGAAAAATCACATAACGTATGGCTCAAACCCACATACCGCTACACCAGCCGCGACAGCGGCAGCAACTTCACATTGAAAACACCCGGTATTGCCTTAGGCATTGATAACTGTTTTGACCGGGAGTTTTTCCTGGGGCTTGCCATTTTTGGCTCATGGCCCGAGTACCGTTCAACAGACGCCGATATCAACGCCAAAAGTGTGAGCGTGGCTCTGTATGGCGGAACTCTTCTGCCAGGCCAGATCGAGCTGGGCCTGCTGGGTGCTTATGGCCGCACATCATACGACCAGACCCGGCGCGTCTACTGGCAAAGTTATTCTGCAGACTACAGCTCCAACAACCTGAATCTGGGCATCAACTTCGGACGCCGCTTTCAGCTTGATGAATCATGGATGATGCGCCCCTTCCTCTCCTACGAATACATGCGGCTTGATGTTGGCAGCTATACGGAAAGCTGGGGAAATTATGCGCTGCAGGTTGACTCGCATAAAGAAAACTTCCACTTCCTCAGGGCCGGCACCAGCCTGACCTGGACCAATAACAAGGACATGAATGTCAGTGGCGAAATTTACTATGCGGGACTGTACGGCGATAACGCGGCTTCGGCCCGGGCATTTTTCCTGATGGACACGTCCGGGACAAGGTACGAAAGCTATGCAGACAAACTCGACAGTGACGCCCTGGGGCTGGGCATCAACAGCGTCTGGCATGTCACCAAAGATTTTCAACTGGCTGCCAGCTACAACTTCGAGGTCAGCAAGCATACCTACAGCCACTATGCCGGCGTCAATCTGATTTACTCTTTCTAAAAGACTCGGTATCTGCCGGCGTACATGCCGGCAGATAGGCTGAATAACCGCTTCTATGCCATTTTCGGCAAGCCGGATACAGCCATGGCAAAGCAGGCAATCAGTCCTCTATGCCCAACCCATTCATCCCTGGAATGCCAGATAAGGCTCAATATAGCGCTGGTATTTTGACGCCTTCAACCGCGACATATCAACCACAACCAGGCCATCAATGCAGTGGTTAAAGTCCGGGTCTATACCAAAATCAAGAAACTGCACGCCACCGGGCTCGCATAACTCTGAATACTGTTTATACAACGTCGGAATCGAACACCCCATATTGTTCAACATGGTTTTAAGACTGATTAAATCTTTGGCGTAATCATTGCCATCAAAAATCGCCTGCACCTCAGGAACCGATGCCGGATACGCCCACCTGGAATATGCGATTTGCCCCGCGGCAGAGAAATACATACGGTAAAACGCCACCAACAAATCGCGTGCAGCGGCAGGCAATGCGCCTGAAATTGAAACCGGCCCGAAAAGGTAGCGGTACTGCGGATAGCGGGCCACATAAGCACCAATCCCCTGCCACAGGTAGTCCAGCCCCCTTTTCCCCCAGTAGGCAGGCTGAACAAAGCTGCGGCCCAGTTCAATACCGCACGCAAGTATGTCGTTCATCTCCTTGCCATATTCGAACAGTGTGTAGCTGTACAAATCCGCCATTCTGCCCTGTTCAAATGCACTGGCAGCAGGCATAAAACGGTAAGCGCCGACAACTTCCAGAGCCTGTGGGTCCCACAAAATCAGGTGGTGGTACATGTCATCGTAACGGTCAAGATCGCGGCGGTTGCCGCTACCTTCGCCAACGGCACGGAAAGCCACTTCACGCAAGCGACCAAGCTCACGCAAAACCGGCACATTCACCGCACCGCAACGCTGGTAGAGGTATATCACCTTTCCATCCGGAGTCTGCCCCAAAGGGGCGCAGGCTTCAATCGCTTTTTTCAGCACGATTCTGTCTTCAGGCAACGCAATCGGCGCCTCTGTCAAAAACCCGTCCGGCTTGTTGGCCCCCACCCGGTACGTGTGGTTGCGAAAACGCCCGGCCAGTTCTGCCAGATGGATACGCCCCGAATGCCAGTTGTCATAAGGAATTTTGCGACCGATGCGAATTTTCAAGGACTTGTTTTTTTTGTTAAACATCTCCCTGACCAGCAACGCGGTAGACAAAGGCTTGTAAATACAACTGGCGAAATAAAAAAATGCACTGTTTCGCGCCGCAATATGAATGGGAACAATCGGCGCACGTGCCTTGGCAGCAAAGCGGATAAACCCGGTACCCCATTGGCCGTCGCGTATACCCTTCAATTTCAGGCGTGAAACCTCTGCCGCAGGAAAGAAAATCAATGCACCCTTGTTCTGCAAATGCGCCTGCACCTGCTCCACCTGCTTGCGACTGGTGCGGTTGCCGATATTGTCAACCCCCAGAAACAAACTCCGCAAAGGTTCAAGATACTGAAGCAACTGGTTGGAAACCACTTTGATATCCGGGCGAACTTTGGACAGAATTTTCAACAGGACCAAACCGTCCAGCCCCCCCAGAGGATGGTTGGCAACCAGCACCACGGGACCTTCGCTCGGGATATTTTCCAAACCGCCATCAACCACCTCTGCTCGCGGCCCCACTTCATCCAGAATCTGCTCGACGCTGTCGATACCTCTCAAATGCGGATACTTCTCAGCAAATTCAGTAAACCGGCTTTCATGCAAAAGCTTTTTCAAAAGCGTTCTTTTCCATGAAGACACACTTTTGCCCTGTGATAGATCTTGCAATACAGCATCAACACTTAACATGGCTATACCTCAGGTTGTATGGTATAAGCAGTACTGTAGATAAAAATCGTGACAAACATATGTCAACCCCGACTGAGCAATTCGGTATCGTTCTTTGCTTTTCCCAAACAACCCTGATAACCAATTTGCATGGGTTTCATTACAAAATTCAATAGCTTGATTAAATTGATTATGAATTACAATAGAATCTATCAATAAAACATCCGTCAACTACATGAAAGGATCCGACGATGAAAACAACCAGACCCGTCCAGACGACAACAGCCGGAGCCCCGATCACAGACAATCAGAACAGCATTACCGCAGGGGCACGCGGACCCGTTCTGATGCAGGATTACCAGCTCATCGAAAAACTGGCACACCAGAACCGCGAGCGCATTCCTGAACGTACCGTACACGCCAAAGGTACCGGCGCCTATGGTACGCTGACCATCACCAAAGACATATCCAAATACACTGCAGCAACCGTATTCAGCGAAGTTGGCAAAAAAACACCCATGCTGATCCGTATTTCCACCGTCGCCGGTGAAATGGGTGCGGCAGATGCCGAACGTGATGTGCGCGGCTTTGCACTGAAGTTCTATACTGAGCAGGGCAACTGGGACCTGGTGGGTAACAACACACCGGTATTTTTCATCCGTGACGGCATGAAATTTCCCGATTTCATTCACACCCAGAAACGCCATCCGCGTACCAATATGCGCTCACCGACAGCCATGTGGGACTTCTGGTCGCTCTCCCCTGAATCTCTGCATCAGGTCACCATACTGTTCTCAGACCGCGGCCTGCCCACAGACGCCCGCCATATTGACGGATTCGGCTCACACACCTATTCTTTCTGGAACGCCAAGGGCGAGCGCTTCTGGGTGAAATTCCATTTCAAAACCCAGCAGGGTCACAAGCACTGGACTAACGCACAGGCTGCCGAAGTCGTTGGTAAAACCCGCGAAAGCACACAGGAAGACCTGTACACATCCATTGAAAAAGGCAACTACCCCAAATGGACCATGTATGTGCAGATCATGCCTGAAATGGAAGCCGAAAAAACACCTTACAACCCGTTTGACCTGACCAAAGTCTGGCCGCATGCCGACTATCCGCTGATCGAAGTAGGCGTGCTCGAGCTTAACCGCAACCCGGAAAACTATTTCTCGGAAATTGAACAGGCTGCGTTCAGCCCGTCCAATATCATCCCCGGCATCGGCTTTTCTCCCGACAAAATGCTGCAGGCACGTATTTTCAGCTATGCCGATGCGCACCGCTACCGGTTGGGCACCCATTACGAAGCACTGCCGGTAAATGCGCCACGCTGCCCGGTTCACCATTACCATAAAGACGGCGCCATGCGGTTTACACCCAACATGCCCAACGCTGATGCCTACTATGAGCCCAACTCATTCAATGGCCCGGTTGAAGACCCCAGCCTGAAAGAGCCGCCGCTGAGAATCAGCGGTGATGCAGACCGCTACAACCACCGCATAGGCAACGACGACTTCAGCCAGCCCCGCGCGTTGTGGAAACTGTTCAATGAAGAACAGCGCCAGCGCCTGTACAACAACATTGCCGATGCCATGCAGGGCGTTCCGGCTGAAATCGTTGAGCGGCAGGCCAAACTGTTTGACCAGATTGACCCAGCCTATGGCAAAGGCGTGAGAGAAGCCGTTAAAGCCAAAACAAAATAACCAAAAAAATATAAAAACGAAAAATAACAATACGCCCTGACCCCACAGGCACTAAACACCAGACCGAAAAGGCCTGGTGTTTTTTTATGGAATGCATAAACAGCAGGATTCAGGCAGTGGTCATAGCGGATACTCGAACAGACAGAACTGCCTCAGATAGGGAATATCAATATCCAGGTCTACCGTATCAATGTATTGAAACCCGGCACTTCGGTATAGTCTGATTGCGGCTTCATTTTTTTCAAAAACATCCAGACGGATTGATTTTTGAGCCTTCTGCCGTGCGTAATCTTTTGCAAACTCCAGCATCGCGCGTGCAATGCCCCGCCTGAAATAATGCGGGTGCGTTGCCAGCGTGCGCACCACCAGTATGTCTTCATTTGGCGCCTGCACCCGCCAGGCCGTTGTTTTATCGTAAGCAATTTCAGGTGTGTGGTTCAAAATCACAGTGCCGGCAACCACGCCCTCTTCTTTCCATACAAAAAGACTTTTTTCTGCCAGCGCCTGCAAAGCGGTATCGCGCACAGGATAAATGCCCGTGCGCCACCAGGGTTCAGCATACACACGTTCAAGATGCGCATTCAACCCGGTATAAAGATCGGCAACAGCATCGATATCGCGGGCCGTTGCCGATTCAATATGCCGGTATAAATTCATCTTGCTCCATGCATTTACATATCACATATCATTCGGCAGGAAGCCACCGCTCTGGTGCGCCCATAGCTGCGCGTACAAGCCGCCCTGCGCCAGCAGGCTGGCATGGGTGCCCTCTTCCACAATATTGCCCTGATCAAGCACAATCAGCCGGTCCATCGCGGCAATGGTGGAAAGCCGGTGGGCAATAGCCACTACGGTTTTGCCTTTCATCAGCTGGTACAGGCTGTCCTGAATCGCCTGCTCCACTTCAGAGTCCAGTGCGCTGGTGGCTTCATCCAGCAGCAAAATCGGCGCATCCTTAAGCATGACACGCGCAATTGCAATGCGTTGCCGCTGCCCGCCGGAGAGCTTCACACCACGCTCACCAACATGGGCATCGTACCCTTTGCGCCCCTTTTGATCCATCAGGTGCGCAATAAACTCATCGGCCTCAGCCTGCCGGGCTGCATGAATCATCTCCTCTTCAGTAGCGTCAGGCTTGCCGTACATGATGTTGTCACGCACAGAGCGGTGCAGCAGCGATGTGTCCTGCGTCACCATGCCAATTTGCGAGCGCAGGCTATCCTGCGTGACATCGGCAACGTTTTGCCCGTCAATGCGGATCTGGCCGCTTTGCAGGTCATAAAAACGCAACAGCAAATTAACCAGCGTCGATTTGCCGGCACCCGAGCGCCCCACCAGACCAATGCGCTCGCCCGGTTTGATGGTCAGGCTGAAATCCTGAATAACCGACTGGTGCGTTTTCGCACCGTAATTGAAATGCACATGATCAAAACAGACTTCCCCCTGCGACACCTGCAACACACCCGCTTCGGGCTTATCCACCACTGCGGGTTTTCTGCTCAGGGTATTGATGCCGTCCTGTACCGTGCCCACCTGCTCAAACAGCATTGCCATTTCCCACATCACCCAGTGCGACATGCCATTGAGCCGCAACGCCATCGCGGTGGCCGCTGCAATGGCGCCTACGCCTACAGCCCCCTGTGTCCACAACAACAGCGCCACACCGGCAGTCGACAGAATCAGCAGCATGCTCAGCGTATGATTCACCACCTCAATGCCACTGATCAGGCGCATCTGTGCATGCACCGTCTGCAAAAACTCCTGCATGGCCGAGCGTGCATAATCCGCCTCCCGGCCCGCATGCGAAAACAGCTTCACGGTGGTGATGTTGGTATACGCATCGGTGATACGCCCGGTCATCAGTGAACGGGCGTCAGCCTGTGCACGTGCTGTTTTGGCCAGCCGCGGCACAAACCAGCGCAATGCAATCACATACAACACCAGCCAGGACAAAAACGGCGGTAACAGCCACAGATCAAAACCGCCGACAATGCTGATCATGGTAACAAAATAAATTGTCACAAACACCAGAATATCTGCCAGTATCATGCACACATCACGCACCGCCAGCGCAGTCTGCATCACCTTGGCAGAAACGCGCCCGGCAAATTCATCCTGAAAAAAGTTCATGCTCTGGTTCAGAATCAGCCGGTGAAAATTCCAGCGCAGCCGCATCGGAAAATTACCCGCAATGGTCTGATGTTTGATTACTGTTCCCAGCGTTACCACCGCAATACTGACCACCATGATGGTTGCCAGAATCAAAAGCGTTCTTCCTTCCTGTATCCAGAGCTGATCTGGTTTGACCTCGGCCAGCCAGTCCACCACATGCCCCAGCATGGCAAACAGCAACGCTTCAAAAGCGCCGACAACCGCTGCGAAAAAAGTCATCAAAACAATATAAGGCCTGACCCCTTTGGTACATTGCCAGACAAATGCAAAAAAGTTGCGTGGCGCTGCTTCCGGCTGTGTATCAGGATACGGCTGAACCAACTTTTCAAAAAAACGGAACACAAAATCTCCTTTAGAACCTTTCAAAGCATACTGCATTCAGTTAAAACAGAATCATCTGGAAAGGCTATTCCAAGTGTACCAAGCCCTGCATGATTTAGCTGACCCGGCATTGTGTTGCAACACTGGCAACAGGAATATGGGCACCGAAAATCGGGGTTTATCATCATACTTGCTTATTCCTTTTCGGCAGGCAAACAGGTGGATGTATTCTCATTCTCAAAGCCTCAAAAAATAGTCCTGATATCATTTACATTTCTTCATGCATACGCTGTCAACAGCAATAAATTCATGTTTATATACTGAGTCCTGCAAATACATGATTCACATCCTGAAATGTCAAAGAATATGCCCCAAAATGCCCAGCACCCTCAAAAGTATGTGATATGGATTCCACCCGGACACCTGTCTCCTGAAAACAATCCAGACGATAACAATGCCGATGTACATCTTTACTTTGAAGACGGCTCCCACTGGGTCACCACTGTATACACCTACACCAATGTGCGAACGTTGCGTCGCTCCTTTGCCGCTACCGGTGAATGCCTGCATGGTGCCTACTTCTGCGATCCGAGTATGCTCCTGATTGACCGGCTCACCCATCAGCGCATTTCTGAAGTGGTCAGCGAGCTCATCAAAAATAATGAACTGCCGTCTGCGTTTGAATATTGCGGGAAGGAAGAACTGCAAACCGTTCAGAAGCTGTTTCAGAACATTTCATGAGATAGCGCTGCAAGAAATTACACACACTAGAATGAGTGAGGCTGTTGTTTCTCACCAACCTCAAAATTGACAAAGCATCTGCTATCCTCGAGAATGCCGCTATTCATTGATAACTTGCAAAGGAGCGTTTCATCATGCGATTGAATACCACCATTTGCAGTTCTGCCGCTCTGGTTTAAGCATTCTTCCAAAAGTATTCTCCGGCTCATCACAGCCTGCTATCGAATCTTTCCGGTAGGGTGTCCACCACCTTCAGATCTGCACCACCACTTTAACTGAAAACGATCTGCTTCCCCGCTGACTTTGGGGTTGCTCTGGCATGCGCGTTCATTCAGCACGTGCAGCCAGCGTTCGTTTTCACTTCAGCAGACTGAAACCCAAAAGGATTCATCATGGGCAACTATTTACGTTCGCTTTCTCAAAAAGCGACGCTTGTTGCAGCGCCCGATACCTGGATAGAAGGCAAGGCACTGCAACAACTCGAAACCACAGCGCAACTGCAAGGCATGCTGCAAGTTGCAGGTATGCCGGACCTGCACCCCGGCCGGGGCTACCCTGTTGGCGCTGCATTTTTTTCCACTGACTGCATATACCCGGCTCTGGTCGGAAACGACATTGGCTGCGGTATGGCACTGTGGCAAACAGATATTCAAAACAGGCAATTCAAATTTGACAAGGCACAAAAACAACTGGGCAGTATTGACCAGCCATTAAACGACATGAAAAAAAACCGCTTGTGCAACGCTATATCCACCAATGCCTCCGGCACCATTGGTGGTGGTAATCATTTTGCGGAATTGCAGCAGATTGATACGCTGTATGACCATGCTGCTGCCGAACGCATGGGGCTTCACGCTAAATGCCTGCAACTGCTGGTCCACAGCGGTTCTCGCGGTCTGGGTGAGCAGATTCTGCAGGCGCACATCGGCGAATTCGGGCATCAGGGTTTGCAAAATAATCAGCCTGCATTTGCCAGCTATCTGCAACAGCATGATGCTGCGCTGGCGCTGGCGCGAGATAACCGCCACCTTATCGCATTGCGCTTTCTGCAGCGTCTGCATGCAAGCGGCCAACAGGCACTGGATATTTTTCACAACACGATTACCCCGGCTCAAATCGGCCCCGCAAAAGGCTGGCTGCATCGCAAAGGTGCTGCACCAGCAGATCAGGGAACCATTGTCATTCCTGGTTCACGGGGAGACTACAGTTATGTCGTGCAGCCTGTAACAGGACAGGCCAGCGAAGCAGCGCTTCTTTCACTGGCACATGGCGCCGGGCGTAAATGGATGCGCTCGGAATGCAAACCACGCCTGCAACGTTTCAGTGTGGCACAACTGAAACGCTCCGCATTGGGATCACGCCTGATCTGCTGTAATCACGACCTGGTTTATGAAGAAGCGCCTCAGGCCTACAAATCCATTGATACGGTCATTCATGCACTCGAAGGCGCCGGACTGGTCACCAGAATCGCCAGGCTCAAGCCCGTGCTCACCTACAAAACACAACGGGAGATGTAACCTCATGATACTGATTCAAATATCTTCCGCCAATGGGCCTGTGGAATGCTGCCTGGCTGTGGCACATGCTTTCAAACGCCTGGTTCATGAAGCCGGGAAACTGCATATCGACCTGCAAATGGTTGAACAAATTGCCGGCCCTGCTCCGGGTACCTACCGCTCTATCATACTGTCGCTGCATGGACTGCAGGCGGAACAGCTACGTCAGCGCTGGTGTGGCTCTGTTCAATGGATTTGCCAGAGCTCCTACCGCCCTGCGCACAAGCGTAAAAACTGGTTCATCGGTATCCATGCGATACCGTTGCCAGCCAGCCATCAGTTGGAAAATGACATTCTCTTTGAGGCCATGCGCGCCAGCGGCCCTGGCGGGCAGCATGTCAACAAAACCGATTCTGCAATCCGGGCAACCCATGTTGCCACAGGCATTCAGGTCAGAGTACAAAGCGAACGTTCACAACATGCCAATAAAAAACTGGCAGTTATGCTGATTGCCCATAAACTCCGGGAACTTCAGGCAAGCGCACAGGCACAGCAGAAAGCCAGACAGCGCCTGCTGCACTACCAGGTAGAGCGAGGCAATCCGATACTGGTTTTCAAAGGCATGCAATTCAAGCCGGCAGAGCTTATTGAATAAATGTCATTCGCAATCGCAACCCTTTCACTGCTGTACTGTGCTGCCTACCCCATAGCAGCGCATTTTCAGCACCTTGCCGCCTGAAAACCTTTCAATTGCGTTCACACAAAATACATCGCCAAGCGCGACAAGTTACTTATCTGTAACCCTCCGCGACAAAATTGTCGATTGTTACAAGTGCAATTGACAAAAATGATTCGTGACATAACGTGTTATGAATAAATATGTGAAATATTTCACAAAAATCAGCAATGCAATTGCAGGCATATATCTTGCGGGCTTATTTCTATTCATAACGGTGCTACCCGAATCTGCTGTCAAAAAACCAATGAGAACAGCGTCACGTATTGTCATAAGGGCACAGTCAATATCCATGAATTGAATACATGAGAGGACCTTCATGAAAACCAAACATCCATTCAAAAAAAGCCAGATGGCCTGTGCCATATCTGTTCTGGGACTGAGCATGACTGCATTTTCAGCCTATGCAGCACCTTGTACAGTAGATGTCAACAGCCGCATCGTCTTGTCAGACGGATCTGCATGCACATCAGACTCTGCCAGCAATTTGCGACAGATCCAGATCACAAACGGAACGGTAGACCAGAGCGGACAAAACACCGATCTGACCATCACGGCCAATACTTCTGATATTGATGCAACCGGCTCGAGGTTTACTGGAATCAGCGCTGTTGGCGCATCCAGCCATTATGTTTTCGGCTCGGTCGCAAACGGAAACAATAATCTGACCATTACCGGCACCCAGGCCGGAACCACTTATGGCGAAGCCCAGGGCATTGTCAGCAGAACCTCTTCAAGTGTGAAGATCTATGCCAACCAGCTTAATATCACAACCACCTCCACCAATACAGCAGCTGGGCGCGCGTTTGGCATGTACGCCTACAGCGGAGGAAACATTGAGATAGAAGCCAACGAAGTCAATATCGACCAGACGGGCCAGAACATCAATATCGGTATTGAAGCAGCGAATAATTCACAGGTTGTCATCAGAGGAAAAAGCGGCAACCTGTCAATGACCAACATCACCATCAACGGCAACAGCAACTCTTATGCATTGTCAGCCGGCGCCAACAGCCTGTTGCAACTGGACTTGATCAATATCCAGAGTACAGGATCAGGCTCTTCTGCATATGGCATTGGCATTCACGCCCGCGGGGCAGGCGCCCTTCTTGAGTTCAAAGGCGGTGATATCTCCTCATCAGGCTCTCATGCCGGCACAGGTATCCGCACTTTCGAGCTTGGTACGGTGGATGTGAAAGGTTACAGCACAGCCTTGGGTGGCGGGCATTTCAATATTTATACAGGCTCGATGGATGCACGTGGTATCCGGGCTACCGGCGGGTCTGTCGTTAAGGTAAACACAGATCAATATGCAGATTTTGTCACGACCATTCACACCACAGGCGCCATCTCTGATGGTCTTAATGCAGGCCGACTCAGACATGGCGGAGAACCTGGTGCCCAATATTCCAGTTCCAACATCACGACCTATGGCGAAACCCATATCCAGACAGATGGCACAAGCTCTTACGGTATTCGCCTCATGGGAGATGGCGCAACCATTCAAATGCTGAGTGTACCCGGGCAGCAAGGTCGCAGTACCCTGCACTCGGCCTCTACAGCGGTGCGTTTTAACTTTGGCAATGGCTACAGTACCAATCAGGATGGCAGCACTGCTATTCGCCCGCAAACTGCCATTTTGGAAAGCGTGGATATCACAACCGATGGGCAAACTGGATCGTTTGCTTTAGGCAATAACAGAAACAGCACCCTTTGCCAACTTGTTGGCAGCCTTTGTGACCTGAACGGTAACAACACCTGGACCACCGGCCACCTGATACAGGTTGGAGACCACCAGGGGGATGTCGGCGTGCAAGGCAGCGGCAGCTACGCCATCACCGTGGCTGATGCGGTCAAAGACGGTGTATTAACACTGCGCGACAGCACCGCTACCGCTGCAGATGGCAAAGACCTGCTCAACGTCACCTACGGTGGCGGAACCGCACTGGTCACCGACAAAATCTCCAGCAGCTTTACCCTGAACGCTGAGCAAGGCAGCATTCTGCGCGGCAGTATCTTTACCGATACCACACCGGACGATATCACAGGAGAGTCCAGTTCCACCACTTTAAACCTTTCGGGTAATTCTGAATGGTATGTCACCCGCGACTCCAACGTGACCAACCTGAACCTCAGCAACGGCCATGTCTATCTGAATGAACATGCTCAATGGCGTGGTGCTGGCGGCTCTCCAATGCCCGGCCAACCCGCAGGCTATACCACACTGACCGTTAACCACCTCAACGGCAGCAACGGCACCCTGTACTTTCACTCCGACATCTCCAATGGTGTCACTGACAAACTGGTTGTCACAGAAACCAATGCGACGTCTGGCACACACTACGTTTATGTGAAAAATGATGGCAGTCAGATTACAACCGGTACAGAAACCCTGGCTATCATTGAAACACAAGGTGGCAGTGCCCAATTCCTTTCCGGTCAGGTTCAGGCAGATGGCTCTGCGGCAACCCGCAAGGCCGAGCTTGGTGGTTACCTGTACGATGTACGCCAACAGGCTGGTACACAGAACTGGGAACTCTATGCCGTACCGGCAGACCCACTCCTCCCCGCCGATCCCCGTAACCCGGGAGCGGCCATTACCCAGCCTGCTACGGCAGCAGCCAATTTCATGAACGTCAGCTACCTCATGGGTTATATTGATATGCAAACCCTGCTGCAACGCATGGGGCAGTTGCGCCAGGGAGTCAATACAGACAAAGATGTCTGGATCCGGACTTTTGGCGGTCAGCTTGATGGCTTTGGCGGCGGCAAGCTCACCAACTTCGATATGGACTACTACGGTATTCAGGGCGGTACAGATACGCAACTGGATGTTGACAATGGCCGGGTATATATCGGCGTGATGGGTGGTTACAGCCAGGGCAAACCCAACTATACATTTGGCAGCGGCAAAGCCCAGGCTTATCATGTAGGCGTTTATGGCACCTACATCAATGACGATGATTATTACATTGACGGTGTGTTGCGCTACACCCGTATGAAAAATGAGTTTGATGTTGTCGACACCCAGATGAGCATGATTCACGGCTCGGCCAGTACCAACGGCTTCAGCTTTTCCATTGAAGGCGGCAAACGGTTTTATCTGCAGGACAATAGCAACAAGCAGGGCTTTTACCTGGAACCACAACTGCAGTACATTTACAGCCATCAGGGCAGCGATACAGTGCACAGCACCAATGGCCTGAGGGTAGGATTGGGGTCATACGACTCCAACATGCTCAGGGCCAGCGTACTGGCCGGCTATGCTATCAGAGAAAATGATAATCCGGTGGATGCCTACATCAAGGTTGGTTATCTGCATGAATTCAGCGGTAACACCTCTTACACACTGAACTACAGCAAAGAAAGCCATGATTTCGGGCAATCCATGCTGGATTTGGGTATAGGTATCAACGCGCAGTTCAACAAGGCTCATAACCTGTTTGCAGAACTGGGCTATACCAACGGCAGCCGTTTTGACAGCAAGCAGATTAACGTAGGTTATCGGTTTGCATTTTAAGCAATAGATGTCACTTGGCTGACATCATTTTCCTGTCAGGCATCTCTTCATGGAGATGCCTTTTTTATGCCTTCAACGGTATACCAATGACGTATAGCATATGGGCATGTAGCGCTGCACAACAGCAGCTCTTGGATAAATATACTTTACAGAAAGCGGATTCATAACAAACATACAAAAAACCCATGGCGCAATGCCATGGGTTTTGATGCTAACAACGCTTTCTTTTATGCCATCAATGGATGATGGATGACTGCTGCTTCACATAGCGGTGTACCAGCTTGAGCAGTTCCTCTTCCACATAAGGTTTACCCAGATAATGGCTCACCCCCAGTTCGTTAGCATAATCATGGTGCTTCTGGGCAATACGCGATGTGATCATGATCACAGGCAGCATCTGGGTTTCAGAATGTGAGCGCAGTCTGCGCACCAACTCAAACCCATCCATCCGCGGCATCTCAATATCGCTGAGAACCAGTGCGGGAATTTCTGCCTGAATCTGATTCAATGCATCCTGCCCATCCTTAGCCAAAGCGACCTCAAAGCCGGCACGTTCGAGCAAGCGTTGCGTCACACGGCGTACGGTCAGGGAGTCATCAACCACCAGAACCTTGTTACTGTGCGGCGTACGTGAAGTCTCTGCCTCTTCCAGTGCTGCAACAGCACCACTGCTGCCAACTTCGCTTGCAGTGACATCTGCAGGAATCACCATATCCTGAGGCACTTGCACAATAGCAGACAACTGGCCGTTATCGCCAAAAGAGCGCGCCAACGCCACAGGGTTATAGATCAGAATGATTCTGCCCCCCGAAAGCACTGTCAGCCCGGAAAAGCCAGTCAGGTGAGCGAACTGAGGCCCCACATTCTTAATCACAACTTCCTGTGAACCAATGATATGGTCGACCGCAATGGCAACCTGCTGGCCAGCACTGCGTAAAACCAGCCACTGCAACTTGCGTTCACCGAGTTTGAATGGTGTCGTTCCAGCCAGATTCAGCAAACCGCCTAACCAGTAAGCAGGTATCTCCATATCCAGATAACTGACCTTCCCGCGCCTAACCGCATCGCCGACGACCGGGTCTGAAAAGCGCTGAATGCTTTCGATCAGGTTAACCGGGATGCCGAAAGTCTTCCCCGCCACACTCACCATGACCACCTGCGTTACGGCGGTAGTCAATGGCATTACCATACGGAATTCAGTGCCTTCATGCGGTTGGGTCAACACTTCGACACGTCCACCCAGGCCGATAATTTCCGCATGCGCCATATCCAGGCCAACACCACGCCCGGCCAGTTCACTGACTTTATCCGCAGTGGTCAAGCCTGCTTTATATATCATCTGTGCCAGGTCATAATCCGAAACGGATGACCCCGGCTCAATCAGATTCATACTCTCAGCTTTTTTGCGGATCTTCTGCAGGTCAAGACCGGAACCATCATCCGATATGGAAATGGATACATCGTTGCCTTCCTGCGCCAGTTTGATCGTGATCTGCCCGACAGCCGTTTTACCAAGCGCTTTACGCTTTTCTGCCGGCTCAATCCCATGCACAATACAGTTACGCAAAATGTGCTCAAACGCCGGTGCAATGTGATCCAGAACCGCACGGTCAACCTCAATTTCGCCACCGATGATATTCAACTGCGTCTGTTTCTGGCACTCTTTGGAGGTCAGCCGCACAACCCGGTGAAATCGCTCACCAATGCTCAAGAACTCCACCATACGCGCACGCAGCAAAGTACGCTGAAGATCTCTTGCACTGCGGGACTGCGCCGCCAAACCGTCTTCAACCGTTGTGGCTGCATGCAACAATGTTTTCTGCACTGTTCCGACGTCATTGACCGATTCGGCCATGATGCGGGTCAGCTCCTGAATACGGGTATAGCGGTCGAACTCGAGCGGATCAAAGCCATGCCCTTCAACACGGGCCGACTCCATGCGGGATGCCAACTGCGTCTCTGCCTGCAACTCAACGTCACGCAACTGAACACGCAGGCGCTCCAGGTTGGTGCTCAGTTCCTGCAACAGCACATCCTTCAACTGGCGTACTTCCGCGGCCAGCTGACTGCGCAGCATGTTCACTTCACCAGCCTTGTTCACCAGTTCGTCAATCAAGGAGGCTTTCACACGCAGCAACTGCCCTGAGCTGACAATCCCGACCGCACGTGCAGCCGTAGGCTTGATTGCTCGCGGCATCACCTTGGGCTGATCTGCCAGCGTCACATCTTCCACAACCGGCGCCGGAATTTCCTCCGCCTTCACCGGTTCGGCTTTCACTGGCTCTACCTCAGGTGTTACCTGGTCCGGGACACTTTTTGCTTCGACAATCTTGGAAGAATGCTCTTTCTCCAAAACATCATGCATTTCAGCAACTGACTGCCCAAACAGTTTTTGCATCAGTTGTTCTGCATACAACGGAACCGGCCGATAGGTCTGATGGCGAACCTCTGCCGAAGCTCTGTAAAGCCTGTCAAGTTCAAGCTCAACCTCGTTGAACTGATCAATCACATGCCCAATCTGATCCACCTCGGGTGTGGTACCGATCAACTCTTTCAACGAAGCATTCAACTCCTGAGTCAACGCTCCCAGACGGCCGATACCAGACAAATGGATATTGTCACGCAGTGTATTCAGTGCACGCAGCACTTCCACCAGCGGCAGGCCCGAATCGGGGCTCTGCGCCCACGGATCGAGTTTTTCAGCAATCACCGGTGTCAGTCGCTGTGCTTCCTTACCAAAGAAGGTAAAGATCTCAGCCCCTACAGCATCACGGTCTGTTGCCTCCAATGGGTACAAAGCGGAAGTACTGGCCACTTCTGTAACCAGCGGCAAAATATCTGCATCCTGAGCCGCATCAGGCTGATTAACAGGCGGCAATACCTGCCCGCTCCTGATCTCCTGCTCGGCCTTGCACAACAGATCGAACTCGCCTTCAATCTGTATAAACTGGTCATGGATACTGTTAAACTCTTCATCAGAAGGCTGCTGGTTCTCCATGATCTTGAGCGTAGACTCAAGCGCATGAACCATCTTGCCCAGCCGTTTGGCACCCGTTAACCGTGAACTGCCCTTAAGCGTATGCAAAGCACGCAGTGCTTCCACCAGACGGGATGACTTGGGAGACTCAGCCCAATGCCGCAAACCGCTTTCAATGGCGGGCAACAGTTCATTGGTTTCCTCTTTGAAGATAGCAAACAAATCTGTCGTTACCGCTGCGCAGTCCTGCGGATCCAGCCGATAAACAGCAGAATCAACCGGAATGCCCGATGTAGCGGCTACCGCGTCAGAAGCTTTTTGTGCTGGCGCAGCCTTAACAGGCTCTGCAACCTGCTGAGCCGGAGCCGTAACTGGCTCCACAACTGCAGGTTGTACCGGCTGCGGTGCAGCAGATGAATCTGCAGGTGCAGCCGCATGAAGGTCAACAACCCCCTGAGCTACTTCTACTGCAGCGTCACACAATGTATCAAATTCAGTTTCAATATCGTCCAAACGACCCAGGACATCCTGAACCTGTTCTGATGCCCCCTGCTGTTGCTCATTGACATTCTTAAGCGCGGTCTCCAGTTCATGCGTCATATTGCCCAAGTGCATCGCACCTGCCAGACGAGAACTGCCCTTCAGCGTATGCAGAGCCCGCAACACTTCAATCAGCGGAGCATGATCATCGGGCTCATCCGACCATTCACGTAACCCCGAACTGATACGGGGCAACAGATCCTGCGTTTCCTCTTTGAATATGTCAAACAGATCTGTACCAACAGCAGCCCGATCTTCAGGATTCAGTCTTGCATAGGCCAAACGGACCTCATCAACACTTTGCTGCTGCTCGGCACCTGACACAGACGGTGCAGCACTTTCAGAGACCTGGTCTGCAGCCTGACATAACAGATCAAACTCAGCCCGAACTGCATCCAGCTGATGCAATGCGCCTTCAAGCAGGCCAGAATCCATCGGCTGGCGTTCAGACAGCTGATTGACAACCGGCTCAAGCGCCTGCACCATATTGCCTAAACGCATTGCACCTGCCAAGCGGGCACTGCCTTTAAAGGTGTGTAAAGCGCGCCGCACATCAAGCAGGCTATCGCCCGCTCCTGTTTGTGCGCATGTTTTTAATCCCTGCTCCACCCGGCTCAATAAACCGGTTGCCTCATTGCGGAAGAACGCAAACAGTTCCGTACCGACAATGTCAATTTCTTGCGGATCTACTTTTGTTAAATCAGAAGCAGATTCAACAATCGGTGCTGTTGCAACATCCGAGACGTCAACAGTATCCGTGACTGTCACGACTTCTGCATCCTGCTCATCAGCAGGCTCGTCTACGACGATCTCTTCTGCTGAATCTTCCGGCGCAATTTCTTCCACCACTTCCACGTCAGATTCTGCATCGTCAGCGGCTTGTACATCAGAAGACTCATCCACAATGATACTGTCTTCGCCATCCTCATCGAATGCATCTGCCGGTTGCTCTTCCTCTGACACAGAAACATCAATTGAATCATCTGCCAAATCGGCATCTGTGACCGTAAGTGGCTCTTCAACTTCATGTTGATGAGATTGAGGTACCTCTGCCACATGTTCAATCGGCATGGACTCTACATCATCAGTCGCAACAACCGCAGACGAGGCATGCTCATGAACAGGCTGTTTCTCAGCTACTGCACCCTGTACCGCTTCAAAATTGGTCTGTTTGAACTGGTACAGTGCAACAATCAGATCGGTATGAGGAATATCCAGCCGGCCATGGATAAACTGATCCAGCAGACGGCGGAACTCCAGACAAATCCGTTCCAAAACCTGGGTTGCTGAACGATCCTCAGGAACGCCAGCGCGAAGCGCTGTCAAGCGGTAATGTTCGAGCGCGCGCTCCAGATCTCTGGCAAAGCTGGAAAGCCCCAGAAAACCAACTGTAGCGGAACTGCCAGCCAATGCACGGGCAGAAGTCTGCGCCTGCTCCAGCGCATACGGATCCCCTTCGGAATGCCACCGCCCCAGCGAAGCCTCCAGCAGTTCAATGCGGGCACTGGCTTCATCAATATACAGATGATACAGCGCTTCATTGACTTCAATGCCACCAGCAACCACCTTAATGGTTTGTACGGCGTGCTCAGGCTCAGACACCGGTTCAGCCGCAACATATTGTTGTGCTTCTGCTGCACTTTCAGTTGGCGTTTCAGCCGTCACTGCATCTGTTGGCAGGGGCTCTGCCAAGGAAGCCACAACGGGCTCATGCACTTCCAACTGCGGTTCTGCAACCGGTTCCGGTACCGAGGCTGCCACAACATCTTCAGCCTTGACCGGCACTGCACTATCTTCGTCTACCTGTAATGTATCTTCCGGCTCAACAAGTGGCTCAATTGTTGCAGAAAGCTCCTGCGTCGATGGCTCGCTTGCAGGCTGTTCATCCTTGGCAACAGGGCTGGTACTTTCATCAGCAAAATCGATACCATTGTCAAATGTTGCTGCACTCGACGGCGCTTCAACACGTTCTTCAGGCACCGCCATCGGCTGAGCCAGAATCTCTTCCTGCTCCTCATAGCTGATCGGCTGTGTAGAAGCCCAATCCTGCGGTGGTTGGGAATCCGTGACAATGGATGCTTCTTCTTCAGCAGTGTCAACCGGTGTGACAGTCGGCTCATCAAAAGACTCCAGTTCAACCACTGTGGGTTGTTCATCTGTGCTTTCGCTGTGCTCTGCAACACTTGCAGCCATTTCCTCAGCAGGGGCAGCTTCTTTCTCTGCAATAGCACCGGCAACTTTCTCAGCCTCGGCTTTTTCTTCAAATACAGCAGCCTGCCAGTTACCATCGCCCTTGCCTTGCAGCAAGTCATCTACCCAGGATGCAAACTGATCGAATGCCCAGTTGGCAAAATCCACCAGCTTATGCGGGATAGGCTGATTTTCAGCAATCCACTCATTAAAACACTGTTCACATGCCCATGCCGCAGAACCGAACTCGGTCAGCCCCACCATGCGTGAACTGCCTTTGAGCGTATGAAAACTCCGGCGCACAGTGACCAGGGCTTCATGGTCGGTCAGGTTATGATTCAGCTTTTCCAGTTCTGCACGGGCAGTCTCGATGACTTCCTGCGCTTCCTCCAGAAAGATTTCTCGCAAATCATCACCAAAGTCATCTTCATCTTCGTGCGAAGAGGTTTCTTCGGGCAAAGGCGCACTGATAACCTGCGGTGCCGGCGGTGCCTCAACGACAGGCTCATCAGGCAATGCTTCAACAACGGACAATTCCTCTTGCGGCGCATCTTCAGGGAAGTCGATTGTAGCCTCGGCTTCATCAGCCTGATGCTCATCCTGAGGCGCTGCTGCTGGAGGGGCCGTCTGAGCATCTTCAATCAACCCCATGCTCAGCTCTTCTGTTGTCAGCTGATCGGTATCAGAGAACTCATCCTGCTCCTCAAGGGTAACTTCTGCTTCTGGCTCAGTCGCTGTCGCTTCCTGCTCAAATGATTCAGGCGCATCAGGCTGGACTTCATGCACTTCATCAGCCGCAGGGGCTTCCTGCGCCAAAGCCGCCGTATCCTGTTCTGTTGCGCGGTCCCGCCCCATAAGGAATTTAAATTCGTTATGTTCGGCGTCATACACAAACATTTTTCTGGCCACCAATGGCTGGTAACCCAACATATCAATCAGAAAACCCAGAGCCCCCAAGCTGTTGCTTAAAGAGCTGATCTGGCTTTTACGCTGCTCGTCAATCTGCTCCGAAACAGCCGATTCATTCTTCAGCAGCCAGTTGACCTGCCCTTCCATCATCAGGGTCGCACGGGCGGCCTCATCCAGTCCAAGGACGCTGAGAACGCCGTGAATCTGTCGCAGATCCATCCCTGCCTGAGACATGGCCTGAGAATTCTGAGTATTGCGCAAAAAACCGTCAATATTGCCTTCAGCCTTGCCCAGCAAAGTGCGGAGCTCGCCCACAACACTGCCCATCGTCTCACGGTCATTGACCTGACGATACAAGTCTTCAATCCACGCATCCAAAGGCAAAGGCTTACCGCCTTTGGCCACCAAGAGCATTCTCTCCGTCAAACGATTGAAGCGAGACTCTGAATTGGCATCATTTAAATCCAGGTCTGAAAAGAGTGCCTCTACATAAAGCACAGCGGTTGCCACTTCCAGCGCCAGTTCAGGAGAAGGCATCTGCCCGCGTGAAGCAATCTGCGAAACCGCCTGCAGCAAGGCCTGAGCAAAATGCGTGCTCCCCGGCATAATCTGCTGCAGCGACTCAGATACATTTTCAAACGCTTCCGTCACGGACTGCGCAGGAATAGGCTCACCGGAAGACAGCGAAGACCACACCAGTTTGGCTGCAGCAATGCGCTTACGCGCCAGCGTGATCAGCGCCGGATCAATGCGGCCATATAACGGCGCATCATAATTGACTATTTTGACCTGATCCAGATGGTATGCCTGGCGCACGGCTGTCAGGACCGGGTGTGCCTGGGTAGCAGGCCCTGCACCCTGTTGCTGTGGCACGCAGAAAAACAGCAGCGTTTTCACAAACTGCTCAGGGACTTCCATTTGCCCCTGGGTATACGATTTGTGAATATTTAAAACTTGCGAAGCCGCACGTTTTGTATAAATATTCAATGGAATTGACTGCGTGGCAATACCATCAAAAAAACCAGCCACCAGCGCCCAAAACTGCCCGGAACGCTCGTCTTTAGGTGAATAAGCCAGCCCTAATGCAATGGTTCTGAAATCTTTTGCCGTATCCAGATTTCCACGCAGCAGCCCCAGCATGACCTTGTCCACCCTGGACAGCGCTGACTCGAGTTCCTGCTCGTTGACCTGATTGGCCGCAGGCAGTGCAACATCCGTCCACTGCCAGTTAAATGACCATAAATCAGAAGGTTGAACGTTTAATTTTGAAATCTCGGCAACATCACGGTACTGGGCAAACAAACCCACCGGATATACCGGTTTGCCGTTTAACAGCAACTGAAAAAAATCAAGCAACGCGAAACAAGCCCGGTCAACCTTGTTCACATTGTCTGCATTCAAAGCGTCGGGCCGGTCTGTGAATTGTTGTACCGCCCCATTGATCGCCACCAGCATTTGCACTGCGGCTGGAATGTTCACCAGCTCAAGCGCCCCTTCGCTCTGGTGTAAACGACGTTGAATATCTTGTAAAGAAGACTGGTCTGCTGAAGAGCCTGTAGATCCTTTGCCCTGTGCCCGCTCATGCACACGCATGCGTAACGCACTCTGGAGCTGTTTGAGAACCCGCTCCACTTCACCATACACCATGGCGACTGTATCAAGATCAGCGTTCACTGAACCGCCAGATATTGCATCAGAATTCGACATGACACTCCCACAGTTAGCTGCTGAAAAACAGAAGTTATTGAGTCAAAATCAGGAAATCCTGAACCGGGCCACTGACCTTTCCAGTTGCTCAGCAACTCGCGCCAGTTCACGCACCTGCTGTGCCGTGGACCTGGTCCCATCCGCTGTCTGTTCTGTCACAGCAAAAATATGCTGAATATTTTCTGCCACACCGTTCGCAACGACGGCCTCGTTTTGGGTCTGCTCAGCAATCTGCTGAATCAGCGATGCCAGCCTGCGGGTCACAGAATCAATTTCAGTAAACGCCGTACCTGTTTCATCTGACAGCCGTGCCCCCTCGACCACACCACGTGTTGAACGTTCCATAGCGGCCATGGCATCCTGCATATCGCCCTGAATGGCTTTCACCAGCGTTGCAATCTGACGCGTTGCATCTGCAGAACGCTCCGCCAGACGCTGCACTTCTTCTGCCACCACAGAGAACCCGCGTCCCGCTTCACCGGCAGATGCTGCCTGAATGGCGGCATTCAAAGCCAGCACGTTGGTCTGCTCCGTAATGTCAGCAATCAGGTCGGTAATTTCACCAATTTCCTGCGATGACTCCACCAGTCGTTTGATACGTTTGGCTGTATCCTGAATCTGATCGCGGATGGTATTCATACCGCCAATAGCATTCTGCACAGCCTGCATCCCTTTTTCCGCCGCCTCAAGAGACTGGCGCGCCACTGTCGCAGACTGTTGCGCCTGGGTAGACACGTTGTTAATACGCGCCGCAACATCCAGCACGGACTGACCGGTTTCACGAATTTCACGCAACTGCTCGTCAGAAGAGGCTAGCAGTTCTGTCGAGGTTGACTCCACGACCGCTGTGGTTTTTGACACCTGCTCGGTAGCACCCTGCACCTGTGCAACCAGGTTGCGCAACTCTTCCACCGTATAGTTCACCGAGTCAGCGATAGCCCCGGTGATATCTTCAGTCACCGTTGCCTGCTGCGTCAGATCGCCTTCCGCCAGATTCTGCAACTCGTTCATCAAGCGCAAAATAGCAGCCTGATTGGCTTCGTTCACCCGGCGTGCCGCAGCCACCTGTTCCTGTGCCGCATGTCTTTGCTGCTCGGCTTCGGACTGCAAGTCCTCCACCAAAGCATTTAACTGGCTCATTTCCTGGCCACGCCCCCGTCTGACCGTTGAAATCTGCTTGATCACAATAATTGCCAGAACCACGATGATCAATGCCGCAACCAACGCCACAGCCGCCAGAATCAACAACTGTTTCTGAGCAGTTTCCTGTATCTTCTGCCCGGCCTCTTGAATAGAGGCATTCAACCTGTCTGCAGCGCTTGCAATGGTACCGACACGCCCGCGCGCCTCGTCAATATCCTCCCACGCCACAGAGGAACTGTTGGTCATCGAATCAAACGCTCTGGAAAGGGCATCTTTTCTGGTCTGCAAATCCGAGACCGCTTGTCTGAATGTTATGTAAGCAGGCTCCGAATCCGTCAGTTCACTTCTGTGAGGCTCCAGCAGTTCGTTCCAAAGGTTGTTAAGCTGCGTCGTCTGGGTATTCAGCGCGTTCCAGCTATCGCTTTTACCGGACAGGACCATTGACGCTGAAGATGATGTCTTTTGCACCTGTGCCTGCAGTTCGCTCAAACGCGACTGTGTCTGCGACATCTGCGTCATCTGCATATAAATATAGCCACCAATCCCTAACAACACAAAGACCATCACGATTAAGACGATCAATGCAGATGAGCTAGCGCCTTTTTCTTTGGAGCTAGATGAAACATACTCACCCAATACGGTTGTCAACTCTGTTGGTGTATCCAAGTTATTTTCATCACCTTGAGACATACTGTGTCCTTGCGAAGAGGCCGTGTCACGGCTGATTAACATAGTAAACTTTTACAATTATCTATAAAAGGTGCCGATCTGACAAATCAATACAGCATCCTTGATTCAAATTCAATAACATATGCAACAGCCACCTGCCCTTTTTGACAAAGGCAATGTACGGCTGGATCATATATTTCAATTATTATTGTTGCTCGCTCAATTTCTGTTTTTTCAACTGCACAAAACAGTTTATAAATTACCCCTAAATTTCCTGAACTTTCACCCCACTAAAAACATATCCTTATGATTCTATTGACAAAAAGTATTCATCACGGGCCAAGTCAGACATCCGCATAATCTGCCAGACCTGTCCTTGCTGATCAGCCAGATATTCGGCTGAATAATCCATTCCTTCCGGTGCCTGTGCCACACTCCAGTCGTTGTCATTACGCAGACCGGCCAAACGGTCCACCAGTAATGCACAACTCATCTCAAGTGATGGGTTAAAAGCAACAATAGACGCATTATGACGCGCCATATACTGCAAATCCGGCTTGCCCTTACGCAACCCCAGCCACCCGGCTAGATCAATCACGGCAAAAGGTGCCCCACGCAGATTAACCACCCCGACAAACCAGGGCTTGGTATGCGTCACGGACTCAATCTGTGAAATCGTCGAAAGCAAAACCACTTCACCGGCTTCCACCAGTGGCAACAGGTATTTATGACCAAGCACCTCAATCGCCAGCCAGCTTGCCACGTCACCAGCCGCCTCAGCTGTCTGCAAACGCTGCATCAACTGAGTCTGGAACTCTACCAATGACTGCTTGGGCATATGCGCTACTCCCTCATCTCTCTCATAACCGATTATATGTTTTTGGCATCAACTCAGAGCAGAAATTTTCGCCAACAGCGCCTCTGCCGCAACAGGTTTGGTCAGATAGTCAGAAGCGCCCTGCCTTAACCCCCAGAAACGGTCTGTCGGCTGGTCTTTGCTGGTACACATGATCACAGGTACTTTGGCATAGTCAGGGTTATGCTTGATCGCACGTGTCAACTGGAACCCGTTTATTCCAGGCATAACGACATCCATCAAAATCAGGTCGGGTACAGCCTCTTGCAAGCGCTGCATGGCTTCCTCTCCATTTTCAGCCGTACGTACCGCATAACCGTGCTGTTTTAATATGGAAGACAGATACACCAACTCTGTTTTGGAATCGTCAACAACCAAAATATTATGAATAGCCATGATATCTCAATAATGGTTTTACTATTTTGTTA